>DATCQX010000280.1:0-20268 GCA_036569285.1 Streptomyces sp.
CTATGGACATGCGTATCCCATCTTGGGCACCCGACATGACGGCACGTCACATCCGGTACTGCCAGGGGTGACTTGGTCGGATCACGTGGCTGGTCGCCGCCGATCGCCGTGCGGGGGCGGCCGGTTGGACCAGAAGGACACCCGGCGCGTGGGTCGTGCGCGCCGGAGGTGTGAGCGCCCATCGTGATCTTCGTGCGGGAAGGCTGTCAACTCGCCCTGTGGCATTGACGGTTACGGACGGATCAACCGCCGTTGTTGATCCCGCCGTTGTTGTTTCCGGCGTTTGCGCCACCGCTGTTGTTGCCGCCCGGGGCCGCGGTGACGCCCGCGCTGGCACCGGCGATCCGGTCGATGTCGACCGGCGTGGAGGTGGAGGTCGGCGGCGGGGTGAGGACGAGCACCTGGCCGCCGGGGACACCGGGCGGCGGGGTCAGGTCCGACTTGGGCAGCTTGGGCGGGGTGGTCTGCTGGAACAGGGACTGGTCGATGTCGACGAGACCGGTCTGCTCCATCACCGTGATGTGGTCGAGGACCGTGTCGTTGGCCTGGTCGGCGAGCGCGCGCACCAGGGTGTTCTTGGTGGTGGAGCGGACCTTCGCGACCGTGTTGAAGATCGAACCGTGCGTGATGCGCAGGATGTTGGCGAAGTCCCGGTCGAACTGGTCGCCCTTGGTGTCGGACGTCAGCTGGCTGACGAAGCCGACCTGTTGCGGGCTCGCCACGTTCGGCAGGGTGATGTTGAGCATCGGCGCGATCTTGCGGCACGTGGTGTCGAGGGCGGCGTGGCCGTCGATGAGGTGCTGGCTCGCGATGATGACGCCCTGGTTGGTGCCCTTCTGCACGCCCAACTGGCCGACGGGGTACTCCCACAGGCCGGCCGCGCGCACCTTCACCACGAAGTCGCGGTCGCCCTCGGTGAGGGGTCCCCACTGCGTGTTGGCGATCACCCTGTCGTTGGAGGCGGACGCCGTGTTGACACCCAGCATCGATGGGTAGACGAGTGCGGCGAGCGTCATGCTCAGGGCGCCGCCCACGAAGAGAGTGCCCATCGCGTTGCGTGAAAAGCGCACCGTGCCTCCTGCCCGGTCGGGGAGCCCGCGGCGCGGTGGCGGCGGGGTCGGACGTACAGGAATACGGACGCGATGCGCGGGTGACTCACCGGGACGCGGAAAAAGTTTCCGGACAACTGCTCCTGGCTCTCCGGACCGGCGCCCCCGACTCTCCGGACCGGCGCCCCCGGCCCTCCAGCCCGGCTGCCCCGCTGACCCTCCCGGCCGGCCCCCTTGGCGATCCGTTGACCAGTCCAACCAGCCGTTGACCTACCCCCGGGGTATTACTGGTCCAACCCTTAGGAAAGCACGGGCGAGCGGTCGCTTACCGGCGCCTTACATTCACCGCATGCCCCCACAACCACGCGTGTTGCCCCAGTTGCCCGTGCTGCCGTACCGGAAGCCGACCAAGGGCCGGGACTACTGGGTGCTGGACGACGTCCTCCCCGAGGTGGACGCCGTACGGGAGCGGTGCCTCGCCAAGGACGACTGGGTCAGGGGATACCCGTACACCTCCGAGACCTGGCCGGGACTACGGGCCATGCCCGGCCTCGAACCGGCTGAACTCGCCCGCGTGGAGCGGCTGGTGAAGCAGGCGACCGGCGCGAAGGAACTGTGGGTGCAGGAGGCGCCCGGCGGCGGCACCCTCAACCACAACTGCGTCCAGGTGGTCGGCGAGGGGGAGAGCGAGCCCCGTCCGCACACCGACTCCCGGTCCCTGTGCCGCTACGCCGCCGTCCTCTACCTGAACCCCGTAGCTCCGAAGGACTGCGGAACCGCCTTCTACCGGCAGTCCCTGTCCGGCGGCCGGCTCGGCGGGAACATCGTCCAGGCACCGCACAACAACCTCGTCGACGCCCTCGGCACCCGGTTCGTCGCCCCCGACGCCTTCGAGGAGGACGTCCGCGTCCCCCACAAGTACAACCGCCTCCTCCTCTACAAGGCCAACCTCCTGCACAGCGCGACCGGTTACTGCGGGACGGCGCTGGAGGACAAGCGGATGACGGCGGTCTTCTTCTGGATGGCCTGAACGCGCCCCCGAACACCACTCCCGCGCTCCGAAACCCCACCCCTCCCACCCCTTTCACCCCTCGCGCGGGTTTTCGACCCCCGTCCCCGGGGCGAGTGATACCTACGTCTTCTCGCGCCATTCACGCTCGGCAGCGGTGTCCTTACGCTGTGATGGGTGACAGGGTGTCGACGGCCGCGAGCACGGGGGACAGATGGGATTCGGGTTCGGACAGCGGCGGGGCGGTCAACTTCCCGTAGAACTCACGAGCTTCGTCGGCAGGGCCGAGGAACTGGTGCTGCTGCGCGACGCGTTGGGCCGCGCCAGACTTGTCACGCTGGTCGGCCCCGGCGGCGTCGGCAAGAGCCGGACGGCGCTGCGCGCGGCCGGCGCCTCGGCGGCGCGGTTCGCCGACGGGGTCCGGCTCGTCGAGCTGTCCGCCCTGCGTGACCCGGAGTTGGTGCCCGCCACCCTCGCCGGCGTCCTCGAACTCCCCGAACAGCCCGGCATGAGCCCGCTGGACGCCGTCGTCGAACACCTCCGCGACCGGCGCGTCCTGCTCGTCCTCGACACCTGCGAACACCTCGTCGACGCCTGCGCGATGCTCTGCGACATCCTCCTGCGCGAGGCCCCCGGCCTCAGCGTCCTCGCCACCAGCCGTCAGCCGCTCGACGTCCCCGGTGAACACTGCGTCCCCATCGCCCCGTTGAGCAGGCGCGACGCGGTCGACCTGTTCGTGCAGCGGGCGGCGGCAGTGACCGGCGGCGCGGCCCTCGACAACGGCGACCGCGAGCGCACCCTCGCCCTCGTCGACCGCCTCGACGGCATGCCGCTCGCCCTCGAACTCGCCGCCGTACGACTGCGCGCGGTGCCCCTCGCCGAACTGGTCGCCCGGCTCGACCAGCGGTTCGAGGTGCTGACCGGCGGCCGTCGCACCGCCCTCACCCGCCACCAGACCCTCCGCACGGCCATCGACTGGTCCTACGACCTGTGCACCCCGCACGAGCGCCTGCTGTGGGCCCGACTCTCCGTTTTCGCCGGGTCGTTCGACCTGTCGTCGGCCGAACAGGTCTGCGGAGACGCCCAGTTGACGCCCGGCGAGGTCGTGGAGGCGCTGATCGGGCTGGTGGACAAGTCCGTCGTGCAGCGCATCGGCGAGGACGGCGGGCGCTACCGGCTCCTCGACACGATCCGCGAGTACGGCGCGGGGCGGCTCGACCCGGACGCCCAAGAGGCCGTCAGGCAAAGGCACTTCGCTCACTATGAACGTCTGGTGGCCAGGTTCTGGGACGAGTTCCTCGGCTCTGCCCAGGTCGCCCTGCACCGTGCCGTCCGCGAGAACGTCGCCGACGTGCGGGCCGCCCTGGAGTACGGCTGCGCGGCGGACGGCCGGGCCGTGGAGGCGCTGTGGCTGGCGGCCCGTCTCGGACCGTACTGGCGAGCCGCCGGCACCCTCTCCGAAGGCCACCACTGGATCGACAAGGGCCTCGGACTCACCCCGCAGGACTGCCCCGAGCGGTCCTGGGGCCTGCTGATGACCGGCATCTTCGGGGTGTGGACGGGCGACCTGGAGACCGCTCTCGACCGCTTTCCGCAGGCGTACGACGTGGCGCGCCGGTGCGGGGAGGAGCGTGTGGTCCTTTCGACCGAGGGATACCTGGGAGCCATGACGGCGTTCGGTGGCGCCGTCGAGCAGGGGCTCGCCGAGGTTGAGGCGGCCCGGCGGCGCATCCTCGCCTCCGGTGACGGGCTCGCGATCGGTGTCATCCACTACGAAGCCGCCCTGCTGCGGGCCGTGTTCGGGGACACCGACGGGGCGCTGGAGCTGTGTGCCACAGGTATGTCGTACCTCGACGGGCGCGGGGAGCGGCAGCTGTATTCCTCGACCGTCACGACGAAGGGGATCATCCTCCACCTCACCGGGGCGCACACCGAGGCCGCCGAGTGCTTCCGGCTCGGGCTCGAAGCCGCCGCCGAGATAGGGGAGATCCTGGTCGCCGCGCTCGCCGCCCTCGGCCTCGCCTGGCATGCGGTACAGCAGCAACGGCACGTCCGCGCCTGCTGGTTGATGGGGTACGCGGAACACGCGCGGCACCTCGGCGGCGATCCCGTCACCCTGCTGCCGAGGCTCCTGGAGGAGCGGGAGGCCGCGCAGAAAGCGGTGCGCGCCGCGCTCGCCGCCCTCGGCCTCGCCTGGCAAGCCGCCCAACAGCAACGGCACGTCCGCGCCTGCTGGTTGATGGGGTACGCCGAACACGCGCGGCGTCTCGGCGGCGACCCCGTCACGCTGCTGCCGAGGCTGCTGGAGGAGCGGGAGGCCGCGCAGAGGGCGGTGCGGGCCGCACTCGGCGACGAGACGTTCGAGCGTTGGCGCGAGACCGGGGCACGGCTGTCGGGCCGCGAGGTCCTGGAGGCGGTCCGCGCGGACGACGACGTCCCCGCCCCCGCCGATCCCCCCGCCGCCCGGCGCACCCCAGGCCCCCGGCACACCGTCGACAGCCGGCCCCGGTCCGTGGACGCCCTCACCCGGCGCGAGCGCGAGGTGGCCGCCCTGGTCTCCCAGGGCCTGTCCAACCGGGAGATCGCCGAACGCCTCGTCATCTCGAAGCGGACCGTGGACGCGCACGTCGAACACATCCTGGCGAAGCTGGGCATCGCGTCGCGGACGGAGATCCCGACGACGGTGGGGCCCTGAGGGGGTACGGGTATCCCTGAGGGCTGCGGACGGGGGCCGAGGAGGAGGGCCGCGGGTGTCCGCGACCTCGGGTACCCGAGAGCTACGGGTATGACAGGGATCGCCCCTAGGGAACCCGCCGCCGCGGTGGCCCCTCGTCCGGGCTAGGGGTACGTACGCATACGGCAACGCGCCCGCACCGCCCGCTAGGTGTACGGATCTTCCCCTACGGGCCTGCGCCCGCGCCCCGAGGTGCGGCAGCCTGGTCGTGCCGCCCAGGGGAACGGGAGGAGCCGGGTCCGACAGGCTGGACCCCCACGGCCACTGTCATGGCATGGCACCCGACCCCCCACCTCCCCTCGGCGGCGACCCAAGCGGGGCTGCCCCTGGTCGGCGGGGCAGCCCCCACCCGGCGCCGCGGGGCGGGAGCACACCGGCCTCCCGCCCGGCGGCGCCGAGCGTCCCACCGGCACCGCAGGCCGGCGGGAACGTCGTCCAACTTGCCTACTTCTTGCGGAACTTCGCCTTCAAGGTGTGGCTGTGGCCGTCGGTGAAGCTGACGATCGCCTCTCCGGACGGGCTCCCCGTGTACGGGCGTCCGTCGAGCAACCAGCCCACGAGGACATGCCCCTTGGCCGGTTTCGCCGTCACGATCGCGGTGTCCCCGACGGCGTACTTGCCGGTGCGGGCCGCCGTCAGCGTGCCGCGGCCGTGCGGGCACAGCTCCAGGGTGAGCGTGCGCGGCGCGAACACCGCCTCCAGACCCTGGTCGCTCTCACCGACCCGCATGGCGACCCGGGACAGGTCGCCCGCGTAGGAGCCGCTGCTCAGCTTCCACCCCGCGAAGCTCCAACCGGCCGCCGGGACAGCCTCGTAGAGCAGTTCGGTGCCGACGAGAGGATCCCCGGCGGCGAGCGCCTTCTTCGTCGGCGTCGCCTTGACCGTCCCGCTGCCGGACGACTTCGTCGTCACCTTCGCCGTGGGGGTCGTCCCCTTCTTGAACACGGCTTGCAGCGTACGGTCGTTGGCGGTCGTGACCGCGAACCTCGTTGCCTTGGAAGCCTGTTGCTTGCCGTCCAGCATCCAGTGGTCGAAGACGTACCCCTTCGCCGGCGTCGCCGTGAAGTAGACCGTCCCGTTCTTCGCGTACGGGCCCGGCGTCTCCGGGGTGACCGTGCCGGAGGCGGCCGGGGAGACGGACGTCGTCACCCCGCACAGCGAGTCGTCCGTGACGGCCTTGCGGTACGCCGCGACCGCCTTGCCGTTCGTGCCGAGGACCGCCGCCGAGTCCGCCGAGTCGGTCTGCGTCATCGGCTTGCCGAGCGGCAGACCCCGGTATGTCTGACGGGAGTTGGAGAACCGGTTGACCCGGCCGCAGGTGCCCTTCGTCGCCGTCCGGCAGCTCGATTCGTACGCCATCAGCGTCGAGAACTCGCCCTTCGCCGGGAAGTAGCCGCTCGCCCCGTTGTCCGGCTGGGACGGGTCGGTCGTCCAGTCGTGGTTGGAGCCGAGGTTGTGCCCGATCTCGTGCCCGAAGGAGTAACCCGCGATCGCCGACCGGGCGACGACCGTGTACGTCCACTCCGACCAGGACGGCCCCGGCGGCGCCGGAATGTACCCGATGCCGCCGGCCGCCGTGCCGCCCGCGATCACGCTGACCTGGTCCGCCCCGTACTTGTCGCGCAGCGTCGGCAGCGTGTCGGCGACCCCGTCGCCCTTCTTCGCGAACGCCGCGAGCGAGGCGTTGGAGACGTTGTCGTACGCCGCCGGGACGTCGACCGGCGTCGTGTACACCAGCCGCAGGCGGACGTTGATGCCGCTCGCCGCGAACGCCTCGTTCGTCTGCGTGACGCCCTTCACGGCCTGCGCGCGGATCTGGGCGTCGCCGCCCGCCTCCGCCTTGGCCTTCGGGGTGTAGGCGACCAGCGTGTCCACGACCGCGGTGTTCGCGCCGCCCTTGCAGGCCGCCTTGGGACCCTTACGGGGGGTACGGGTATCACGGGGGCCATGGGGGGAACGAGGCGTTTGCGTCACGGCCGTCCGAGGCGGCACCGCCCGCGTCTCGTCTTCGTCGACCAGCGGCGTCGTCTCGGAGATGACGACCTTGCCGGGGCCGGTCGTGGTGACGTCGTACAGCGCGCCGCCCAGGTCGAACTCGGCGCCCAGGTACTCGTTGCCGGACGTGCCGTCGCAGCCGCCGTCCAGGGTGACCACGATCGTCTGGTCGGTGGTGCCGGGAACCTCGCCGTGCCAGACGATGTAGTCGCCGACCGTCTCGCGGCTGGTCTCCACCGCCTTCACCAGGACGTCGTCGAAGAGCGGGAAGCGGAGTTCCTCGCCCGGTTTCGTCCCACAGATCGGCGCGAGCGCGCTCTCACGGACCGTGCCGACGCGCCGGCGTACGGCGGTGCCGGCGGCGGAGAGGGCACGGGAGGAGCCGGTGTCGAGGACGTCGGAGGTGCTACGGGTACTACGGGCCTCCGGAGTGAAGACGTCGCCGGGATCGGGGAGCGCCGTGGCTCCGAAGGGGGACGAGACCTCAGGGGTACGGCCCTGGGCGGAGGCCGGGGTGAGGCCGGCCGCGCCGAGGGCTACGGCGCCCAGAGCCGCACAAGCGGCCCAGCGGCGGGCGCGCTCTGCCTTGTGAGCGGCTCCCGGCGGGTACTGACGGGTGGTCATGCGCTGCCTTCCTTCTCTCCCCCGGACGCTGCCCCCCTCCCTCAGGGCATGTAGTACAGGCCCTCACCCACAGGTGTGACCGGTACTACGGGTGCCCTGCGCGGGGTTTCGCGGAATCACCCGTGAGTGAGCGTCCCGTTCACCCGTCAGGCCGGGGGAACCGCGCACCCGTGCGGCTCAGCCTCCGGAGTGGCGGAGCGAAGGCGCAGGTGAGGGACTTGATCATCGCCGTATGCGTACAAAACGACGGCTTGCCGTCCTCGGCTCGCTCTCCTGTTCGGCCCTGATGATGACCGGACCCGCCTTCGCCGAGGCCGCCGCCTGCACCGCGCCCCAGGGCAACTGGACCGGCTTCCAGCTCGACGGGGTCCACACCGGCGTCAGCGCGCAGTGGAAGGTCCCGACCGCCGACTGCACCTCCGCGACCGGCAACCCCGACGGCCTCACCGACCAGTGGGTCGGCTTCGGCAGCGGCGACAGCTGGAAGGACCCGCTCAACCAGATCGGCACGAGCGTGGAGTGCGACGGCGGGAAAGCCACGTACTACGCCTGGTGGGAGCAGTTCCCGGCGAACTTCGTCTACGCCAAGCGCGCGGTCGGGCCCGGCGACGTCATCCAGGCGAGCGTCAAGACGGCGAAGAACTCGCAGGACTACGAGATGTACATCAGGAACGTCACCCGCGACTGGTGGCAGACGGTGCATGTCACCGGCCCGGCCGCCGGCACCCAGGTCGAGGTGATCACCGAGATCCACGACTGGGGCTCGGCCGTCACCAACGGCGTCCGGTACGACAACGTCCTCGTCGACGGCAAACCGTTCACGAACTTCGCCAAGTCGTACGCCCTGTACTCCGCCCAGTTCGGCGGGGTCTGCGTCAACACGACCACGAGCGGGACGAGCACGCTGCTGACGCCGACGAAGAAGACCCAGATGCGGGCCGTCGCCCGGGACGCCGTGATCCACGCGGGCTGAACCCCCTGAAGGCCTACGGGCCGTACGGGTACCGGGCCCGCCCCGCGCCGTCCTCACGCGGGGCGGGCCTCACCTGTCGTACCCGTAGTACCCAGGGGCCACTTCCTCAGGGGCGGTCCCACGACCAGGGGTCACCTCACGACCCGCACCGACTTCCGCTTCAGCCAGGAGAGCGGGGGCACGGCCGACCCGAGGTACGGGGTGACGCGCACCTCGAAGTGCAGATGCGGCCCCGTCACGTTCCCCGACGCCCCCGACAGCCCGATGCGCTGCCCGGCGGCGACCCGCTGGCCCTTGCGGACGTCGATGCGGGAGAGGTGGGCGTACTGGGTGAAGTAGCCGTCGCGGTGCCGGATCAGGATCTGGTTGCCGAAGCCGTCGCCGCAGGTGGTGACCCGGACCTCGCCCGCGCCGACCGCGTAGACGGGGGTGCCGGTGCCGACGGCGAAGTCCTGGCCGGTGTGCCGGTGCTGCCAGCGGCTGCCCTTCGCGGCGTACCCGGCGGAGAGCCAGTAGCCGCGCGTGGGGGCGGTCCACCGGGAGACCGCGCGCGGCGCCGCGGTCACCGGACCCTTCGGGCAACCCGCGCCCTTCCCCGACGGGTTGACGGCGACCGGGTCGCCGAGGGCGCGCTCATGGGCCCGCAGCAGGCCCCACAGCCGGTCACGGACCGCCTTGCGACGCCGCTCGGCGCCCCGGATCCGGGTGGGCGCCGCATCCGCCCGGCGCAGCAAGTCGACCCGGGCACGCGCCCGTTCGTGTTCCTGGACGATGCGTGCGGCCCGTTCGCTGAAGGAGTCGCGGGCGTCGGCGGGGGCGGCGGTGAGGGCGACCAGAAGGACCGCTCCGATCGCGGCGCCGAGGCGGTGGGAACGCATGCGCTGTTTTCGTAGCATCGTCGGATCATGTAGGCCGGATGGAGTCCCTGAGAGGTACGACAGACGGGTTGCGGGGCCGTTCCCCCGGATGGCGTCAAACCCGTGACCCAAGCGGGCGTGATCATCGGAATGTCGGGACCGGCCCGTCGGCGGACCGTGCTGCCATGAGCCTCCTACCCGTAAGCCTTCGGGTCGATAAGCCTTCGTACCCGTACGGAAGGACCCTCCATCGTGACCTCTGGTCTGCGCCTGTACCGGATCGCCCTCGTCCCGGCCGCCGTCTGCCTCGCCCTGATCCAGCCGGTCACCGCCGCCGTCGCCGACGGCCCCGGGCAGGAGGCCGACAAGAAGGCCGCGCCCGCCGCTCCCCCGATGTCCATCGAGATCTCCGACGGCGTCGACAAGGCGGCCGGCGGCGACAAGCTCGCCTACCGGATCATCGTCCACAACCAGGGCGGCGAAGCCCTCGGCAACCTCCGCGTCGAGCAGCGGGTCCCGGCGACCGCGGGCCGCCCCGAGGCGTCCGAGGGCGGCCAGGTCGCCAAGAACGGCGTCATCACCTGGACGGCCGACGTCAAGCCGGAGACGAAGGCCGAGTTCACCTCCCGGATCGAACTCGGCAAGACCGACAAGAAGGCCCTGCGCGCGGCCAGCACCGCCTGCGCCTTCCTCGACGGCGCCAAGGCCCCCACGGTCTGCGCGAGCGACCTCGACACCCTCCCCGGCGGCGCGGCGGGTCCCGAGGGCACGGCCGCCGAGCAGAAGTCCACGGGCATCGGCCCCGCCGGCCTCGCGATCGGCGGTGCCACCGCAGTGGCGGGCGTCGCCGCCGTCGCGTTCATGGCGGTACGACGCAGGCGCGGCTCCGCCAACTGACTGACCGTCATGTCATGCGGCCCCCTCCGGAGTTGGCCAAGTGGGCTTGCTCCGGAGGGGGTTCAGCGTTTCTTGCCCAGCAGTGACTTGTAGACGGCCGACGACCTGGGGTTCGAGCGGCACCGCCAGACGCCGTGCGGGCAGTAGTCGCTGATCGTCTGGTACATCGGCTTCTGCCGCGCGATCCAGTTCAACATCCCCCGTACGTAAGCGGGGTTGTCGCCGTTGTCGAACAGGCCCCACTCCGGGAACGCGATCGGCTTGCGGTGGGCGCGGGCGAAGCGGACGTGTTCCCTGAGGCCGTACGGCTCGTTCAGCTGGGACGTGAAGGACATGCCGCGCGGGGAGTCGTAGGCGTCCATGCCGATGATGTCGACGTGCCGGTCCCCGGGATAGCAGCGGGGCCAAGGGATCGCGTCCCGGCCCCTGTTGGGGGTGAACTCGAAACGGAACCGCTGGCCGGGAACCTTCCGCATCGTGTTCACGATCCGCACCCAGTACCGCTTCCACGCCGCCGGGTCGGGACCGCAACGGTGCGTGTACGTGATGCCGTTCATCTCCCAGCCGAGGACGAGGACGGTGTCTTTCAGGCCGAGACTCACGAGGCGCTGCGCGAGGGCGCGGAAGTGCGCGTCGTACGTGCCCTTCGCGCCTCTGCGGAGTTCGGCGCGGACCGTCGCGTCCGAGAGGTGGGCCTCATTGCGTTCCAGGAGAGGGACGTTGAGGACGAACAGGCGGTCCTTGCGGGCCGCGCGCCAGGTCGCCCAGTGGGCCAAGTACCCGGGAGCGCCCTCGATGTTGCTCCAGCGGTCGCCCGGCAGGTAGGCGTGGCCGACGGTCGGGGCCCCTCGGCCGAGCCAGGTGCCGAGGCCGGCGATGCGGGCGATGCCGTCCGAGCCGTAGCCGACGTACGCGCCGAACTTCACCGAGCCGGGCGACGGCGGGCCGGACAGCGCCACACGCGCGTCCTCGCCGTGCGACAGCGGCACGCAGGACTGGCCCGCGAACAGCAGCAGGGTGAGCAGCGGGAGGAACAGGACACGCAGACGAGACGACACAGCCGGTCATCATCGCCGGGTACGCCCCCGCGCGCCCCCGGACTCGCCCTCGAACCACTCGTACCGGGGATTTTCCTTCGTACGTTTCTCCGCTAACCCCGCACCCTCTGGTACGGGCCCCTACGACTTGGGGGCTACCTCCTGAGCACTACGACGCCGGCGCGCGCGTCAGGAACACGTCCACGGCGTCCTCGTGGTCCAGGACGAAGCCGTGCCGTTCGTAGAGGCGGCGGGCGGGGCTGCCCTGGAGGACGTTGAGGTGGACCGGGCGGTCCGTGCGGGCCAGGGTCTCCCTGAGGACGCCGCTGCCTATGCCCTGTCCGTGCAGGCCGGGGGCGAGGTAGAAGTGCTCCAGCCAGTCGCCCTCCGGCGCCGGGCGCAGGGCCACACAGCCCACTGTCTCGCCGTCCATCTCGATGATCCGCGTGTGCGCGGGGTCGTACGCGTCCCTCAGCCGGGCGCGGACCCGGTGCTCGTCGTAGCGGCCCAGGCGCTCCAGGTCCGGGCGCATCACCGTCGCCCGGAGGTCGAGCAGGGGGTCGAGGTCGGCGGGGGTTGCCTCGCGGGTGGTCCACTTTTCGGGCATGGCGGAAATCGTACGAGGTGGCTCTGTGGGGGTAGGGGGATTATTCGGGGGCCGGGGACCGCGGGGCGCCCTGGACATCCGAGGGTTCAGGGGTCTCCGGCGGAGGGACCGGGGCGCCCGGGAGGGTGACCCTCGCGATCGTGCCGCCGCCGTCCGCGCGGGTCAGGGTGACCTCGCCGCCCGCCTGCCGGACCGTGCGGGCCACGATGGACAGGCCCAGGCCGGAGCCGGGGAGGGCGCGGGCGGAAGGGGAGCGCCAGAAGCGGTCGAAGACGTGCGGGAGTTCGTCCTCGGGGATACCGGGGCCGTGGTCGCGGACGGTCAACGTGCCCTTCGTCAGGGTGACTTCGATCGTGCCGGCCTCGGGGCTGAACTTCACCGCGTTGTCGAGGATGTTGACGACCGCGCGCTCCAGGGCCGCCGGTTCCACTCTCGTGTACCAGGGTTCCAGTTTCGCCGTGATGGTCAGCTCCGGTCCCCTCAGGCGGGCCCTGCGCAGCGCGTGTTCCACTGTGTCCTCCAGCGAGACCACCTGGACGCGTTCTCCCCGCTGGCCCTCCGACCTCGACAGCTCCTGCAAGTCGCCGATCAGCGAAGCCAGTTCCGTCATCTGTGCCTTCACCGACGCGAGCAGCGCCTTGCGGTCCGCCTCCGGGATGGGGCGGCCCGTCTCCTCGCTGCGGGTGAGGAGTTCGATGTTCGTGCGCAGGGAGGTGAGGGGGGTGCGCAGCTCGTGGCCCGCGTCCGCGATCAACTGCTGTTGCAGTTCTCTTGAGTTGGCGAGCGAGGCGGTCATCGAGTTGAACGAGCGGGAAAGCCGGGCGACTTCGTCCTCGGCGTCCTCGTCGACGGGGATCCGGATGTTCAAGTCCTCTGTACGGGCCACGTGTTCGACGGCCTCGGTGAGCCTGTCGACGGGGCGGAGCCCAGCACGGGCGACGAAGAGGCCGGCCGCGCCGGCGCAGACGACTCCGAGGCCGGAGACGAGGAGGAGGATCAATGCCAGTTCGTTGAGGGTGGACTTGGTGTTGTCGAGGGGCTGGGCCACCAGGAAGGCGGCTTTGTAGGACTCCCCGGTGAGGGCGTCGCTGATGGTCAGGTGGATGGTGAGGACCCTGACCTCGGTGCCGTCGGTGGTGACGCCGTTGCGGTAGGTGCCCTCTCCGTTCGACTTGTCGTTGATGACCTTCGTGTCGACCGAGGTCACCTTGACGAGCCCCTGGGAGCCCTGGATGACACACGAGGTGCCGTCGGAGGTGATCGCCTGGGAGTAGGTGCCGCGAATTCCGGGGTAAGTCTGCGCGGTCTGGGTGCAGTTGCTGAGCGCGTTCTGGATGGCCCGCTGCTGGGGGACGCCGATGAACGCCGCCTTCCCGAGGTTGTTGTCGACCTGGTCGTACAACTTGCCTTCCACAATGAACCAGCACGTCACCGAAACCGCCGCCACCGCGAACGCCACCGCCGCCGCGACCAGCATCGACAGGCGGGCCCGGATCGGGAGGGTCCGGAACCAGTGGGCGAGCCTGGTCATTCCGCGCCGCCCTGGCGCAGGACGTAGCCGACGCCCCGCACGGTGTGGACGAGTCGGGGCTCGCCGCCGGCCTCGGTCTTGCGGCGGAGGTACATGACGTACACGTCGAGGGAGTTGGAGGAGGGCTCGAAGTCGAAGCCCCAGACGGCCTTGAGGATCTGCTCGCGCGTGAGGACCTGGCGCGGATGCGCCATGAACATCTCCAGCAGAGTGAACTCCGTCCGGGTCAGCTCGACTTGGCGCCCGGAACGGGTGACCTCACGGGTCGCGAGGTCCATCCGGAGGTCGGCGAACGTGAGCGCCTCGTCCTCCTCGACGGGCCCGGACGCGGGCGCGGCGTAGGAGCTGCGGCGCAGCAACGCCCGTACGCGAGCGAAGAGTTCGTCGAGTTCGAAGGGCTTGACGAGGTAGTCGTCCGCACCCGCGTCCAGTCCCGTGACACGGTCGCCGACGGTGTCGCGGGCCGTGAGCATGAGGATCGGCGTCGTGTCGCCCGCTCCACGGATACGGCGCGCGGCGGTCAGCCCGTCCATGCGGGGCATCTGGATGTCGAGGACGACGAGGTCGGGACGGTACGCCGCCGCCTTCTCCAGCGCGTCGGCGCCGTCCACGGCGACCTCGGTCTCGTACCCCTCGAAGGCCAGGCTGCGCTGGAGCGCTTCACGCACGGCCGGTTCGTCGTCGACGATCAGGATGCGCTGGGTGTCACGGTCGCCTTCGGCGGGGCTCATGGTCTCGGTTTCCTCGGGTGCGGGGTGTCACGGCGGGGCGGGCCGTCCTCGCCGGTGGCAAGGGCTATCAGCCTCGCATGTTCCTCGGGTACGGGTACGGACGTCTTCCTGCGGCGCGGACGATGTCGTACGCCGTAGTACTGGCGGGGTACGGGGTGTACGGGGGAGCCGGTGGCCGGCGGTTCCCCCGCGGCGGCCCGTCGCCCCTAGGGCCCCTCAGGCCGCCGCGCGACGCCGGTTGCGCAGCGCCCGGAGGGCGGCGGTCGTGCTCAGGAGGGCGACCTCGGGCGCACGGTCCGCGCGGTCCGGACGGGCCGGCTCGTGCAGGGCGGCGGCGATCGCGAGGGCGAGAGCCGTGTCGGCCGCCCCGGTACGGGTGGTGGTGTGAGTGACCTGCTGGATCATGTCGTAACCCCTTACTGGAATCGCGCCGAGCCTCAGTGCCGAACCTCCGCGCACCGAGCCTCAGTTGTCCGCCCCGCCCGCCCGCAGCGTCGCCAGGTCGGACTTGACCGTGTTGATCTGGATCGCGAAGCCGAGCCCCACGCTGCCGGCGTCCGAGGAGTTGGACGAACTGGCCGAGTACATCGCGGAGTTGATGCCGATGACGTTGCCGTTCATGTCGATGAGGGCGCCGCCGGAGTTGCCGGGGTTGAGGGAGGCGTCCGTCTGGAGTGCCTTGTACGTCGTCGTCGAGGACCCGGTGTCGCCGTTGAACTGCCGCCCGCCGAACTCGAACGGCCAACCCCCGCCCTGCTGTTGCTGCTGGCCCTGGTTCTCGTCGGTCGAGACGGTGACGTCACGGTTCAGCGCGGAGATGATCCCGCTGGTGACGGTGCCGGTGAGACCCTCGGGGGAGCCGATCGCGATGACCGAGTCACCGACGTCGACGGCGGAGGAGTCGCCGAGGGAAGCCGCCTTCAGGCCGGACGCGTTCTCCAGCTTGATCAGCGCGAGATCCTTCTTCCTGTCGGTGCCGACGACCTTCGCGGTGTACGTCTTGCCGTCGCTCGTCCGGACCTGGATCCGCGTCGCCCCGGCGATCACGTGGTTGTTGGTGACGATCTCGCCGTTGCTCGTGAGGATGACGCCGGACCCGGTCGAACTCCCGTTGTCCAGCGCCGCCTTGACCTCGACGACGCTCGGGCTGACCGCCGCGACGATGGCCGCGATGTCGCCCTTCTTGCTGGACGGCACGACGCTGGTCGTCGTGGTGGCGACCGTCTCGTTCTTGTGGGTCAGCTCCTGGAAGCCGTACGCGGTGCCGCCGCCGATCGCCGCCGCGACGATCGCGACCGCCGCGAGGAGGGCGAGGGGGCCGCGGGTGCGCTTCTTCTGCGCGTGGGCGGGCTGACCGGGGGTTTCCGCCGCCGCGGCGTACACCGGCTGGTGCGGCGGCGGGGGCGGCCACTCCGGGTTCACCGGTGAAGAGTTCACCGGCGAAGGGCCGACGGGCGTGGAGCCGTACTGCTGCGCGCCCTGGTACGGGTTCTGCTGGTGCTCGTACTCGCCGTCGCGGCGGAAGCTCTCGGTCATGGAAAGAAGCTTCGTCCTCGACCATGAGAGCTTCCTGAGTGCCCGCTGAGAACGCTCCGAGAAGGTCGTCGCCCCTGGATAAAGGCTTCCCGGGGCGAATCCCGCCGCCTCTCAGAAACCTTTCAGAAACCGCTCTCCGCAAGGGAACCCTCGGGCGCGAACCCCTAGGGGCGAACCCTTGGAAGCAGCCCCCTGGGGGAGAACCCGTGGGTGACCCCCTACGGGCACCCGCAAGACCGCCGCACCACCAACCGCGACGGAAACACCTTCACCCGCTCCCGCCGCGACCCCGCCACCCGCAGCCCGTCGTCCAGCACCAGATCCACCGCCGTCCGGGCCATCGCCGACCGGTCGGAGGCGACCGTCGTCATCGGCGGATCCGCCAGCGCCGCTTCCTTGATGTCGTCGAAGCCGACGACCGCCAGCTCCCCGGGCACCTCGATGCGCAGCTCACTGGCTGCCCGCAGGACGCCGATCGCCTGGTCGTCGGTGGAGCAGAAGATCGCCGGGGGCCGCTCGGGGCCGGAGAGGATGTCGAGGGCGACACGGTAGGCGTCGTACCGGTTGTAGGGGGCCTCGAAAAGGCGTCCCTCGGTGGAGATGCCGTCCTCGGCCAGCGCCTGCCGCCACCCCTCGACGTGGTCGGAGACGGGGTCCCCTATCGCCGGGGTATCAGCCGTGCCACCCATACACGCGACGTACGGGTATCCATGGTCGAGGAGATGGCGGACGGCCGTCCGCGCGCCGTTCAGGTCGTCGAGGACGACGGCGACGTCGTCGATGGCCTCGGGCCGCTCGTGCAGAAGTACTACGCGTGCGTCCCACGCCTCGATCTCGGCGGCGGCGAGGTCGTTCAGGGCGTGCGAGACGAGGATCAGACCGGAGACGCGCATCCCGAGGAAGGCCCGCAGATAGTGGACCTCGCGCTCGGCGACGTAGTCCGAATTGCCTACGAGGACCATCTTGCCGCGCTCGGACGCGGCCTGTTCCACCGCGTGCGCCATCTCCGCGAAGAACGGCTGGCGGGCGTCCGGGACGATCAGACCTATGAGGTCGGTCCGACGGGACGCCATCGCCTGGGCGACGCGGTCGGGCCGGTACCCCAGTTCCTTGATCGCGGCGAGGACACGCTCGCGCGTGGCCGGGGCGACCGGCCGGGGTCCGTTGTTGATGACGTAGCTGACCACGGCGGTCGACGTCCCCGCCAGGCGTGCTACATCGTCCCTCGTCACCTTGGCCACGCGCGGAGTCTACGCGGATCAACCGGCGCCGGGCAGGGCGTCTCGGAGGTGACCGCGCGGTAACCGCACGCCGACGACGCCCGGCCCGATCAGGCCCTAGACCTCGGCGGACAGGGCGACGGCCGACTCGTCCGCATCCTCCGCCTTTGCGGGGGCCGCCTTGGCCTTCGCGTCCTCCGGGACCCGCTCGCCCTTCTCGGGGGTAACGAATCGATAACCCACGTTCCGGACGGTCCCGATCAGCGACTCGTGCTCCGGGCCGAGCTTCGCGCGCAGGCGTCGTACGTGTACGTCCACGGTACGAGTACCTCCGAAGTAGTCGTACCCCCATACCTCCTGGAGCAGTTGCGCGCGCGTGAAGACGCGGCCCGGGTGCTGGGCGAGGTACTTCAGGAGCTCGAACTCCTTGAACGTGAGATCGAGGACGCGGCCCTTGAGCTTCGCGCTGTACGTCGCCTCGTCGACCGAGAGGTCGCCGTTGCGGATCTCCATCGGGGAGTCGTCGTTGACGATCTGCTGGCGGCCCATCGCGAGCCGCAGCCGCGCCTCGACCTCCGCGGGGCCGGCCGTGTCGAGCAGGACGTCGTCGATACCCCAGTCGGCGGTGACGGCGGCGAGGCCGCCCTCGGTGACGACCAGGACGAGCGGACAGCCGGGGCCTGTCGAACGCAGCAGCTGGCAGAGGCTGCGGACCTGGGGCAGGTCGCGGCGGCCGTCCACGAGGATGACGTCGGCGCCCGGGGTGTCGACGAGGGCGGGGCCTTCCGCCGGGGCCACCCGCACGTTGTGCAGGAGCAGGCCGAGGGCCGGGAGCACCTCCGTCGACGGCTGGAGGGCATTGGTCAGGAGCAGCAGAGAACTCATACGTCCGGTTCCTCCTCGGTCCCTGCGAGGACATGTACGGCACTGCCTTCGCGCGCTCGGTCGGACGATCTGGCGATCTGCCGTACACCTGCGGTTTCCCGCTTCGTATACAACCCTTCCGAAAGCACAAAAGGACCCGGGGGCTTCGCTGCCCGAGTCCTCTGCCCAGGAGAATAGCCGACATGAGCGACAGTCCGGCAGGTCATGTGGCGCATTCCGCCGTTCGTCCGAATGGCGAGACGGCCAGACTCGCCCCTATACGGACGTTTCTGCCTACCGCCGATGGGGTGACGATCGATTCCGTATACGATCCCCCGCTCGCTGTATACGAAACGAGCAGTGCGCGGGACGAAGAAAACGACACTTGCGATCAACCGAACCGTCACACGGTGTTCGTGATCGCCCACGGGTTCACCGGGGCCGTCGACCGCCCGCACGTGCGGCGGGTGGTGGAGGCATTGCGACGATACGGTGCCGTCGTCACGTTCTCGTTCCGGGGCCACGGCGCCTCCGGCGGGCGGTCCACCGTCGGCGACCGGGAGGTGCTCGACCTGGCGGCGGCCGTCGGGTGGGCGCGCGGGCTCGGGCACGCGCGCGTGGTGACCGTCGGGTTCTCCATGGGCGGCTCGGTCACCCTGCGGCACGCCGCGCTGTACCCCGGGGACGCGGACGCCGTCGTCTCCGTCAGCGCGCCCGCGCGCTGGTACTACCGGGGCACCGTGCCGATGCGGCGGCTGCACTGGCTCGTCACACGGCCCGAGGGGCGGCTCGTCGGGCGGTACGGCTTCGGGACGCGCATCCACCACCGGGACTGGGACCCGGTGCCGCTGTCGCCCGTCGAGGCCGCCGCGCGGATCGCGCCCACGCCGCTGCTCGTCGTCCACGGCGACCGGGACGGCTACTTCCCCCTCGACCACCCCCGCAGCCTCGCGGAGGCCGCCGCGGGGCACGCGGAACTCTGGCTGGAACCCGGCATGGGGCACGCCGAGCACGCGGCGAGCGAGGAGCTGCTCGCGCGCATCGGGGACTGGGGTGTCAGTCGGGCGGGCTAGCCTTTGACGTCCGGACAACCGATCGCTTGCCGCTGTTTTGAGGAACGGATGCCAAAGGTCACCGTGCGCTACTGGGCCGCCGCGAAGGCCGCCGCCGAGGTCGCGGAGGAGCCGTACGACGCGGCGACCCTCGCCGACGCCCTCGCCGCCGTGCGTGAGCGACACCCCGGGGAACTCGTCCGTGTCCTGGCGCGATGCTCCTTCCTTGTCGACGGTGACCCCGTTGGCACGCGCGCGCATGAGACGGTACGGCTGGCCGAGGGCGGCACGGTCGAGGTGCTCCCGCCGTTCGCAGGAGGATGAGTCACCGATGACCGACCAGCAGGGTCCCTACGACCCCTACGCGCACCAGTGGCCCCAGCAGGGGCACCAGGGCCGACAGACGTACGACGCCCTCGACGACGACACCCAGCAGTGGCAGGGCGAGACCTGGGAGACCAGCGTCCAGCCGTCCCTCCAGATGCCCTCCCCGGCCGAGGAGACGGCGTACCTGCCTCCACAGCCGTCCGGGCCCTACGCCACCGACGCGAGCGCGCCCTCCCCGTACGCCTGGCAGCAGCCGGCACCGGGCGCCGCGCAGGCGAACCCGTACACGAGTGGGGACGGCACCTCCGGCGCGTACGCGCCTGCCGACGGCACGGGGGCGTACGCCGGAGGCACCGGAGGGTTCGCCACGGACGAGGCGTCCGCGCGGGCCGCCGGGCCGTACGCGCCCCCGCGCGCGGCAGGCCCTTACCCGCCCGCCGGGTCCCCCGACGCCTCCTCCGGCGGCTTCGCGACGAACAGCGCGCAGGCGGGCTTCCCGTCGGCCGCCGGGAGCCAGGGAGCCGCGTACGACGCTCCCGCCGGAGGGTTCGCGCACGCGGGTGCGCCGGACGACCGTTTCGCGCCCCCCGCGGGGGCAGGCGCCGCCGTCGCCGACGAGCCCTCCACTCCCGCCCCCGGCTACGGCCCCGCCACCCTCGCCGGCAACGCGCGCATCACCGACGCGCAGCGTGCCCGTCTGGAGGGCCGTTCGCCCATCATCGAGCCCGGCATGCAGCCGGCGGCTCTGACGGCCCTGCTGGGCCTCCTGCTGGCCGGGACGGCACCTCTCGGGGTGTACGGGCTGCTGCTGCCCCTCGTCGCGCTCCAGGCCGTCACCGCGGCGGGCTGGTTCCGGCTGAACGGGATGTGGCCCGCGCGCCAGGGCATCGCGCTGGCCTTCCTGGGCGCGCTGGTCGCCGACGCCGTCCTCCTGGGCGTCGGCAAGGAGCACGCGCCCGCAGCGATCCTCGGCACCCTCGGCGTCTGGGTGCTCCTGTGCCTGATCCTCCAGCTCCGCTCCCACGCGGACCCCGACGAGCGCATGTACGGCCTGATGGCCACCGTCACGAGCAGCGCCCTGGCCATCGTCGCGACGGGCTTCCTGGGCGCCGACTCCGGCGCCGTCTCGGTGGGCGCGGCGGCGGTCGCCGTCGCGATCCTCGCGCGCGCGTTGCCGCTGCCGACACCCAGGAGGACGGCGTCGGCGACCAGCGCGCCCAGGAAG
>DATCQX010000281.1:0-2398 GCA_036569285.1 Streptomyces sp.
GTCCTCGTCGTCCGGCGGTTCGAGCAGCGGCCGTACCGAGACGCCCGCCTCCTCGCGCTCCACCCAGCGCCAGGCCGCGCCCAAGCCGAGCGCGCCGAAGTCGATGCCGTCCAAGACCGTCACCACGCCGACCGGCAAGAAGGTCAAGAAGGGCGACGGCGAGTACAAGGTCGTCAAGGGCGACACCCTCAGCTCCATCGCGGCCAAGCACAAGGTCGCGGGCGGCTGGGAGAAGCTGTTCCAGCTGAACAAGGACATCATCGAGGACGCGAACCTCATCTACCCGGGTCAGCAGCTGCACCTCAAGTAAGCAGCCCGGTTCCACAAGCCCCCGCTCCGGTGCGCGTTCCCCCGTGCGTGCCGGAGCGGGTTTTTTCACGTCCTCCGCCTGCCTGCCCGCCCCCGCTGTTCGCCTTCCGGCCACCCTCTCTTTGTTCCGGCCCAAAACAATAGGTACGGTCGGTTCCGGCCCTTGGGCCGGTCGGTCGGCTGGCCGACGGCCCCGGGCCGGTTAGGCTCTAGTCGCAAGGCCCCAGCGGCCCCGCACAACCAGCGTCACATCCCAAGAAGGAGATGCTCGTGCCGTCCATCGACGTCGTCGTAGCCCGGGAAATCCTGGACTCCCGAGGCAACCCCACGGTCGAGGTCGAGGTCGGCCTCGACGACGGCAGCACGGGTCGTGCCGCCGTCCCGTCCGGCGCCTCCACCGGTGCCTTCGAGGCCATCGAGCTGCGCGACGGTGACCCGAACCGCTACCAGGGCAAGGGCGTCGAGAAGGCCGTCCTCGCCGTCATCGAGCAGATCGGCCCGGAGCTGGTCGGCTACGACGCGACCGAGCAGCGGCTGATCGACCAGGCGATGTTCGACCTGGACGCCACCGACAACAAGGGCTCCCTCGGCGCGAACGCCATCCTCGGCGTCTCCCTCGCCGTCGCGCACGCCGCCTCCGAGGCGTCCGACCTGCCGCTCTTCCGCTACCTCGGCGGCCCGAACGCGCACCTCCTGCCGGTGCCGATGATGAACATCCTGAACGGCGGGTCCCACGCGGACTCCAACGTCGACATCCAGGAGTTCATGATCGCGCCGATCGGCGCCGAGTCCTTCTCCGAGGCCCTGCGCTGGGGCACCGAGGTCTACCACACCCTCAAGAAGGTGCTGAAGACCAAGGGCCTGTCCACCGGCCTCGGCGACGAGGGCGGTTTCGCGCCGAACCTCGACTCCAACCGTGCCGCGCTCGATCTCATCCTTGAGGCCATCAAGCAGGCCGGGTACGTCCCCGGTGAGCAGATCGCCCTCGCGCTCGACGTCGCCGCCTCCGAGTTCTACAAGGACGGCACGTACCTCTTCGAGGGCAAGGAGCGCTCCGCCGCCGAGATGACGGAGTACTACGAGGAGCTCGTCGCGGCCTACCCGCTCGTCTCCATCGAGGACCCGCTGTTCGAGGACGACTGGGCCGGCTGGAAGGTCATCACCGAGCGCCTCGGCGACAAGGTCCAGCTCGTCGGCGACGACCTCTTCGTCACCAACCCCGAGCGCCTCGCCCGTGGCATCGAGGAGGGCACCGCCAACGCGCTCCTCGTGAAGGTGAACCAGATCGGCTCGCTCACCGAGACCCTGGACGCCGTCGAGCTGGCGCAGCGCAACGGCTTCAAGTGCATGATGTCCCACCGCTCCGGCGAGACCGAGGACGTCACGATCGCCGACCTCGCCGTCGCCACGAACTGCGGTCAGATCAAGACGGGTGCGCCGGCCCGCTCCGAGCGTGTCGCCAAGTACAACCAGCTCCTGCGCATCGAGGAGATCCTGGACGACGCGGCGGTGTACGCGGGTCGCTCCGCGTTCCCGCGGTTCCGCTTTGCGGACCAGTAAGCACAGCAAGGGCTGATCCCCTGAGGGGGCTGATCCCCTAAGGGGCGTCCCGTACGTCTCAAGAGGCGTCCCTTAAGAGGCGTCGTCCGTACGTCCCCGTACCTCGGTCCCGTACCGTGTGCGGGGACGTACGCACGTATGAACGGGAGGCGCGGCGCATGGCCGTCAAGGACAAGGACCGGTTCTCGACCGCGACCAGACTCCGCGCCCTGGGCGAACAGACCGCGGCCCGGGTCTACCGCTCGCAGACGAAGCGCCAGCAGCGCCGCTCCCGGCTCACCGGGCGTGCCGCCCTCCTCGCGCTCGTCCTGTGCACCCTCGTCGTCGCCCTCGCCTATCCCATGCGGCAGTACGTGTCCCAGCGGGCTGAGATCGCCGATCTGGAGCGTGAGCAGGAGGCGGCCCGGCAGAAGGTCGAGCAGCTTCGCGATCTGAAGGCTCGCTGGCAGGACGACGCGTATGCCGAGCAGCAGATCCGGCTGCGGCTGCACTATGTCCTGCCCGGGGAGACCGGGTTCGTCGTCGTCGA
>DATCQX010000282.1:0-2185 GCA_036569285.1 Streptomyces sp.
GGCGTATGGAGCGCCCCGAACTCCCCCTGCCGCAACTGCACGCCTTCGTCGTGCTCGCCGAGGAACTCCACTTCGGCCATGCCGCCGCCCGCCTGGGCATCGCCCAGCCGCCGCTGAGCCAGCAGATCCGCCGCCTGGAGGACAAGGTCGGCCACGCCTTGTTCACCCGGACCCCCGGACAGGTCGCCCTGACCCCGGCCGGCACCGAACTGCTGCCCGCTGCCCGGCGGGCGCTCAGCGACCTCGCGGACGGCCTTGCCGCCGCCCGAGCCGTCGGCAGTGGCCGCGCCGGACGCCTGCGGATCGGCTTCGCCGCCTCCCTCGCCCTGACGATCCTGCCCGGCCTGCTGCGCACCTTCCGCGACCGGTTCCCCGGCGTGCACCTGGACATCCACGAGATGACGACCGCTCCCCAACTCGCCGCCCTGCACGACAAGACCATCGACATCGGCCTCCTGCGCGAACCCCCCGAGGACGAGCCGCACCTCGGCTTCAGGACCGTACTCAGCGAGCCGTTCGTGGCCGTACTGCCGTCCGCCCACCCCCTGGCGGCCCGACGGACCGTACAGCTCGCCCAGTTGGCGGACTCACCCTTCATCCTGCTGCCCCGCACAGCCGGCCCCACCCTGCACGACCAGATCATCAGCCTGTGCACCGCCGCAGGCTTCACCCCGCGGATCGCCCAGCACGCGGTGGAATGGCAGACCGTATGCGCCCTCGTGGAAACCGGCCTCGGCGTCTCCCTGGCCCCGGCGAGCATCCGGCGCATCCGCCTCGAAGGCGTCGCCTTCCGCAGGCTCGCCCCCGACACCGCCCGCACACGCGTGGCCGTCGCCTGGCGCGCCGACGACTCCAGCCCCCTGGTCACCCACCTGCTGACAGCCATCGGCGAAGACCTGTCGGCCTGAGCCCGGGCCCGCGTGACTCATTCGTCGGGGAGAGTGCTGTCAGGTACCCGCACCACGGCGTGGACCAGCGCCCCCAGCAGGAAGGCGGCATGCGGCGCATCGGCACAGCCCTCGCGGAAAGGGCGGGCCAGCAGCGCGTCCAGAGGGGTGAGGAGTCCTGGAGTTCACCGTGGCCGCCCGGCCCGAACCTGGCGCTGTGCGACGCGGCGGACGAGAAGACGACGGAGAGGAGGACCGCCGTGCCCACGGTGCCGCCGCCGGTGCGGAAGAAGTTGACCGCGGCCGTCGCGGCCCCATGCCGGCTCGCGGTGTCCCGGAGTGCGCCGACGTTGTCATCGTCTGCATCGCAGGCACGCCATCCCGGCCACCAGACAGGTCTCCGACATCACAGCGCGCCCCGTCCAGACCGAGGCCACCACACCCGAGTTCTGGATCCGGGAGCTGCGCGACCCCGTCCGCTTCGCCGACGCGGTCGGCCGACTGCACGGGGACGGGGCCCGGCGATGTGCCGAGACTGGCCAGCGTGCACCGGGGCGCCGAGGTGTCGGGAGCGCTCGACGACGGTGCCGGGTGAAGGAGACGCACGTGCGGCGGGCCCCACCCCGACCACGCCGGAGTGGGGCCCCGCCGGCTGCTTCTACTTCGCGAGGAACGCGAGGAGCGCCGTGTTGACCTCTTCGGCGTGGGTCCACAGCAGGCCGTGGGGGGCGCCGTCGACCTCGACGTAGTCGGCGTGCGGGACGGCCTTGTGGAAGAGGCGGGCCGTGGAGTCGATGGGCAGGATCCGGTCGGCGGTGCCGTGCAGGATGAGGGTCGGGACGGTGATCTTCGGCAGGTCCGCGCGGAAGTCCGTGAACCAGGTCAGGGGCGCGGCGGACGCGGCGTAGGCGCCGCCGGAGGCCGCGACGTTCCAGCTGTTGCGGACGGCCTCCTCGCTGATGCGGGTGCCCAGGTTGTCGTCCAGGTTGTAGAAGTTGTCGTAGAAGGCGGTGTAGTAGGCGTAACGGTCCTTCTTGACCGTCTCGGCGATGTCCTGGAAGAACTCGATGGGGGCGGCGCCGCCGGGGTTGTCGTCCGTCTTGAGGAGGAAAGGCTCCAGAGAGGCGAGGAAGGCGGCCTTGGCGACCCGGGCGGAGCCGTAGGTGCCGAGGTAGCGGCCGACCTCACCGGTACCCATCGAGAAACCGACGAGCGTGACGCCGTGCAGGTCGAGGGTCTCCAGCACCGTGTTGAGGTCGGCGGCGAAGGTGTCGTAGTCGTAGCCGGTGGTGACCTGG
>DATCQX010000283.1:0-10016 GCA_036569285.1 Streptomyces sp.
GGGTCGAGATCGACAACCACGACGACCTGGCCAAGGGGCGGGAGATCGCATGCCAGTACTGACCCGGCTGATCCCGTCGCCGGTCGTCGTGGACATCCGCCCGGGTGCCCTCGACGACCTGGCGTCGGTGCTCGCCGACGAACGCATCTCGCACTCGGGGAAGCTGGCGGTCGCGGTGAGCCCCGGTTCCGGGGCCCGCCTGAAGGAACGGCTTCTGCCGTTGCTCCCGGGCGCGAGCTGGTACGAGGTCGGGGGCGGCACCCTCGACGACGCGATCGAGCTGGCCGGTGCCATAAAGGCCGGCCACTACGACGCCGTCGTCGGCCTCGGCGGCGGGAAGATCATCGACTGCGCGAAGTTCGCCGCCGCCCGGGTCGGGCTGCCGCTGGTCGCCGTCGCGACCAACCTGGCGCACGACGGCCTGTGCTCGCCGGTCGCGACCCTCGACAACGACGCGGGCCGCGGCTCCTACGGGGTGCCGAACCCGATCGCCGTCGTGATCGACCTGGAGCTGGTCCGCGAGGCCCCCGTCCGCTTCGTGCGGTCCGGTATCGGCGACGCCATCTCCAACATCTCGGCCGTCGCGGACTGGGAGCTGTCGAACCGGGTCAACGGCGAGAAGATCGACGGGCTCGCGGCGGCCATGGCCCGCCAGGCGGGTGAGGCGGTGCTGCGCCACCCCGGCGGTGTCGGGGACGACGGTTTCCTCCAGGTCCTCGCCGAGGCGCTGGTCCTCACCGGGATCGCGATGTCCGTCTCCGGCGACTCCCGGCCCTCCTCCGGCGCCTGTCACGAGATCAACCACGCGTTCGACCTGTTGTTCCCCAAGCGTGCCGCGGCGCACGGCGAGCAGTGCGGCCTCGGGGCCGCGTTCGCCATGTACCTGCGGGGCGCGCACGAGGAGTCCGCGTACATGGCGGAGGTGCTGCGCCGGCACGGGCTGCCGGTGCTGCCGGAGGAGATCGGCTTCAGCGTGGACGAGTTCGTCCAGGCCGTCGAGTTCGCCCCGCAGACCCGCCCCGGCCGCTACACGATCCTCGAACACCTCGACCTCAAGACCGACCAGATCAAGGACGTCTACGCCGACTATGTCAAGGCCATCGGTAGCTGAACTCCGGCCCGTCGTGCACCCCGCGGGGGTCAAGGACCGGCGCAGCGGTGAGCACTGGATGGGCCGCCTCTACATGCGCGAGGTGTCCCTGAGGGTCGACCGGTACCTGGTCAACACGCGTGTCACGCCGAACCAGTTGACGTACCTGATGACCGTCTGCGGGGTGCTGGCCGCGCCCGCGCTGCTGGTGCCCGGCATCTGGGGCGCCGTCCTCGGTGTCGTCGCGGTCCAGCTGTACCTGCTGCTGGACTGCGTGGACGGCGAGATCGCGCGCTGGCGGAAGCAGTACTCGCTGGCCGGTGTCTACCTGGACCGGGTGGGCGCCTACCTGACGGACGCGGCCGTCCTCGTGGGTCTCGGCCTGCGTGCCGCCGACGTGTTCGGGAGCGGGCGTATCGACTGGCTGTGGGCGTTCCTCGGGACGCTCGCCGCGCTCGGCGCGATCCTGATCAAGGCGGAGACGGACCTGGTCGGTGTGGCCCGGCACCAGAACGGGATGGCGCCGGTCAAGGAGTCGGCGTCCGAGCCGCGCTCCTCCGGGATGGCCCTCGCCCGCAAGGCCGCCGCCGCGCTCAAGTTCCACCGGCTGATCCTCGGCATCGAGGCGTCCTTGCTGATCCTGGTCCTCGCGGTCGCCGACCACTACCACGGCGACCTCTTCTGGACCCGCCTGGGCACCGCCGTCCTCGCCGGGATCGCCCTGCTCCAGACGCTGCTGCACCTGGTGTCGGTGCTGGTCTCCAGCAGGCTGAAGTGAACGGGCTGAAGGTCGGCGCGGTCGTCATCACGATGGGCAACCGCCCCGAGGAACTGCGCGCGCTGCTCGACTCGGTCGCCAAGCAGGACGGCGACCCGGTCGAGGTCGTCGTGGTCGGCAACGGCTCGCCCGTCCCGGACGTCCCCGAGGGCGTGCGCACGGTCGAGCTGCCGGAGAACCTCGGCATCCCGGGCGGGCGCAACGTCGGCATCGAGGCGTTCGGCCCGAGCGGCCGGGACGTCGACATACTGATGTTCCTCGACGACGACGGCCTCCTCCCCGAGCACGACACCGCCGAGCTGTGCCGCAGGGCCTTCGCGGACGACGCCCGCCTCGGCATCGTCAGCTTCCGCATCGCCGACCCCGAGACCGGCGTCACCCAGCGCCGGCACGTGCCGCGGCTGCGGGCGTCCGACCCGATGCGCTCCTCGCGGGTGACGACGTTCCTCGGCGGCGCCAACGCGGTCCGCACCCAGGTCTTCGCGGAGGTCGGGGGGCTGCCGGACGCGTTCTTCTACGCCCACGAGGAGACCGACCTCGCGTGGCGGGCGCTGGACGCGGGGTGGGGGATCGACTACCGGTCCGACATGGTGCTGCACCACCCGACGACGGCGCCCTCCCGGCACGCGGTCTACCACCGGATGGTGGCCCGCAACCGCGTGTGGCTGGCCCGCCGCAACCTGCCCGCCCTGCTCGTCCCGGTCTATCTCGGGGTGTGGCTGACGCTGACCCTGCTGCGCCGCCCTTCCATACCCGCGCTCAGGGCGTGGTTCGGCGGATTCCGGGAAGGCTGGAGAACCGACTGCGGCCCGCGCAGGCCGATGCGGTGGCGCACGGTGTGGCGGCTGACCCGGCTGGGCCGCCCGCCGATCATCTGAAAAGCTCGTCCCCGAGGTCACCCCGGGCCGCCTTCTCGCGGCCCCCGGCTCGTGCCAGGCCCGCCCAGGCCACGCATCCCGAGACGAAAGTTTCCGCTTGTGAGTGAGAGAACCCATGAAGGCGGCGTCATGACGAGTGAGCCCCCGTCACCGGACGACGGGCTCACGCCCGAACAGCTCGCCGCGAAGTACGGGCTGGCCGTCAGCGGTGCCCGGCCTTCCCTGCGCGCGTACGTCCGGCAGCTGTGGGGCCGGCGCCACTTCATCCTGGCCTTCTCCTCGGCGAAGCTGTCCGCCCAGTACAGCCAGGCGAAGCTCGGCCAGCTCTGGCAGGTGGCCACACCGCTGCTCAACGCGGTCGTGTACTTCCTGATCTTCGGCCTCATCCTGCACGCCGGGAAGGGCATGCCGAAGGACGTCTACATCCCGTTCCTCGTCACCGGCATCTTCGTCTTCACGTTCACGCAGAGCTCCGTCATGTCGGGTGTGCGGGCGATCTCCGGGAACCTTGGCCTGGTGCGCGCGCTGCACTTCCCGCGCGCCTCCCTGCCGATCTCCTTCGCGCTCCAGCAGCTCCAGCAGCTTCTGTGGTCGATGCTGGTGCTGTTCCTGGTCGTCATGGCGTTCGGCAGCTTCCCCACGCTGTCCTGGGCGCTGATCGTGCCGACGCTGGTCCTCCAGTTCCTCTTCAACATGGGCCTCGCGCTGGTCTTCGCGCGCGCGGGCGCCAAGACGCCCGACCTCGCGCAGCTCATGCCGTTCGTCCTGCGGACGTGGATGTACGCGTCCGGTGTGATGTTCTCCATCCCCGTCTACCTCGCCGACCGGCCGGGCTGGGTGTCGACACTGCTCCAGTGGAACCCGACGGCCGTCTACATGGACCTGATGCGTTTCGCCCTGATCGACGACTACGGATCGTCCAACCTGCCCGACCACGTCTGGGCGGTGGCGGGCGGCTGGGCCGTCCTGTTCGCCGTCGGCGGCTTCGTGTACTTCTGGCAGGCGGAGGAGAGGTACGGCCGTGGCTGAGCAGGGCACGCGCGTCCCGACGGTCATCGCGCAGGACGTGCACATCGTCTACCGGGTCAACGGCGCCAAGGGCGGCAAGGGCAGTGCGACGGCGGCGCTGAGCCGGATCGTCAAGCGCCGCAAGGGCGGTGAGGAGCGCGGGGTGCGCAAGGTGCACGCCGTGCGGGGGGTGTCGTTCACCGCCTACCGGGGTGAGGCGATCGGGCTGATCGGCACCAACGGCTCGGGCAAGTCGACGCTGCTGCGGGCCATCGCCGGGCTGCTGCCGCCGGAGAGCGGCAAGGTCTACACCGACGGCCAGCCCTCGCTGCTCGGCGTCAACGCGGCCCTGATGAACGACCTCACCGGTGAGCGCAACGTCGTCCTCGGCGGGCTCGCCATGGGGATGTCCCGGGAGCAGATCAAGGAGCGCTACCAGGAGATCGTCGACTTCTCGGGGATCAACGAGAAGGGCGACTTCATCTCGCTGCCGATGCGCACCTACTCCTCCGGCATGGCGGCGCGCCTCAGGTTCTCCATCGCCGCCGCCAAGGACCACGACGTCCTGATGATCGACGAGGCCCTCGCGACCGGCGACCGCAAGTTCCAGGTGCGCTCCGAGGAACGCATCCGGGAGCTGCGCAAGCAGGCGGGGACGGTGTTCCTCGTGAGCCACAGCAACAAGTCGATCCGCGACACCTGCGACCGGGTGCTGTGGCTGGAGCGCGGTGAGCTGCGGATGGACGGGCCGACCGAGGCGGTGCTCAAGGAGTACGAGAAGTTCACGGGCAAATAGCCCGCAGGACGCCGGGCCCCGCCGCAACCTTTCGGCGGGGCCTTTCGTCTGCAAAAGAAACGTCAACTCGGCGGTGGCGAAGGAATCTTGACGGCAATCGGTGTGTTGTTGTGATCTGCGGGAGACCCCGACGAACCACCATGCGCTGTACAACGTAAGCTGTACCGGTCTCGAATCGCGGCAAGTGGGGCGATAACGTGCGCGGACGGCTTCAACTGGGACACCGCCGCGCGGGGGGCCGGGCGGCGTGTCCGAAATAGTGCATATTGGGTCGGCAGTGTAGAACGGGAGATGTGACGGCAATGGCTACGGATACTCCCAGGACCGACCGTGGCACCCTCGACAAGGCCGCCGACGAGAACTTCCCCGTCGCCCCCTTCTTCCTCCCCCGCGCCTGGCGCGACGACCTCATGGCGGTCTACGGCTTCGCCCGCCTCGTCGACGACATCGGGGACGGCGACCTCGCCCCCGGCGGCGCCGACGCCCGCCACCTCGGAGTCCCCGAAGCCGGCGCGGACGACCGTCTCCTGATGCTCGACGCCTTCGAAGAGGACCTCCACCGCGTCTTCGGCTCCACCCCCCGCCACCCCCTCCTGCTGGCCCTCCAGCCCACCGTCCGCCGCCGCGCCCTCACCCCCGAGCCCTTCCTCGGCCTGATCGCCGCCAACCGCCAGGACCAGCAGATCACCCGGTACGAGACGTACGACGACCTCCTCGCCTACTGCGAGCTGTCCGCCAACCCGGTGGGCCGCCTCGTCCTCGCCGTCACCGGCACCGAGACCCCCGAGCGGATCCGCCGCTCCGACCAGATCTGCACCGCCCTCCAGATCGTCGAACACCTCCAGGACGTGGCCGAGGATCTCGGCCGGGGCCGCGTCTACCTGCCCGCCGAGGACATGAAACGCTTCCACGTCACCGAGGCGGACCTCGCGGCGGAGCACACCGGCGCGTCCCTGCGCGCGCTGGTCGCCTTCGAGGCAGAACGCGCCCGTCAACTCCTGAATGAAGGCGCCCCCCTTGTGGGTAGCGTCACCGGCAGGCTCAGGCTGCTGCTCGCCGGCTTCGTGGCGGGGGGACGGGCGGCGCTTCACGCGATCTCCGCCGTGCGGTACGACGTACTTTCCGGCCCGCCCAAGCCCGGCACGCTGCGGCTGCTGCGCGAAGCGGGCACGACCCTGCGAGGAGAGGGGTGATCCGGACCGTGGAACCGTCACCGAACGTGTCCGCGCCGGTACTCGCCGCCTACAGCTACTGCGAGGCCGTCACCGGCACACAGGCCCGCAACTTCGCTTACGGCATCCGGCTGCTGCCCACGTCCAAGAGACGCGCGATGTCCGCGCTGTACGCGTTCTCCCGACGCGTCGACGACATCGGCGACGGCGACCTCGCCCCCGAGGTGAAGCGCGCCCGCCTCGCCGACACCCGGGCGCTGCTCACGCGCGTCCAGGCGGGCGACGTCGCCGAGGACGACACCGACCCCGTCGCGGTCGCCCTCGCCCACACCTCCCAGGTCTACCCCGTACCGCTCGGCGGCCTCGACGAACTGATCGACGGCGTCGAGATGGACCTGCGCGGCGAGACCTACGAGACCTGGGACGACCTCAGGACGTACTGCAAGTGCGTCGCCGGAGCCATCGGCCGGCTCTCCCTCGGCGTCTTCGGCACCCGCCCCGGCGCGCGCGGCGCCGAACGCGCCCCCGAGTACGCCGACACCCTCGGCCTCGCCCTCCAGCTCACCAACATCCTGCGCGACGTCCGCGAGGACGCCGAGGACGGCCGCACCTATCTGCCCGCCGACGACCTCGCCAAGTTCGGCTGCTCCGCCGGGTTCGCCGGCCCGGTGCCCCCGGCGGGCTCCGACTTCGCGGGCCTCGTCCACTTCGAGGTGCGCCGCGCCCGCGCCCTGTTCGCCGAGGGGTACCGGCTGCTGCCGATGCTGGACCGCCGCAGCGGGGCCTGCGTCGCCGCCATGGCCGGGATCTACCGGCGCCTCCTCGACCGCATCGAACGCGACCCCGAGGCCGTCCTGCGCGGCCGGGTCTCCCTGCCCGGCCGGGAGAAGGCGTACGTCGCCGCGCGCGGCCTGTCCGGACTCGACGCCCGGCACGTCTCCCGGCAGACCGTCAGGAGGCCCTCTTGACGGACTCTTGGGCCCCGCTTGTCACTCCCGTCCCCCAGGCAACCCCGCAGGTCCGCCCGACGTCACTGAGGGTATGGGAGGGCACGCGATGACCGACGAGAGCACAGGCCGGCACGCCGTCGTGGTCGGCGGCGGCCTCGCCGGCGTCACCGCCGCGCTCGAACTCGCGGACGCCGGAGTGCGGGTCACCCTCCTCGAAGGCAGGCCGCGCCTCGGCGGACTCGCGTTCTCCTTCCGGCGCGGCGAACTCGACGTCGACAACGGCCAGCACGTCTACCTGCGCTGCTGCACCGCCTACCGCTGGTTCCTGGACCGCATCGGCGCCGCCGAACTCGCCCCGCTCCAGCCCCGGTTGGACGTCCCCGTCGTCGACGTCGCCAAACCCGAGGGCCGGCGCCTCGGCAGGCTCCGGCGCGACGCCCTGCCGGTGCCGCTGCACCTCGGGCGCAGCCTCGCCACCTACCCGCACCTCTCGCTCGCCGAGCGCGCCAAGGTCGGCCGCGCCGCGCTCGCGCTGAAGGGGCTCGACCTCACCGACCCCGCTCTCGACGCGCAGGACTTCGGCGGCTGGCTGGCCGCGCACGGCCAGTCCGCGCGGACCGTCGAGGCCCTGTGGGACCTGGTCGGGGTCGCCACCCTCAACGCGGTCGCGGGCGACGCCTCGCTGGCGCTCGCCGCGATGGTGTTCAAGACCGGTCTGCTGTCCGACCCGGGCGCCGCCGACATCGGCTGGGCACACGTCCCGCTCGGGGAACTGCACGACCGGATGGCCCGCAAGGCGCTCGACTCCGCGGGCGTGAGCATCGAGGTCCGAACACGCGTCACCTCCGTCTCCCGCCAAGGCAACGGCCGGTGGACCGTCGAAGTTCCCGGCCGCACGCTGGAGGCGGACGCCGTCGTCCTCGCCGTCCCCCAGCGCGAGGCCCACGACCTCCTGCCGCCCGGCGCGCTCGACGCCCCCGAGCGGCTCCTGGAGATCGGCACCGCCCCCATCCTGAACGTGCACGTGATCTACGACCGCCCGGTCATGAACGTCCCCTTCCTGGCCGCCCTCGGCACCCCCGTGCAGTGGGTCTTCGACCGCACGGCCGCCTCGGGGCTCGCTCAGGGGCAGTATCTGGCGCTGTCCCAGTCGGCCGCGCAAGGCGACATCGACGCACCCGTGGCGGCACTGCGCGAGCGGTACCTGCCCGAACTGGCGAAGCTGCTGCCGAGGGCACGCGGCGCCGAGGTCCGCGACTTCTTCGTCACCCGCGAGAAGACCGCGACCTTCGCCCCCGCCCCCGGCGTCGGGCGGCTGCGCCCCGGCGCCGTCACGAAAGCCCCCGGCCTCTACCTGGCCGGTGCGTGGACCGCCACCGGGTGGCCCGCGACCATGGAGAGCGCGGTCCGCAGCGGCGCCGGAGCGGCCGACGCCGCCCTCGGCACGCTCGGCCGGCCCCGCCCAGCCCGGCTCTTCGCAACCGAGGAGGCCGCCTGATGCTCGACCAGCACAGTTCGGCAGGTTCCCCCGCCTCCGGCACCGTGACTAGAGGAGAAACTGTGCCCCCTGTGCCTCCGGCCTCGCCGGCCGACGCTCGACGGACGGCGGTCGACGTGGCCGCGCTCCTGGAGCGCGGTCGCACCCTGGCCACCCCCGTGCTGCGGGAGGCCGTCGGCCGGCTCGCTCCCCCCATGGACACGGTCGCCGCCTACCACTTCGGCTGGATCGACGCCGAGGGCAACCCCACCGAGGGAGACGGCGGCAAGGCCGTGCGCCCCGCGCTCGCCGTGCTCTCCGCCGAGGTCACCGGCGCCGCCCCGGCCGTCGGCGTGCCCGGCGCGGTCGCCGTGGAACTCGTCCACAACTTCTCCCTCCTGCACGACGACCTGATGGACGGCGACGAACAGCGCCGCCACCGCGACACCGTGTGGAAGGTGCATGGCCCCGCCCAGGCGATCCTCGTCGGGGACGCCCTGTTCGGGCTCGCCTACGAGGTCCTCCTGGAGTCCGGCACCGCGGGCGCCGGCCGCGCCGCCCGCCGCCTCACCAGCGCCACCCGGGCCCTCATCGACGGCCAGGCCCAGGACATCTCCTACGAGCACCGCGATCGCGTCACCGTCGAGGAGTGCCTGGAGATGGAGGGCAACAAGACCGGCGCGCTGCTGGCCTGCGCCTCCTCCGTGGGCGCCGTCCTCGGCGGGGCCGACGAGAAGGACGCCGACACCCTGGAGAAGTACGGCTACCACCTCGGCCTCGCCTTCCAGGCCGTGGACGACCTCCTCGGCATCTGGGGCGACCCCGTCGCCACCGGCAAGCAGACCTGGTCCGACCTGCGCCAGCGCAAGAAGTCCCTGCCCGTCGTGGCCGCCCTCGCGGCCGGCGGCAGCGCCTCCGAGCGGCTCGGCGACCTGCTCGCCGCCGACGCCAAGAGCACCGACTTCGCGAACTTCTCCGAGGAGGAGTTCGCGGCCCGCGCCGCCCTCATCGAGGAGGCCGGCGGCCGGGAGTGGACCGCGGCGGAGGCCCGCCGTCAGCACACCATCGCCATCGAGGCCCTCGGTGACGTGGACATGCCCGAGCAGGTGCGGGAGAAGTTCACGGCGCTCGCGGACTTCGTCGTCGTACGAAAGAGATGATCACTATCGGTCGAATAGCCCTCGCGTAGTCGCCGGCCGGTGCCGCGGGGAGAGCAGGCAGCACCGGCCGACGGCGGACCCACAGCAGCACGACTTCGCACGACTGCACTGATAGGGGAAGCCATGACAGCGACGACCGACGGAAGCACCGGGGCCCTGCCGCCCCGCGCTGCCTCGGCCAGCGACACCGACATCACGACCCCCGTGGCGGCCGGGGTACAAGAAGCCGCCGAGCGCGCCATGCGCCGCGCCACCGACCACCTGCTCGCCCACCAGGACGCGCAGGGCTGGTGGAAGGGCGACCTGGAGACCAACGTCACCATGGACGCCGAGGACCTGCTGCTCCGTCAGTTCCTCGGCATCCGCGACGAGCGGACCACGCAGGCGTCCGCCCTGTTCGTGCGGGGCGAGCAGCGTGAGGACGGCACCTGGGCCACGTTCTACGGCGGCCCCCCGGACCTCTCCGCGACCATCGAGGCGTACGTCGCCCTGCGGCTCGCCGGGGACGACCCGGCCGCCCCGCACATGCTGAAGGCCGCCGCATGGGTGCGGGCGCACGGCGGGATCGCCTCCGCCCGGATCTTCACCCGGATCTGGCTCGCGCTGTTCGGCTGGTGGAAGTGGGAGGACCTGCCCGAACTCCCGCCGGAACTCATCTACTTCCCGCGCTGGTTCCCGCTGTCGATCTACAACTTCGGCTGCTGGGC
>DATCQX010000284.1:0-10208 GCA_036569285.1 Streptomyces sp.
CCGCAGCGCGTCCCGCTGCTCGACCCCGAACCGGTGCTGCTCGTCCACGACGACGAGTCCCAGATCCTGGAACTGCACCTTGTCCTCGATCAGCGCGTGCGTCCCGATGACGATCCCCGCCTCACCGGTCACCAGGTCCAGCAGCGCCTGCCTGCGCGCGGCCGTCCCCATCGACCCGGTGAGCACCACGACCTTCGTCGCCCGCTCCGACCCGCCCAGCATCCCGCCCTCGGCCAGGTCTCCCATCATCTCCACGACCGAGCGGTGATGCTGCTGCGCCAGCACCTCGGTGGGGGCGAGCATCGCGGCCTGCCCGCCCGCGTCGACGACGGCGAGCATGGCGCGCAGGGCGACCATCGTGTTGTGGGTGACGGTGAAGTGGTCGGTCACGTAGGCGTGGCTCGGGTGGGCGACGCTGATGCACTGGACGGGTTTGCGCCCGACGTGCTCGACGGCGCGGACGGCTCGCCGGAGCGGCGGGAGGGTGCCGGGCAGCTCCCCCGAGACGCCGTGGGCGCCGTTCTCGAAGGTCAGGCGGGCCAGGCCGCCGAGTGACCTCACGAGCCAGGCGACGTCTTCCGCGAGCCTGGGCGACAGGGAGCTGAACGAGACACCGCGCCCGTCCCCCGTGCCCAGGAGCCCCTGGAGCAGGGCGAGACGGTTCTTGACCGAGGTGTTCTTGAATTCCTCGGGGACGGACGTGCCGGGGGAGGCGGTCTCCCGCAGCCGCAGCCCGAACCGGTGAGGGTCGTCCGGCAGGGGGGCGTCGCCGCCGAGGTCCACCGGGGTGGCGGCGGGGAGGTGCCACTTGGGCGTGCCGTCGGCCTCGGACAGGTCGGCGCGGATCGCGCGTGTGGTCATCACCCCGGGTTCTTGGCCCCGCTGCCACGCGCCGGCGGTGCCGACGATCCACAGGTGCTCGTCGTCGCACTCCACGGCGCTTCCGTCGGTGAGGACGATGCGCCACACGTCCCTCTCGCCCTGGGGGAACACGCCGTCGACGAGGGCGGTCTCCCCGGTCGGGACGATCACTTCGTCACCGTGCCGGATGCCGCCCATCGGCCGGAATCCGGCGGGCGTCAGGACCAGCGCGTCCAGCGGCTGGGCCTTGCCGGAGCCGACCTCGCCCTGGAGCAGCCGGTGCATGGGATGGCTCGTCGCGAGGTCGTCGAAGATCTCGCGGGAGACCTTGCGCTGGCCGTCGGTGAGGGTGAAGGGGAGGCGGTCGTCGAAGGCGGTGAGGAGGCCGTCGGGCGAGGGGACGCGGGGGACGGCGGGGAGTTGAGTGTCGGCGTGGCGGCGGCGGGCGAGGGCGACTTGGAGGACGAAGGCTTCGTCCCACTTGAGGCGGGCGCGGGCCTCGGCGACGTCGGCCTTGGTGTGGGGACGGTGGATCTTGAGGAGGGCTTCGGGGAGGGGGAGGAGGGCGCGGCCTTCGCGGAGGGACTCCGGGAGGGGGTCGAGGGCTTCGTGGGCGGTGGGCAGGACGGTCTGGATGGCCTTGGCGAGCTTCCAGGACTCCAGTTTGGCCGTGGCCGGGTAGAGGGGGATCAGGGTGCCCGCCCAGGTCTCGACCGACTCTCCGGCGTCGGTGTCGTCACCTTTCAGGAGCTGGTAGGCCGGGTGGGCCAGTTGGAGGCGGCGGTTGAAGACGGAGACCTTGCCGGAGAACATCGCGCGGGTGCCGGGGAGCAGCTCTTTGTGGGGCTTGTGCACGCCGTTGCCGAAGAAGACGAGCTGGAGGCGCCCGCTGCCGTCGGTGATGGTGACTTCCAGTCGCTGGCCTTTGCCGCGGGGCGCTTTGGAGGAAGCGAACGTGTGCAGGCGGGCGTCGGCGACCATCGCGACGACCGTCACGTGTTCGTCCATCGGGAGGTCCGCCAGGTGCGTGAGCTGGCCTCGCTCCTCGTATCTGCGCGGATAGTGGTGCAGGAGGTCGCCGACCGTGTGCAGGCCGAGGTTCTCGGCCATCACCTTGGCGGTGGCGGGGCCGAGCACTTTTTTGAGTGGTTCTTCCAGTGCGGGCACGAGATCCATTGCACACCACGCCACTGACAATGCCCGACACGTGTCTTGAAACCCCTGGTCAGCCGCGTCGCTTGGGCCCTAGTATGTCGCGCCTCACGCCATCCCTTCCGCGGTCACCGCCCCAGTCCGGGACCGCCCGACCCCGCGCTGACGCACGTCCCCCCACCGGCGCTGCGACGATGGACTCCCAGACCTCACAGTCATCCCAGGCATCCCAGTCACCTCACACGTTCCAGGTCGACCTGCGTGGTCTGGTGGACCTGCTCTCCCATCACCTCTACTCCAGCCCGAAGGTCTACCTCCGCGAGCTGCTCCAGAACGCCGTGGACGCGATCACCGCCCGGCAGTCGCAGGACCCCGGGGCCCCGGCGCGCGTGCGGCTGTTCACGGACGGCGCCGAGCTGCGGGTGGAGGACTCCGGCATCGGGCTGACCGAGTCCGACGTGCACAGCCTGCTGGCGACGATCGGGCGCAGTTCCAAGCGTGCCGAGGGCCTCCAGGAGGCGCGCTCCGACTTCCTGGGCCAGTTCGGGATCGGCCTGCTGGCCTGTTTCGTGGTCGCCGAGCGGATCCGGGTGGTGTCCCGGAGCGCGCGCACGCCGGGGGCGCTCCCGGTGGAGTGGACGGCGCGCGACGACGGCTCGTACTCCGTGCGCACGCTCCCGGACGAGGCGCGTCCCGAGCCGGGGACGACGGTGTACCTGCGGGCGCGCGCGGGCGCCGCCGAGTGGCTGTCCGAGGCGCGGGTGCTGGCGCTGGCGAAGGACTTCGGTTCGCTGCTGCCGTACGACGTGCGGGTGGGCGAGGAGGCGGTGACGGACCTGCCGGCGCCGTGGGACCGCCCGTACCCCTCCCCCGCGAACCGCCGGGTGGCGCTGGCGCGGCACTGTCAGGCGCTGTTCGGGTTCACGCCGCTGGACTCGATCGAGCTGTCGGTGCCGCTGGCGGGCATCCGGGGTGTGGCGTACGTGCTGCCGGCGGCGGTGTCCCCGGCGCAGCGGGCGACGCACCGGGTGCATTTGAAGGGCATGCTGCTGACGGAGCGTGCCGAGCAGCTCCTGCCGGACTGGGCGTTCTTCGTGCGCTGTGTCCTGGACACGGACTCGCTGCGGCCCACGGCGTCGCGCGAGTCGCTGTACGAGGACGAGACGCTGGCGGCCGTCCGGGAGGCGCTCGGGGAGCGGATCCGGGCGTGGCTGACGGGGCTGGCGGCGGGCGATCCGGAGCGGTTGTCGGCGTTCTTGGCGGTGCATCACCTGGGGGTGAAGTCGCTGGCGCGGCACGATCCGGAGATGCTGCGGACGATGCTGCCGTGGCTGCCGTTCGAGACGACGGACGGCCGGCTGTCGCTGGAGGAGTTCGCGCAGCGCCACCCGGTGGTGCACTTCACGCGGACGGTCGAGGAGTTCCGCCAGGTCGCCCCGATCGCCTCGGCGCAGGGCATCGGTGTGATCAACGGCGGTTACACGTACGACAGCGAGCTGGTGGAGGCGTTGCCGTCGGTGCGCGCGGGCACGTCGGTGGCGGAGCTGGACGCGGACACGGTGACGGCTCATCTGGACTCCGTGGACTCGGCGGAGGAGCTGGCGCTGTCGGCGTTCCTGACGGCGGCGCGGGAGAAGCTGGATCCGCTGGGGTGTGACGTGGTGCTGCGGGCGTTCCATCCGCTGTCGGTGCCGGCGCTGCATCTGGACGACCGTCAGGCGCGGCACGAGCAGGCGCGCGCGGAGGCTCAGGAGCAGGCGGACGACCTGTGGGCGGGCATCCTGGGGTCGTTGCGGGGCGGTGCGCCGCGCGCGCGGCTGGTGCTGAACCATCTGAACCCGTTGGTGCGGCGGATCAGTTCTCTGCGGGACGCGGAACTGATCGGGACGGCGACGGAGTCGTTGTACGGGCAGGCGCTGCTGATGGCGCAGCGTCCGCTCAGGCCGGCCGATTCGGCGTTGCTGAACCGGGCGTTCATCGGTCTGCTGGAGTGGGCCACTCATGGTGAGGGCGGCAAGGATGAGTGAGTTCGGGGGCGTGATGGACTTCGACGCGCTGCGGCGGGCGATGGCGGAGAACGGTGAGGCGCCGGAGGGTCCGGCGCGCAACGCGCGCGCGGAGCTGTTGCTCGCGGAGGCGGAGAAGCTGAATGTGCCGCTGGCGGTGATCGAGGCGCTGGGGCATCAGCTGAAGGTCTACAACTACAGCTCCGAGAAGGCGAAGATGTTCGTCCCGTTCGCGCGGCTGCTGCGCATGTGGGACGAGCGTCCGGAGGACTTCGACGAGTACGAGGCGCACTCGCTGCACTGGGTCTTCAAGTGGATGTCGGCGGGCATGCTGGACCAGCCGCACATCCCTTTGGCGTCGGTGGAGAAGTGGCTCGGCGAGATGGAGCACCGCTACCGGCTGGCGGGGCATTCGGAGCGGGCGGTGCGCAGCGCGGAGTTCAGTGTGGCCGCGCATGTGGGCGATCTGGCGCGCGCGGAGCGGGCGTTCACGGCGTGGATGGCCGCTGACCGGGACCAGATGGCCGACTGTCACGCGTGTGAGCTGCACGGTCAGGGCTGGTGGCGTGCGGAGTGCGGCCGGGACGAGGAGGCGCTGCGGCTGTGGGCGCCTGTTCTGGACGGCGAGTACACGTGCGCGCACGAGCCGCACACCGTCCTGGCGTCGTCCCTGCTGCCGCTGCTGCGCCTGGGGCGGCTGGAGGAGGCGCGGGCGAACCATCTGCGGGGGTTCCGGCTGGTGCGGTCGATGGAGTCGATGCGGGGCGCGTACGCGGACCACGTCGAGTTCTGCGCGCTGACGGGCAACGAGGCGCGGGCGCTGGAGCTGCTGGCGGAGCGTCCGGCGTACTTCACGGACGACGGTCATCCGCGCAGCAAGCTGGACTTCCTGAGTGTCGTCGCCCTGCTGACGGACCGGCTGGTGGCGCTCGGCGTGGGCGGGCAGCGGGTGCCCGGGCCCGCGGGCCGGGTGTGGACGGCGGCGGAGCTGGCGTCCCACGCGCGCGGGGAGGCGCTCCAGCTGGCCGCCGCGTTCGACGCCCGTAACGGCACGGCGCACGTGACGGAGCGTGCCGTGGCGCGGATGGCGCAGGAGCCGTTGGCCGAGCGGCTGCCGCTGGGGGTGCGCGGGGCGCGTCCGGCGTCGTCGGCGGCGTCCTCGGTGCCCGCGCCGCGGGTGCCCGCGCCGTCGGGTGAGCCGGATCTCGCGGGGCTCCTGGAGGAGGCCCGCCGGCAGTCGGACACCCTTCAGCCGCGTGCGGTGGAGGCGTGGGCGGCGGTCGGTGAGGCGGTGGCTGCGGGGGATCTCGCGCTGGAGCCGCGGGATCGCGCGGAGCTGGCCGAGCACGCGGGCATGGCCCGGGGCGCGGAGGGGCTCGCGTCGTTCGAGGAGGCGGCCCGCTGGTACGCGGAGGCGGGCGACCCCGGCGAGTCGTTGGCGGCACGCGCGCGTGGGGCGTACGTGCGGGCGCTGGCCGGTGACGTGGAGGAGGCTCTCGCGGCGGTGGAGGAGCCGTACGACCGGGTCCTCGCCCTGTACGCGGAGGACGGCACCGGGGTGCGGCAGACGGCCGGGGTGCTGATGAGCAGGGCGCGGATCCTGATGCGGTGCGCGCACGGGGCGGCGGCGCGGGAGGAGGGCGACGCGGGCGCGCGGGAGGACGTGTTCGCGGTCGCGGAGGCCGCGGTGCGGGAGGTGCTGGCGCTGGTCGGCGGGCGGGCCGGGGACGACGTCCGGCTGCACGCGCGCGTGGCGGAGGCGCACGCGATGCTCGCGGAGCTGGCCGCGCTGGGCGGCGATCCGGAGGGGGCGGCGCAGTTGTTCGCGCGGGCGTCCGCCGAGTTCGTGGCGGCGGGGCTGCCGTGGTTCGCGGTGGAGTACGAGGCCCGGCTGGCGTCGCTGGCGCACCACCTGGGGGACATGACGCAGGCCGAGCGGGCGCTGCGGGCGGCCCTGGAGCACGGCGGGCCGGTCCTGGAGCCCGTGGGACGCGCTCAGCTGCACCTCCAGCTCGCGGAGGTCGTCGGGGGCCGGGGAGACGCCGAGGAGGCCGCCGAGCACGCCCTGGAGGCCGCGCACTGGGCCGACGAGGCGGGCGAGGGTCCGACGTTCGGGGCGTGGGCCCGGCACCAGCTGGGCGGTCACCTGGTCCGGCAGGGCCGGTGGGCGGAGGCCGCGGAGGTGCTGGAGTCGGCGCTGGCGGACCTGAACGCCGACACGCACGGCGACGGGACGGTCGTCCAGACGAAGTGGTGGCTCGGTGACTGTCTGAGCGAGCTCGGGGAGCACCGGGAGGCCGCCGAGCGGCGTCTTCAGGCGGCCGAGATCGCCCGGCACTGGCCGGAGCAGCACGACCACGCGACGCTGGCGCACCTCGCGGCGGAGTCCCTGAGCCAGGCCGACCTGCTCCCGGAGGCCGACCAGGCGTACACGCGCGCGGGTGAGCTGTGGCGGTCCCTGGGGAACGTCCACGGTCTGGTGCGGTCCCTGCGCGCCCGCGCGTGGCTGGCGCTGCGCACCGACGGCGGTGTGACCGGCGCGCGGGAGCTGATGACGGCGGCGGTCACGGAGTGCGCGGACGCGCTGGACGCCGTCGACGACCCGGAGTCCCGCCACCGGCTGGTCTCCGAGCTGGGCCACACCCACCGCCAGTACGGCGACCTGCTGGCCCGTTCGGCGCCGGAGGACGCGGACGACGACTCGATCCGCGCGGCCCTGGAGGAGGCGCTCGCGCAGATCTCCGACGCGGTCGCCGTCTTCGCCGCCCTCGGGGACGACGCCCTGCACGCGCGCACGTCCGCCGAGCTGGCCGCCGGCTGGCTGGAGGCCGACCTCGGGCGCCCGCAGGACGCGGCGGCCCGCGCGCGGGGGGTGCTGGCGGTGTACGGGACGGAAAGGGACGACGAAACGGTGGCGTCCCGTCGTACGGAGGCGGAGCAGTTGCTCCAGGGGGTGCAGGAAGAGAGCTGAACTCTCTAATCCCGACCGCCCCGGCGCTACTCGACGCCGATCAGCAGCAGGGACCCCTGGCGGCCCCCCCGGTACACGACCGTGTCGACCGCCAGGTACCCCTCCCGCACCCGCGCCTCCAGCTGACCGGCGACGTCCTCGGGAGCGTCGTCCCCGACGACGAGGGTGACCAGTTCGCCGCCCGCCGAGAGCATCCGGTCGAGGACCTTGCGGGCCGTGTCGGTGACGTCCGTGCCGATGACGGCGACGTCCCCCTCGACCAGCCCGAGGACGTCGCCGGCCTGGCAGATGCCCGCCATCGTCCAGGACTGGCGTTCGGCGACGGTGACCTCGGCGTAGCGGGTGGCGCCGGCGGCGGAGGTCATGGAGACGACGTCCTCGTCGAAGCGGCGGTCGGGTTCGTGGACGGCGAGGGCGGCGATGCCCTGGACCGCCGAGCGGGTGGGGATCAGGGCGACCCGGACGCCCTCCGTGCGGGACTGCTCCGCCGCCGCTGCGGCCGTGTGGCGCAGGTCGGCGTCGTTGGGCAGCACCACCACCTCACGCGCGTGCGCGCGCCGGACGGCCTCGACCAGTTCCCCGCTCGCGGGCGGCTCCCCTGGCCGGGCCAGCACGGTCGTCGCCCCGGCCTCCGCGTACAGCCCGGCGAGTCCCTCCCCGGGGACGACGGCGACGACCGCGCGCTGCACGCGTTCGCGCGGCACCCGCTCCCCGCGCGCGGTGTGCGCGTCTCCGGCGCCGAAGTGGGTGATCCGGATCCGGTAGGGCCGCCCCGCCTCGACCCCGGCCTCGACGGCGGCCCCGGCGTCGTCCACGTGCACGTGGACGTTCCACAGCCCGTCCCCGCCGACGACGACCAGGGAGTCCCCGAGGGCGTCGAGCCGGGTCCTGAGCCGGTTCACGGCCGTGTCCTCGGCCTCCAGGAGGTAGATCACCTCGAACGCGGGCCCGTCACCGCTCTCCCCGCACGCCTCGGCGCTCTCCACGCGCGCGTGGACCCCGAGTCCGACGCTCGTCACCCGCGCGGTGGGCGCCTCCCCGGTGAACGTCTCCACGAGCGCCTCCAGCACCGCCACGAGCCCCCTGCCGCCCGCGTCGACGACTCCGGCGTCCTGGAGGACGGCGAGCTGCCCCGTGGTGGCCGCCAGCGCCGTGCACGCCCCTTTGTGGGCCGCGCGGGCGACGGCGCCGCAGTCGCCGTCGGCGGCCTTCGCGGCGTCGGCGGCGGCCGAGGCGACGGACAGGACGGTGCCCTCGACGGGGTGGGCGACGGCCTCGCGCGCGGAGTCGGCGGCGCGGCGCAGGGCGGCGGCGAGGCCGGGGCCGTCGGTGTGAGAGGTGTCACTGTCGGCGGCGAGGGTCTGGGACATGCCGCGCAGGAGCTGGGCGAGGATCGTCCCGGAGTTCCCACGCGCGCCTATGAGGGCTCCGTGGGCCAGGGCGTGCACGGTGTCGGCCAGGGAGGGCGTGCCGGGCTCGTGGGCGGCGAACACGGCCTCCACGGCCGTCGCGGCGGATTCCAGGGTCAGGTAGAGGTTGGTGCCGGTGTCCCCGTCCGCGACCGGGTAGACGTTGATCGCGTCGATCTCCTCGCGGGCCCCGCCGAGGGCGCGCAGCGCGAGGCCGCACCAGGTGCGCACCGCGAGAGCATCGAGGAATGTCTGCGGCACCTGCGCCACCTGCGCCTCCCTGAGCTGCTGGGTTGGACGCAGCGTAGTCCGATCGTGGTAGTTTCGTTCAACGGGAGCGGTCGTTGTATGCTGCTCCGGTTGCCCGATCCGATCGGGCCATTCCCCCGGCACCGCCACTTCAGATCCTCGATCTCGATCCCGGCATGCCGGGATCATCCGTAAATGCATCTGAAGTCTTTGGAGTGACCGGTGGCTGCTAACTGCGACGTCTGCGGCAAGGGTCCGGGCTTCGGCAACAACATCTCGCACTCGCACCGCCGTACGCCCCGTCGCTGGAACCCGAACATCCAGCGCGTGCGTACCGTGGTCAGTGGGACGCCGAAGCGCGTGAACGCCTGCACCTCGTGCATCAAGGCCGGCAAGGTTTCGCGCTGACGCTTCGCCGCTGAGCGCGTGGCCACTGCTGGTTCGCCGCAAGAAGCCGGTTCACTTTCGAGTGAACCGGCTTTCTGCACATCCAAGGCACGTCTCCAGGCCTTTTAGGGCCGTCTAGGGCTTGAACGCCCACCCGTGATCCACCGGCCCGATCCCCCCGCCGAGCGCGAACCCCGCCCGGATCGCCCCGGTGACGTACCTCTTCGCCGCCGTCACCGCCTCCGGCACCCCCGCCCCCTTCGCCAGCTCCGACGCGATCGCCGACGCCAGCGTGCACCCGGTGCCGTGCGTGTGGCGGTTGTCGTACCGGGGTGACCTGAGCCAGCGCTCCTCGCTCCCGTCCGTGAGCAGGTCCACGGCGTCCCCGGGCAGGTGCCCGCCCTTGATCAGCGCCCAGCGCGGCCCGAACTCCAGCACCGCCTTCGCGGCGTCCCGCATCCCCGCCTCCGACTCGACGCGCACGCCGGTCAGCTGGAGGACCTCGTCGAGGTTCGGGGTGGCGACCGTGGCCGCCGGGAGGAGCCGGCGGCGTACGGAGTCGAGGGCGGAGGCGGCGAGGAGGGGATCGCCGTGCTTGGAGACGCCTACGGGATCGACGACGACGGGTGCCGCCGTCGTCGTCAGCAGCTCCGCGACCGTCTCGACGAGTTCGGCGGAGGCGAGCATGCCGGTCTTGACCGCCTGGACGCCGATGTCGTCGACGACGCTGCGGTACTGGGCGCGGACGGCGTCGGCGGGGAGTTCCCAGGCGCCCTGGACGCCCAGGGAGTTCTGGGCGGTGACGGCGGTCACGACGCTCATGCCGTGGACGCCGAGGGCGAGCATCGTCTTGAGGTCGGCCTGGATGCCGGCGCCGCCGCCGGAGTCGGACCCGGCGACCGTCAGCACACGCGGCGGCGGGGTCGGGTGGGGGGTCACTCGACCTCTCCGAAGTGGTCCCAGCCGCCGCCCCGGGCCCAGGGGGCGCCGTCCACGGTCACCTGGGGCAGCGCGGAGGGGCCCAGGACCTCCCCGATGACCTTCCAGCGGGCGGGGAGCTTCACGTCCGGCGGGAAGGTCGCCACGATCGCGTGGTCCTCTCCCCCGGTCAGCACCCACTGGATGGGGTCGACGCCGACGGCGTGCCCGATGTCGTTCATCTGGGTGGGGATG
>DATCQX010000285.1:0-5167 GCA_036569285.1 Streptomyces sp.
GGGCATGTGTGCCTACGTACTGCCCCGGGACAGTGACCAGCCCGGGGCTGAGCGGGTGGGGTTATAGCGCGCCGGTCAGGAGGGCGGTTACCAGTTCTGGGCGGGTTCGTAGGCCTGTGTGGGTGAAGAGGCGGGAGGTGCGTTGGGTTATCGCGTTTTCTGTGGTGTTGAGGATGGTGGCGATTTGGCGGGTGGTTAGTTGTTCGGCCAGGAGGACGGCCAGGAGGTGGTTGTTTTCGGTGGTGGTGGTGCGGCGGTCGGGGATGGGGAGGCCGGAATTTCGGAGGGCGGTTCGGGTGTGGAAGCGCCAGAGGGGGGCGTTGGTGAGGGCGAACAGGTCGTAGGCCTCGTGGAGGGCGGTGGGGGGGATGGCGCCGGCTGTGGCGGCTGTGTAGAGGGTGGTCGCTGTTTCGAAGGGGAGGGAGCGGGTGCGGGCCAGGGCGACGGCTTCGGGGAGGGTTTCGGGGGAGGAGAGGAGGCGGAGGAGGTGGGAGCGGGGGGAGCCGGTGAGGGGGGCGACTCGGGTGAGCTGGGGGAGGGCGTCGGGGGCGTTCAACTTGGCCAGCAGGTACCAGAGTTCGTCCGTCTGGTAGAGCTGGTCGTGGGCATGGGCTGTCGCCAGGGCTTCGCGCAGGGTGCGTTCGGCCGCGTCCGACTCCCCCAGTGTCATGAGGACTTCTGCCTCTGTTGCCGCCAACGCGCACTGCGGGGCGGTGTTTTCGGGGTCTCGGGCGTGGTCGATGAGTTGGCGGGCGGCCGTCAGGTGGCCTCGGGCCAGGAGGATGGATGCGGTGCGGGCCGGCAGGGAGGAGCTGTCGCCCACGGGTGTCGACTGGATCTCGTCGTTCGCCAGGAGTCTGCGCGCGGATTCCAGGGCTTCGTCCCAGTTGCCCGTGATGTGGTTGTGGAGGAAGCGGCCCAGTGGGGGGAGCGCGGCGGTGGGCAGGCCGGAGGTGGCCAGCAGGGCTTCGGCGCGTGCGAGGTCGTGCACCGTGAGCAGTTCGCTGAACATGCCGGCCGTCAGGGAGTACACCTTGCCCGGGGTTAGTTGGGGGGCGCCGGCCATCGCCAGCACGCGGTGGTACGGCTGCGGGCGGCCCTGCGCGAGTTCGGCGAAGGCGAGGAAGCGGACGGGGGCCGCGCGGGTGAGGGGCTCTTTGGACCACACCTCCTCCGTCGCCGTCAGCAGTTCTGAGACCTCGCGCCAGCGGGAGAGGTGGCACAGGGCCAGCGCTCTGCCGGTCACCTTCGCCAGTTCGGGTATCGGCAGGACGTCCCACCAACTCGCCTTCGCCAGTTGGGAGATCATCGCCCAGTTCCGCTCGTTCGCCGTCACCGCGACGGTCAGGCAGGCGATCTCCTGGAGGTCGAAGGGGGTGAGGGGCTGGTCCGGGGTGCGCAGCAGGTAGCTGCCGACCGTGCGGCCCGTGGGGTAGTCGCAGGCCAGGTAGGCGACTGTGGCGTAGCGCTGGAGGGTGGCGGAGCGGGCGGCCGGGTCGTCGGCGAGGTCGGCCGCTGTGCAGAGCCAGCGCAGGACGGCGGGGGTGTGCGTGCCGGGGGGTGTCCGGTCGACGGCTCGGGTGAGGTCGGCGAGGGCGCGGGGGCGGTCCAGGAGGGCGGCGGCGTCGGATATGCGGTCGGCCAGGTAAGGGAGTTGGGCGTCCTGCCTGTCCGGGTCCGCCCACAGTGCCTCGACCGCCATCGCCGAGAGCCTGGCGCGTTCCGTCGGACGGAGGTGGGTGCGGAGGGTGTGGGCGGTCAGGGGGATGCGGAAGGCCAAGTCGCCGTCCGCACCGGTGTGTTGCTCCATGACGTCCGCCTCGATCAGGCGTCGGACGGCCTCGGCCACCTCCGTGTCCGGCAAGTCAGCCCACTCGGCGGTGAGTTGTAGGGCATCCGGGCCGAGGGGGGCCAGGATGCTGAGGGCTGCGGCCACCGTGCGGGCGGGGGCGCCCAGTTCGTCCAGGGCGGTGAGGTAGCGGTCGTCGTCCGGGAGGGTGCGGGGTGGGGTTCTCTCCGGGGTGAAGGCGTGGCCGTCGGCCGTGCGGATCTCGCCGTGTGCGGTCCAGCCGGTCAGGAGTGCGTCGATCGCGGCCGGGAGGCCTCGGGTCAACTCCGTTGCCTTGCGGGCGAGTACGGTGTCCGGGCGGGCGCCCAGGCGGCGCGCTGTGAGGGTGGTGACCTCGTCCGGGGTGAGTGGGGGGAGGGTCAGGGTGTGAGCCGTGTCGTCCACACCGGAGACCCCGGAGACCCCGGAGACCCCGGAGACCCCGGAGCCCCCGGAGCCCCCGGAGTCACCGGCGCTCCCGGCGCCCCCCGCCCAGGACAGCACTACCCTGACCTCATGCCCCGCCCCCGGCCCAGTGAGCCCCTTCAGCACCGCCAACGACCCCTCGTCCGCGTGCTGTGCGTCGTCCACCATGACGACCGTCGCGCGGGCGCGGGCGAGAGCGGCGCCCAGCAGGGCGCTCATCGCCGAGCGGTCCCCCTCGTCCATCGCCGCCAACTCCACGCGCCGGGTGGGTGATCGCTCGCCCTCCAGTGCCATGACGACGCGGAGGGCGAGGAGCAGGGGGCGCTCGCTGTCGCCGGGGACGCAGGTCAACACGCTCGCTGCGGGCAGCTGTTGGGCCACCGCCCGCAGGAACTCCGTCCTGCCCGCGCCGCGTTCAGCCCGTACGTGGGTGAGGCGGGGGCCGTCGGGGGTGGTCAACCAGGTGTGGAGCAAAGCGAGTTGGTCAGTACGGCCGACGAGTGGGGCGCCGGAGGTGTTCAGGCGGGCGGGTGTTCCCCAGCGGGCCCGTTCAGTGGGGGTCGGGCAGTCAGTCATGTCGCTGGCATCCTTCTCCGAGAGGTTCCGGCTTTGAGGATGCATTGGTGGACGGGTGGGTTGTGCCGCCCCCCGAGGCGGGCGCAACTCCTCGGCCGGTGTGTCCGGTGAAGGCCGCAATGCTCCGACGTGAGAGGAGCCGCCCGCCTCTTCTTCCGCCCTCAGACCGTCCGGTTCACCGGGATCCACAGGGACGCGTCCGCGTGGGTGCCGTCCTCGGTGAGCCTCACCCGCAGGATCTCCGGCCCCGGACGGCTCTCGTACGGGTTGGACGGGAACCACTGGGTGAACACGTCCCGCCACAGGTGCTGGAGGGCCTCGGGGAACGGGCCCGAACTCTCGAACATGGCCCATGTCCCGGCGGGGACAGCGAGGGCGTCCAGGTCCTCGGGTGCGTCCTGAGTCGTCAACGCGGCGTGGTAGTAGTCGAGTTCGGTGCCCTCGGCGCGGCTCGGGTCGAGTCGGTCGCTGACCTGGACGATCCCGGAGGGCTCCTGGTCGGACAACTTCCGTATGCGCTCCAGCGTTTCGGGGGCGATGCCCCGGATGAAGGCGGCGATCGAGGGGTTGATCCCCTCGTGGATCAGAGGGACCCGTGCCTTCTTGCCCACCACGTTGAACTGGTCTTTGTCCACAACCTGGTACCGCATGCTGCTACTCCCTTCGACGACGAGCCGGAAGGAGAGCCGGGGCTGTGAGGACAGTGCCGCGCCGGTGCGGCGGGCCTCACCGGGCCCGACGCCGTGCACCGCGCGGAACGCCCGAGCGAACGCCTCCCCCGAGCCGTACCCGTACCGCGTCGCGATGTCGAGCAACGTCCGCTCCCCCGCTAGGACTTCGGCCCCGGCGACGGTAAGACGCCGACGGCGGACGTACTCCGACAGCGGCATCCCGGCGAGCGCCGAGAAGAGACGGCGGAGGTGGTACTCGGAGGTGACGGCGATCCGCGCCAACTCGGCTACGTCGAGGCCCTCTTGGAGACGCGTCTCGATGTGCTCCATGGCCTGGTTCAGGCGGTCCAGCATCCCGGTTCCTTCCCTTGACGCCGTCCACGTTAGGAAGACCGCACCGAGCCCGACCCGACATTCCGTGCCCGCTTCTGTGGGGTGTTCCAGTTGACGACCAGGTAGGCCACGCCCGCCGAGAACAGCACGGTCAGGGGTGGGACGACCTGCCAGGGGACGTGCGTCCAGACGCCGAGGACGCCGACGGCCGCCGAGACGGCGCCCAGGGAGAGGAAGAGGCGCTGGGGGTAGGGCGACCGGCGCAGGCGGCGGAATCCGTGGGGGCGGGCCAGACACAGGGCGCCGTACGCAAGAGACAGGGCCGCCAAGAGGGCACCGTACGTGCCGAGGGCCGCCTGCGGCTGGGGCTCCTCGCGGGGTTCGTCGGAGGTGAGCTGCCGGAGGTCACCCCGGGCCACCTCCATCAAGTCCCCGCGCCAGGCCGTCGCGGTGATCTCGTCGCCCTTGTGCAGCGCGCTCGCGACGGGGCCGGAGTCGCCGAGGGAGGTGCGGTACGTCTCCGAGGAGGGCCCCGACACCGTCGTCGCCGTCAGCTGTGTGCCGCCGCGCACGCTGCGGGTGATGCCGTCCACCTTGAGCGTGACCGTCCGCAGACAGTCGTCCCCCGCCGAGGCGCCCCCGCACATCCCCGCCCCCCGATACGCGTCGTACCGCGCAGAAGAACCCGGCATCCACACCCCGAACACCAGCCACGCCCCCACCCCGGGGACCACCGCGAGCAGGACGAGGAGGGCGCCCCCCACTCGGACGCGGGCAGCCCCCCGTTCCCTTCTGACCCTCCCCAAGGTCGTTCCGGTGACCGGCATCCGTCGTCCCTCCTCGTCCTGGGCTCCAGCATCACCGCAGGTGGGAGCCGGGGCGAGAGCAGGTACCGGCAATGTGCGGGGCGCCGCGTTGCCGGGATCGGGCAGCGCGCTTCTCTCCGAGAGCGGATTGCACCGAGCCGCGACAGACGCTCGCCGCGCTCGCGGGCGCCGGATTCCGGGTGCCGACGGGGCTCGGGGGCACCCTGATGCCCCTACGGGCCAAGACGGTTCAGCCGAGGCTCCTCGGCGCCCCGTACCGCAGCCGGCTGACGGCCGTCCGCGAGGGTAAAGGGCCTGCTCAGCGGGGATCCGGTCGACTTCGACGGCGAGTACTGCACCGTCCGTCTCGGCCCCGGCGTCCCGCGCCCCGGCACCGTCCGTCTCGGCCCCGGCGTCCCGCGCCCCGGCACCGTCCGTCTCGGCCCCGGCGTCCCGCGCCCCGGCACCGTCCGCCTCGGCCCCGGCGTCCCGCGCCCCGGCACCGTCCGCCTCGGCCCCGGCGTCCC
>DATCQX010000286.1:0-6764 GCA_036569285.1 Streptomyces sp.
CCACCTCTACGCTGGCACCCTCGACGCCGCCCTCGTCCTGCGCCCCCTCTTCCACCACTCCGGCCACACCTGGCTCCAGGCCGGCGCGGGCATCGCGCCCGCGTCGCGGCCCGACCGGGAGCACAAGGAAACATGCGAGAAGCTGCGGAGCGTCGCGAACCGCCTTGTGCTGAAGCGCAGTTGACTGTCACTCCGTGAGGTCCCGCTGCCGGTCGGCGAACCGGCGGGCCTTCGTCCGGTTCCCGCAGACCCGCATGGAGCACCAGCGGCGGCTGTGGTTCTTGGAGGAGTCCCAGAACACCCAGCCGCACGTGTGCTCGGCGCAGCGTTTGAGGCGGTCGGTGCGGCCGGTGAGGGCGATCTCCGCCCAGGCGACGGCGAGTTGGGCGAGCGCGGCGCGGGAGGGCGGGCCTCCGGGGAGCGGGGTGAGGGGGGTGCGGGGGTCGCTGATGCTGACGCGGAGGGGGACGTGGGACAGGACGTCGTCGGCTGCGGCGAGCCGGTCAGGGGTGAGGGGGTCCAGCGCTTCGCGGACGCCCTCGCGGAGGGCGAGGAAGGCCCGGTGCTCGTCAGGGGCGAGGTCCGTCGCCGGCGCGAGCAGGTTCCGTTCGGACAGCCAGCGTGCCAGGTCGGCGGGGGTCGCGATGTCGTCGTCACCGCTCTCCAGGTCGACGGTGTTCGCGAACGCCTCGATCAACTCGGCGGCGGGGGTGGGGTGGAGCACGGGAGTGCCGCCTTTCTGTCGTCCGGCGGGAAGCCGGAGACCGTCTGCCGGAAACCGGAAGTCGCCTGCCGGGGGCCGGAAATGGGGCTGCGCCGCCACCGTACCGCTGCCAGACTAACCACTGAACAGCTTTAGGGGGTTAGATATGGCGTCGGTGACGGCGGCTACGACGGAGAAGGCAGCGCCCCGGGGGCACGGCACCCGCAACACCGCCGTCCTCGTGGGCTTCACCGCGATCACGAACCTCGCGGACGGCGTGACCAAGGTCGTCCTGCCGCTCATGGCGACCGGCCTCACCGACTCCCCCGGCCAGGTGGCCGGCGTGGGGCTGACTCTCACGCTGCCCTGGCTGCTGGTCGCCCTGCACGTCGGCGTCCTGGTGGACCGCTTCGACCGGCGCCTGCTGCTGTGGTGTGCCGACGGCGTGCGCCTCCTCGTCGTCGGCACACTCCTGCTGCTGGCTCTGGACGACGCCGTCACACTGCCCGCGCTGTATGCGGGCGGGCTGGTGCTGGGGGTCGCGGAGGTGGTGGCGCTGACCTCGGCGGCCACGCTCGTCCCCGCACTCGTGCCGGTGGCGGGGCAGGAGCGGGCCAACGCGTGGATGGCCGGGGCGGAGACCGTGTGCAACGAGTTCTGCGGGCCGTTCGTCGGCGGACTGCTCCTGGCGGCGGGGGCGAGCGTCGCGCTCGGCTGGACCGGGGCGGGGTACCTGGCCGGGACGCTGGTGCTGCTCCTGCTCGCGGGCCGGTTCACCCCGCCTGCGGACGCCGGCCGGCCCGCCGGTTCGGTCAACCGGCGGATCGGGGAAGGACTCCGGTTCCTGTGGGGACAGCCCCTGCTGCGGACGATGGCTCTCGCGCTGACCGTGCTCTCCTCCTGCTGGGGAGCATGGCTCGCGCTGATGCCGCTGGTCGCCACCTCGCTGATGCACCTCGACGCACGGGAGTACGGCATCCTGCTCAGCGCCCTCGGCACCGGCGGGCTCGTCGGCGCGCTGGCCGTCACCGCCGTCAACCGGCTCCTCGGGCGCCGCTGGTCGATGTTCGCCGACCTGGTCGGCACGGCCCTGATGGTCGCCGCGCCGGTGTTCTCCACGAACCTCTGGGTGGTCGCCGCCGGCGCCTTCCTCGGCGGCATGGGCGGCGTCCTGTGGACCGTCAACTCCCGCACCCTCGCCCAACGCCTCGTCCCCGACGCCCTGTTCGGCCGCTACAACGCCGCCGCCCGCCTGTTCAGCTGGGGCGCGATGCCACTCGGCGCGGGGGTCGTGGGCGTGCTGGCCGAGTACTTCGGCGTCCGGGCCGCGTTCGCCGTGTTCACCTGCGCCACAGTGCTGCTCGCGGTGCCGTTCCTGCGGACGATGACGGCGGGGGCGTTCGTGGAGGCGGAGGTGGAGTGAGGTGTCATATGTGGCACCTCACAGTGGGATCCGTGGAGGGGGAGGCGTGAGGTGTCACATGTAGTACCCCACAGCTCGAAGGCAGACCGAGGTGTCACATGTGATACCTCACGATGGGGCATGCGGGTACCTCACGCTGGGATATATGGCACCTCACACCCACCTACGTGACACCTCACATATGACACCTCACAACTGCCGCCTCAACTCCCCCACGAACTCCTCCCCCGCCGGCCCCGTCCAACGCCTGCGATGCCGGGCGAGCAGTACGGGGACGGCCGGCAGGGTGGGGCCGTCGATGCGGGCGAGGCGGCCCTCGGCGAGGTGGGGGGTGACGGTGGTCAGGGGAAGGAGCGTGAGGCCGAGGCCGGCGGCCGTGCAGGAGCGGGCCGCGTCGACGCTGCCGAAGCGGGTGAGGCGGGGGCGGGCGTCGGGGACGGACAGGAGATGGTGTTCGAGGGCGTCGCTGTAGGCGCAGCCCTGCTCCAGGAGGAAGAAGGGTTCGGCCGCCAGGTCGGACCAGGTCGCGGTGCGGGTGGCGAGGGGGTGGCCGGGGGCGCAGACGAGGGCGAGGGGTTCGTGGGCCAGGGTTTCGGTGGTGATGTCGGGGAGGGCGGTGTCGTACTCCAGGAGGAGGGCCAGGTCGAGGCGCCCTGTGCGCAGGCCCTCGGCGCACTCCGCCGTACCGGCCGCGTGCAGGTGGACGTCGATCTCGGGCCGGCTCGCGCGCAGGGCCGCGATGACGGCGGGCAGCCGGGTCGAGCACAGGGACTCGGGGGTGCCGACGACGACCTCGCCGCCCTGGCTCCCCTCCGACTTGAGGCGGGTCACCGCGTCGAGGACGTCCTCGGCCCGCTCCAGCAGACGGCGGCCGGACTCGGTGAGGAGGGCGCCGGTGGGGAGGCGGTCGAAGAGGCGGGTGCCGAGTTCGCGCTCCAGGGTGCGGATGTGGACGGTGACGGTGGACTGCGCGAGGTGCAGTTCGGCGGCTGCGGCGGTGAAGCTGGCGGTGCGGGCGAGGACGGTGAAGGTGGCCAGCAGACGGGTGTCCATGGCGTCGAGGCTATGTGATACCTCGATGGATGAGATTACTTTTCATCGTTGGACTCGATCGCGGGCGGGGTGACAGCGTGGAGCCATGGACACCTTGCGTTACACGGCCTTCACCCACGACCCGGCCGGCGGCAACCCCGCCGGGGTCGTCCTCGACGCCTCCGGTCTCGACGCGGCACAGATGCTCGCCGTGGCCGCCGAGGTCGGCTACTCCGAGACGGCCTTCGTCACCGCCGGCGACGACGCACAACGCCGTTTCCGGGTGCGTTACTTCAGCCCGCTCACCGAGGTCGCCTTCTGCGGACACGCGACCGTCGCCCTCTCCGTCGCCCTCGCGGAGCGCCTCGGCCCCGGCGACCTGCTCCTCGACACCCCGGCGGGCGAGATCCCCGTCACGACGGCGAAGGACGACGACGGCATTCTCGTCGCCACCCTCACCAGCGTCCCCACCCGCACCCGCCCCGCCACGCCCGACGAACTGGACGAGGCACTGCGCGCCCTGCGCTGGAGCGCCGCCGACCTCGACCCGGCCCTGCCTCCGCACGTCGCGTTCGGCGGCGTCGACCACCTGATCCTGGCCGCCGCCACCCGCGCCCGACTCGCGGACCTCGACTACGACTTCGACGTCCTCGCCGACGTCATGCGCCGCCACTCGTGGACAACCCTCCACCTCGTCTGGCGCGAGTCCCCCACCCACTTCCACGCCCGCGACCCCTTCCCCGTCGGCGGTGTCGTCGAGGACCCCGCCACCGGCGCCGCCGCAGCGGCCTTCGGCGGCTACCTCCGCGACCTCGGCCTCGTCACCGCGCCGGCCACGGTGACCGTCCGCCAGGGCGAGGACATGGGCCGCCCGAGCGACCTGCTGCTGGAGGTGGGGCAGGAGCGCACACGGGTGACGGGGCGCGCGGTGCCGATCGGCTGAGGCGGGCGGCCCCGGGGGACGGCGTCCGTCGCGGACCTCTCCCCCGCCGACGGCCGTACGCGCCGACCCAACTCACCCTCGGCGCACCGGAATTCGAATCGCCCCGGCCCCCCAGTGGCCGCCGCCTACGCCACCTGCCCGGGGTTCTCGAACCACGCCGCCCCCTCGGCGGCCTGCGCCTGCTTGATCCGGTTGACCGCGAACTCGGGCAGCCCCGGCGGCAGTTGGTCCACGGCGAACCAGCCGACGTCGATGGACTCGTCGTCGTTCACCCGGGCCTCACCGCCGGTCGCACGGCAGCGGACCGTTATGTCCATGAACTGGACGATGTCGCCGTTGGGATAGGTGTGCTCCTCCAACGCCTGGACGAGCACGATGCGTTCGGCGACGCAGTGCACCGCCGTCTCCTCGTAGACCTCGCGCACCGCGCACACGGCGGGCTGCTCGCCGGGATCGGGGATGCCGCCGACGACCGACCACTCGCCCGTGTCCGCACGGCGCCCCAGCAGGACCCGGCCCTCGTCGTCGAAGACGACGGCAGTGATCCCGGGGAGCCACAGGAGTTGCTGTCCGGCGGATTCCCGGATCGTACGGATGAAGTCAGGAGTTGCCATGCCCCGACCCTAACCGGCCGATCTTGGTGGACCGGCCGGTATTCGGACGTCCCTACGCGCGACGGGCGCGCAGCCCGGACCCGATCGCCCAGCCGAGCCCGCCGGCCGCGACGAGGACGAGCAGCATCTCGGGCAGGATGCCCATCTTCGTCGCGGGCGTCTCGGAGGACCGCAGCGGCACCTTCTGGACGAGGGAGTCGGCGACGAACATGCCGGTCTTCTGGGAGATCCGCCCGTCCGGCATGATGATCGCGCTGACGCCGCTGGTGACGGGGACGACGACGGTGCGGCTGTGCTCCACCGCGCGCACGCGCGACATGGCGAGCTGCTGGTAGGTCATCTCGCTGCGGTCGAAGGTGGCGTTGTTGCTGGGCACGGAGATGAGCTGCGCGCCGTGCGTGACGGTGTCGCGGACGTCCCAGTCGAACGCGGCCTCGTAACAGGTGGCGATGCCGACCTTCGTGCCGCCGATGGTGAACACCCCGGGCTTGGTGCCCCGGGTGAAGCTCGACGCCATGGCGGTCCACTTCGGGTTGATCGCCGAGACGAGCCCCTGGAGCGGCATGTACTCGCCGAACGGCTGGATCTGGCGCTTGTCGTAGGTCTGGGTGGGCCCCTTCGCAGGGTCCCAGAGGATCTGCTCGTTGAACCACTTGCCGTCGCGGTCGACGACGCTGCCGACGGAGACGGGTGCGCCGATGGCCTGGACGGCCTGGGTGATGACGGAGTACGCGGCGGCGTCGGTGAAGGGGTTGACGTCGGAGGAGTTCTCCGGCCACAGCACGAAGTCCGGTTTGGCGGCCTTCCCGGCCTTCACCTCGGCGGCCAGCCGTTGCGTCTCGCGCGCGTGGTACTCCAGCACGGCACGCCGCTGCGCGTTGAACTCCAGGCCCAGCCGGGGCACGTTGCCCTGGATCGCGGCGACCGTGGCAGTGCCGTCCTCGGCCTTGTCGCTGACCAGGGAGCGGGCCGCGAGGGCGCCGGCGACGGGGACGGCGACGCTCAGCAGGGCGACGGCGGCGGCCGGACGCGTCACCGCGCGCGCGAGACGGCGCTCGCGGACGAGGCGGACGGCGTCGTACAGGCCGAACCCGCACAGCACCACCGCGAAGCCCAGCACCGGTGTGCCGCCGACGGCCGCGAGCGGCAGGAAGATCCCGTCGGCCTGCCCGAAGGCGATCTTGCCCCAGGGGAAGCCGCTGAACGGCGCACGCGCGCGTGCCGCCTCCCCGGCGGTCCACAGGGCCGCCGCCCACAGCGGCCACCCGGGCAGCCGGGACACGGCGGCGACGCCCATACCGACCATGCCTGCGAAGACGGCCTCGATCGCGGCGAGCGCGAGCCACGGCAGCGGGCCCACCTCGACGCCGGTCCACTTCAGCAACGGGACGAAGAAGCCCAGGCCGAAGAGGTAGCCGAGCCCGAAGGCGGGCTTCCAGGCCCGCTCGCGCAGCACCCAGCCGAACCCGGCGAACGCGGGCAGCGCGAGGAACCACAGGGGGCGCGGCGGGAAGCTGACGTAGAGCAGCGCTCCGGAGAGCACGGCGACGACGGCCGGGAGGAACCGCAGGAGGCTGCGGCCACGCGGAGCGGGCGCGGTCTCGGGCTCCACCTGTCCTGAGGGCCCTGCGGGGGGTGCGGTGACGGTCACCCGGGGAGTGTACGGCGGGTGACCTGCGGGCCGACAGGACGGTTCGCACAGCTCAGGCCGTCACGGGCATGACACACCCCATACCGGCCCTCCCTGATCCGCGCAGCCTGTCCACAAACCGCCGTCCAGCCGTTACGGTGTGCCCAGCCCCGGTGCGCGCGTGGTCAGGCACACGGCCGGGGCGAGGGCGGTCGGGGGACCGGGTTCGGGGGGCCGGGTGGGATCAGCGGGGACGTCCGTGGCCGGCGAGGGCACGGACAGCGACAGACGAAACGTTTCCGACGTGTTCGGGACGGCGGTGCTCGCGGCCTGCGCCGTGTGGGCGCTGGTCTCGGCGGGGGCGAACGGCGGGCGGGCCGAGGGGACGCTCCTCGCGGTGCTGGCCGTGGCCGCCGGGT
>DATCQX010000287.1:0-10157 GCA_036569285.1 Streptomyces sp.
GGGCCGCTCCCTGCACGCGCAGGAGATGGACTTCAACGACATCCGCACGACGCTCCAGGCGCTGATCGCCCTCTACGACAACTGCAACAGCCTGCACACCAACGCGTACGACGAGGCCGTCACCACCCCCACCGAGGAGTCCGTGCGCCGCGCCCTCGCCATCCAGCTCATCATCAACCGCGAGTGGGGGCTCGCGATGAACGAGAACCCCCTCCAAGGGTCCTTCGTCATCGACGAGTTGACCGACCTCGTCGAGGAGGCGGTGCTCCAGGAGTTCGAGCGGATCAGCGAACGCGGCGGGGTGCTCGGCGCGATGGAGACCGGGTACCAGCGGGGCCGTATCCAGGACGAGTCGATGCTGTACGAGCAGCGCAAGCACGACGGCACGCTGCCGATCGTCGGCGTCAACACGTTCCGCAACCCGCACGCCGACACCGCCGCCCCCGGCCCCGTGGAGCTGGCCCGTGCGACGGAACAGGAGAAGCGGTCCCAGCTGGAACGCCTGCGCGCCTACCAGGTCGCCCACCGCGACGAGTCCCACACGGCGCTGGCCGCGCTGAAGGAGGCGGCGATGGGGGACGGAAACGTGTTCGAGGCGCTGATGGACGCGGCCCGGGTGTGCACGCTCCAGCAGGTCACGGAGGCGTTTTTCGAGGTGGGAGGGCAGTATCGACGGAACGTCTAGTTTTTTATTTTTACTTTCAAGTAAGATTTCCGGGTGTGACAGAACGCCGCATCCCGATCGATACCCCCCACGGCCACCTCGCCCTGCCCCCAGCCGGACACGGGCCCCCCGTCCTCGTCGCCCACGAGTGGCGGGGGCTCCCCGGGCACATCACCGACGTCACCCGACGCCTCGCCGCCGAGGGGTTCGTGGCGCTCGCGGCGGACCTGGATCCGGACGGGGGCGTCGAACTCCTCACCGCGGCCGCCGACTTCCTCCTCGCGCACCCGGCGGTGACGGCGGACGTCCTCGGGGCCGTCGGCTTCGGGAGGGGCGCCGGACTCGTCCTCCACCACGCGGCGCGGGACCCCCGAGTCGTCGCCGCCGTCTGCTTCTACGGCCTGCCGCAGGACCAACTCCCCGATTTCTTCGGCCTGAACGCCGAGATCCTCGGCCACTACGACACGACGGTTCCCCGCGAGTCCCTCGACGCGCTGCGCCGGGCCATCTCCGCGCAGTCCCGCATCACCCCTGACCTCAGGGTGCACGAGGCGTACGACGCGGGGGCGTTCGCGCGGGCGTGGGACGGGGCGCTGGGGTTCCTGCGAGAGCGTCTCGGCTGAACGGGCGTGCGGGGGAGTGCCGTTCAGGGACCGCCGTCGGGGGCGGTGCCGTCGAAGGAGGCGGACGAGGGCGGTGTGCGAGGGTGGTGCACGAGGGTGGCGTACAAGGGTGGCTCACCCCCGTGACAGCCCCCACTCGCCCGCCCGCACCCCCGCCTGGAACCGTGACTCCGCGTCCAGCGCGACCAGCAGGTCCGCGACCCGGCGCCGATAGGTCCGCAGGGACATGCCCAGCTTGCGGGCGGCGGCCTCGTCGGTGAGGCCCGAACCCAGGGTGTCCAGCACGGGCTGGGCCCGCTCGTCGATCCGGGGGCGCCCGGCGAGGAACACCGCGAGGTCGGTGGCGCCCCGCCAGACCGCCTCGAACAACGCGAACGCGCTCTCCACCAGGGCGGGTTCGGTGCTCATCAGGTACGTCCGCCGCGCGTCCGGCGCGGTCAGGACCATCGTCCGCCGCCCGACGAACACCGTCCCCTGCGGCAACGGCGTCCGCGCGATCCGGACGGCCGTCCCGCGCGCCGCCAACTCCTCCAGCAGCCGCCGGTCCTGCGCGTCGGCGAGCACGGCGGGCCCGAAGAGCTTGCGCGTCCGCTCGGCACCCCCGCCCAACGCCTGCCGCAGGGCGTTCTCCCGGGCGCCGGGCCAGGTGTCGAAGTCGGGGGCGACGGAGACGAACTCCTCGTCGAGTGACGCCAACGGGACCAGCCGGGAGCGGAGTTCGAGGTCGCCGTGGAGCGTTGTGATCGCTGCCATCCACGTATTGTCGCGTGGCGTCGTGTGGCGTGGCGTCGCGTGGCGTGACGTGGTGTGGCGCGGGTCGGGGAGGCGTGGCGCGGGTCGGGGAGGTGTGGCGGGGAGGTGGGGTGGCAACTCGGGCGGGGAGGTATGCCAGCGGGGCGGGAGCCGGCGCGGCCCTGGTCCGGGGCGCCATGAGCGTGGCGGTGGAGCCGGGATCGACGGGCGCGCCCATGTGTCGGGGCTCCAACTTCGTTGCGGTCAGGGCGAGTTCGGGGGCTGAGGCAGGAGCCGGGGTCGGTACGGGCGCGGTGAACGCCGAGTCGGTGGCGGCAGGAAGGCCGGGGCAGGAACGCGTGGCAGGAACGTGCCACCCGTTCGGTGCTCGCCTCGCCGCCCGGCACGCTGGCGGCATGAGTGATCTCTTCTCCCTCGGTGGCGAACTGCCCGTCCATCGCCTCGGCTTCGGTGCGATGCGGCTGCCCTCCCAGGGCGGCATGTTCGGTGAGCCCCGCGACCCCGAGACCGGCAGGGCCGTCCTGCGCCGCGCGGTCGAGCTGGGTGTCGACCACATCGACACGGCGGACTTCTACATCAGTGGCGACGGGGCCGTCCGCGCGAACTCCCTTATCCGGGAGGCTCTTTCTCCCTACCCGGAGGGCCTGACGATCGCCACGAAGGTGGGACCCCTCTTCCATGAGGGCGGCTTCACCCACGGCGGTCCTGGGGACCTGCGCCGGCTCGTCGAGGGCAACCTCGACACCCTCGGCGTGGACCGCCTCGACCTCCTCTACCTGCGGATCGGCGGCATGCAGGTCCCGCACGGCGAATCCCTCGCCGCCCGCTTCGAGGCCCTCGCCGCGCTCCGGGAGGAGGGCCTGATCCGGCACCTCGGAGTCAGCAACGTGGACGCCGCCCAGCTCGCCGAGGCGCGGACGATCGCCCCGGTCGCGGCCGTCCAGAACCTGTACCACGCCGGGCGGCGGGACGACGCCGAGGTGCTCGGCGTGTGCGAGGCGGCCGGGATCGCGTACGTGCCGTTCTTCCCGGTCGGCGGCGGACACTCCTCGACCGGCCCCCGGCTCGCGAAAGCCGCCGCCCGGCACGGGGTGAGCGTCCCCCGGATGGCCCTCGCCTGGCTGCTGGCCTCCTCGCCGGTGATGCTGCCGATTCCGGGGACGGGGTCGGTGGAGCATCTGGAGGACAACATGGCGGCGGCCGAAGTCGTCCTGGACGAGGAGGAGTTGCGGGAAATGGCGTGACGGCCCTTTCAGGGAAAGGGCCGTGGCGGACCGTCAGTCGGCCTTCAGTACCGGCGTGTTCGCCGCGAACGCGTCCAGCGTCGCCAGGTCGAAGTCCCCGTGATCGCTGCCGAGCCCCTGCGCCACGAACGCCGCCGCCGCGCACCCCAGCACCGCGCACTCGCGCGGCGACCGGCCGAGTCCGAGCCCCCGCAGATACCCGGCGGAGAACGCGTCGCCGCAGCCCGTCGTGTCGACGACGTCCACCACGAACGCCGGTACCTCCAGGGTCTCTTCGGCCGTCACCACCAACGCCCCGCGCGCCCCCATCGTCACGGCGACACACCCGACGCCCCGCTCCAGGAAGACCCGCGCCCCCGCCTCCACGCTCTCGGCACCGGTGAACCCGAGGACCTGCTCCTCGTTCGGCAGGAGATGGTCGACGTACGGCAGCGCGTCCGCGATCCAGTCGAACAGCCCGCTCTCACCGCCCGCGAGGATGTCCACCGAGGTGACCGTCCCCGCCTCCTGCGCGGGCCGCAGGATCTTCGCCGCCGCCTCGCCGCCCATCAACTCCGGTGCGCCCAGGTGGAGATGGGTCGCCGCCGCGATCTCGGCGTGCGGGGCGTCGTCCGGCCCGTACGTGATGTTCGCGCCCAGCACGTGGAACGCGGGCCGGCTGCCGTCCGCGCGGATCGGCAGGACCGACGCGGAGGTCTGGGCGTCGTCGCGGCGGACGACGAGTGAGGTGTCGACGCCGAACCTCCCCAGCAGACTGAGCATCAGGTCGCCGATCGGATCCGTCCCGATCGCCCCGGCCGTCCTCACCGACGCGCCCAGCTTCGCCAGCGTCACCGCCGTCCCCGCCGCCGTGCCCGCCGGGCCGAACCGGATCTGGTCGACCAGCGTCGAACCCTGCCCGTCCGGGATGGAGTCGACGGGGCGGACCTGGACGTCGAACACGTGGGCGCCGAGCGCTATCACCGACTGACTCAACGAAAGCTCCCTCTCTCGTACGGCTCGTTACGGCTTCGCCGCGCGGGTGCTGCCGTATCCGGTGTTCAACGCGGCCGTGATGACCGCGAGTTGCTGTTCCTCGCTCAGTGCGCGAGGAGTTCCCAGGACGGCTGCACGGGCGTAGACGTCGCAGGCCCACTCCAGCAGCAGCGCGTTCTCCACGGCCTTCTCCAGCGACGAACCGTGCGCCACCGCACCGTGGTTGGCCATCAGCGCCGCCGACTTCCCCTCCAGCGCGGCCAGTACGTGCTCCGCCAGCTCCGGACTCCCGAACACCGCGAACGGCGCGACCCTCACCGAGCCGCCCAGCAGCAGCATCTGGTAGTGCACGCACGGGAGTTCGTCGAGGACCAGCGAGAGCGCGGTCGCCTTCGGGGAGTGCGTGTGGACGACGGCCCCCGCGCCCGAGCTGCGGTACACCCCGAGGTGCAGCTCCAGTTCGGACGTCGGCGCGAGGTCCCCGGCGAGGAGTCCGCCGTCCAGCCCCACGACCGTCACCTCGTCCGGTGTGAGGTGTTCCAGGACCGCGCCGGTCGCCGTCACCGCCACCGCGTCGCCGATCCGGACGCTCACGTTGCCGGCCGTGCCGATCAGCAGGCCCGCCTCCGCGAGCCGCCGGCTCGCCTCCGCGACCGCCTGCCGCGCCTGTGTCAGAGCTGCGTTCGCCTCCGTCATGACGGGAATGTAACCTGAACATGAAACAAAGTCACGTTTGGTTTCAGGGTTCAAGGAACCCGGGGCCGTGGAAGGGGCGCGATGGACTCCGGTGAGCTGGACGGGGTGCGGCTGAGGCGGCGGCCCCGGCAGGCCCGGTCGGTGGAGAAGGTCGCGAAGGTGCTGGCGGCGGCGGAGCGGCTGCTCGTCGAGGAGGGGGTGGACGTCCTCACCACGACGCGGGTGGCCGCCGAGGCGGGAGTCTCGGTGGGGGCGCTGTACCAGTACCTGCCCGACCGGGACGCGATCGTGGAGGCGCTGGCGGATCTGTACCTGGGCCGTCTGGAGGCCGAGATGCAGTCCCTGGCCGTCCGCGCGGGCGAGGAGACCTGGGACGACCCCGTCGCCGTCCTCGTCGACACCTTCACCGGCCTCTACCGTTCCCAGCCCGGCTTCCGCGCGCTCTGGCTGGGCCGCCACCTCACCGAGGCCACCCGCGAGGCCGACCGCCGCCACAAGCACACCATGACGGCGGGCCTCCACCAGGTCCTGATCGCCCAGCACACCCTCCCCGACACACCAGAAGCCGCAACCGCCTGCCGCGCGGCCTTCCTCGCGGCCGACGCGGTCACCCAGGAGGCGTTCCGGACGGCTCCTGAGGGGGATGCGGCGTTGCTGGGCCAGTTGAAGATGTTGCTGCGGGCGTATGTGGGGAGGTTGGGGGAGGAGTAGCGCCCCCGCCCACACTGCGGTCGCACAACGCCCTGAAGGGGCGCGGAACTGTGTCTGATCTGCGGCTCCGCCGCGATGGGGTCGCCCCCGCGTGAGCGAAGCCGAGCGTGGGGGAGCGACCAGCCACGACGAAGCCGCAGACAACCGACGGCCCTCGCCGCGCCCCCAGCGGAACGCTCAGGCCTTGCTCGCCGCCCCCGCCGTCTCGTCCGCCGCGTGCTCGCCCCCACCCACGTCCGCGCCCCGCACCTCGCCCCCGTCGCCCGCCGCCCCCTGCCCCGCTCCCCCCGTCAGATGCGGCAGCAGCCCGCACAGCGCGCTCACCTCAGTCGGCCCCATCACCTCGCTCAACCCCTCCCGGACCGCTGTCGCCAGCGTGAGGGACGTCTCGTGGAGGAGGGTGCGGGCCTTGTCCGTGAGGGTGACGGTGATGCCGCGTTTGTCGCCGCAGGCGGAGGCGCGGGTGACGAGGCCGGCGCGCTGGAGGCAGGCGATCTGGTAGGTGAGGCGGGTCTTGGGGCGGCCCAGGAGTTCGGCGACGCGGGTCATGCGCAGGCCGTCCGGCTGGTCGGCGAGGAGACAGAGGACGAGGAATTCGTCGTGGGAGACGTCCAGCCGGTCCTTCACGAGCGTGTGCAGGCGTTGCTCCACGGCCCCGGTCGCCGCCAGCAACAGCATCCATCCCCGCAGTTCGCGCGGGAGCGTCCCGTCCCCGCCCGTGAGGGGGCACTGGGGCTGTTGGGCGGGGGGAGCGTCGCGGTCGGCCATGGCTTCGAGTCTATCGGCGGCGCGGATTCTCCCCAGGGTTGTCCAGATTTGGATTACCCGCTAGCGTTGCCTCGTCCAAATTTGGATGACCTGGCCTATCTGGAGTTGTGAACCATGACCGTCGCCGTCGAAACAGGGCTCTGGCAGCTCGACCGGACCGCTTCCACCGTCGCCCTGAAGCACAAGACGATGTGGGGCCTGGTCACCGTGAAGGGCACCTTCTCCGGCGTCACCGGCAACGGCGAGGTCGGCGAGAGCGGCACCGCCACCGGCGTCATCTCCGTCGACGCCGCCTCCATCGACACGAAGAACGCCAAGCGGGACGCCCACGTCCGCTCCGCCGACTTCCTGGACACGGACAACCACCCGGAGATCACCTACACGGTCCGCACGGCCGAACTCCGCGGCGCGGACACCGTCCATGTCACCGGGCAGCTCACCATCCAGGGCGTCAGCCGCCCGCACTCCTTCACCGCGGGCCTGTCCGACGCGAGCGCCGACGCGGTCACCCTGAACGCCGAATTCGTCATCGACCGCACGGAGTTCGGGCTCAGCTGGAAGAAGCCGGGCATGATGAAGGACCAGACGGCGATCACGGCCGCCCTGCGCTTCGTCCGCGGCAACGGCTGACGGGACGTCAACTCCTGCGCGGTAGCGGCAGATCGGCCTGGACGTCCTGACTGGACAACGTCTGCGGATCCCCCGTGAAGGCGCGCAGCCGGACCCGTGAGCCCTTCGGGGGCAGCGCGAACTGCCCCCGGGGAGGCCGGAGTTCGTACCGCCCGACCCCGCCCCCGGCCAGCCGCGCCGGTCCGGCGACGATCGTCCAGTACTCCGGCATCCCCTGCCCCGTCGAGACGGTGAAGTGCGGGACGAGCGAGGCGTGTTCGGTGTTGCGGACGTCGACGGTCAGCCGCCCCAGCGTCCTCGGCGAGGCGAGCCGCACCGACGCGACCGACATCCGCAGCGGAGGCGACCCCGTCGCCGCCAGCGTCGTACCGATGACGGCGGGCAGCAGGAGCAGCGCGGCGACGAGACGGCGGGCGGGAAGCCTGGGCTGCCAGGCGCGCGCGAACTCCGGCAGGGGCGCCGTCAGCGCGGACAACAGCCACAGCGGCGTCATCATCAGGTAGTACCCGTCCTGCGAACGCGTCGCCACGAAGAACGCGAGCCACGGCAGGACCGTCGCGGCGGGGCCCAGCCGCCGCACGAGGACGACGTACAGCGCGAGCAGCCCCGCCGCCAGCAGCGCGCTCGCGCGGGAGTACCAGTCGAGGCGGTCACTCCCGTCCGTCAGGTACAGCGAGATCCCGACCAGCCCCTGCCCGTGCACCACCGCCCCCTGCGTCAGCGGCAGCGCGATACCGGACGCCCAGGTGCGGGGCTCGTGGACGGCGAAGTAGGCGTTGATCACCAGCCAGGTGCCGACGGCGACGCCGAGCAGCCGCAGCACCACCCGCCCCGCCTCCCGCCCGCCCAGCTCCCCGCGCCGCACCGCGTACACCCCCGCCAGCAGGAACGGCGCGACGAACCAAGGGAGTTGCTGCGCCGCGCAGGCCGCGCCCAGGCACACCGCGCGGGCGATCCCGGGGGCGTCGAGGCGTCCGCCCCGGCCGATGCGGGGCCAGCCGAGCACGACCGGCATCAGCAGGGCCAGCGCCAGGATCGCCGGGTAGCCCTGGCGCCCGTACATCGGCAGGAACCCGAAGCCGAGGCACAGCATCGTCAGGGCGGGGCGCCAGGGTTGGGGGAGGAGTCGCCAGACGGTGACCGTCGACACCAGCAGCGCGGTCGTCGCCATCGCCGTCGCGGGGGTGCCGCCGTGGTGGAGCCACAGGAACGGGGCCGTCAGCAGCGGGGCGAGCGGCGGATAGCCGTACGTGTAGTCGTAGCCGCCGTGGACCGTCTGCGTCAGCGCGATCCCCGGCGTGAAGAGCCGCGGCCACGGCTGCCCGTACACCGCGTGCCCCGCGACGAGTTCACGCGCGGCCTTCGTCGTGAGGACGGCCTCGTCGCCGCCCTGGTGCGAGACCAGCCAGCCGGCCGTGACAAGGATCACCGCCGTGATCAGGACGGCCGTGTCGACGCGGCCGAGCGCGCGCCGCGTGCGGGCGGTCAGGGCCGCCGCCCCGGACAGCAGGATCGCGGCGTAACAGACCGAGATCACGGCGGCCAGCGGCGGGTGGTGCGAGGCGGCCCGCGCCCAGACGTCCCTGGTGCCGATGAAGAGGCTCGCGGTCGCGAGGAGGGTGAGGACGCGGTGCCACTGGGCGGGCGTGGGGTTTTCGGGGTCCTCGTAGGGCGACCGTGTCCACCGGGCCGTTGTCACCAGCGATGTCTCTGCCAAGTGCACGGGACGGGACGCTATGCGGCGGCGATGAACCGTGCTGGACCGGCGGTGAAGAGTCCGGTGTGAGCGGGGTGTGAACGGTGTCCGAGGGGTCGCCGTCCGTGTCGCTGTTGGGCCGAACGGGTGACATGGCGTAAGAATTGGCTGGTGCAGGATGGAACGCGAGTCATTTCGGGGGGTGTCCGGTGAATCGGTACGACGTCACCGACGAGCAGTGGGAAGGCCTGGCCCAGGTCGTCCCCTTGAGGGGCCGCGACGCCTGGCCCTCCGCGGTCGGCCACCGCGCCCTCCCCGAACCCGACACCGAGGCGCGGCGCCGCTTCGTCGTCCTGCGCGTGAACGTCTTCGCCGACGCTCGCGAAGTCGCCGAGACCCTGATGGCCGGCATCCCCGTCCTCCTCGACCTCACCGGCGCCGAGACCGAAGTCGCCAAACGCGTCCTCGACTTCTCCACCGGCGTGGTCTTCGGCCTCGCCAGCGGCATGCACCGCGTCGACCGCAACGTGTTCCTTCTGACACCGCCGGGGACTGAGGTGAGCGGGATCATGGAGGGGGCGGGGGTTTAGGGGGCGCCGGGGGCTCGCGCGGCAGACGGATCCGGCGCGTCGATGCCGGATCGGGGTGCGGCGAGGTGCGCTGATGCCGACTCCGGCTGAGCACTGCGCGGGGCGGGTTGCCGTTGAGCGCGGGAAACCCACTTCCCTGCCCGCGTCACCGCTTGGCGTCCGGTTCACGGACGGGGCTGTCGTCACGGGGCGCTACTCGTCCTGAGGACGCCTCTCCGCTCCACCAGAGAACAGACTCCGCGAATCGCGTTCCGCCCCCCACTCCACCAGCCGCTCCGCGACGAACGTCGGACTGACCCGGAACTCCCGTGCCAGGGCCGCCGCCGAGACCCCCTGTCGATACCGGCCCACCACACTCTCCCGCGCCCGGACGAACTCCGCCCGAGCTTCCCGCACTTCGGCACTGCCACGGCGTCGGGCACGCCCCTTGAACACGCGGGCACCTGCCCTGCGGTAGAACAACGCGTCGACGAGGCCCCGGCGTTGCTCGCCCCACTCGTCGAACCGCCTCCCCAACCAACCTGCGGTGACCCCGTACTCCTCCGCGAGGCCGCTGAGCGGAGCGCCCTTCCGGTACCGCTGGACCACCAACTGCCGTTCGTCCAGCACACGTTGCCTGGCCGCGGCCCGCTCCGGGTTCGTCACGGAGTGATCCTTTCTGGTGAACATGGACCCCGCCCGCCCGGAGGTGTCCGAGCCCAGGTGGACGGGGCTTCACAGTTCGGACGCGAACTCAGGGGGCTATCGCGGGACTTCGAAATCGGCCGTACGCAGCAGCCGGAACGTGGTGTGACCGGACGTCTCGGT
>DATCQX010000288.1:0-2697 GCA_036569285.1 Streptomyces sp.
CCTGGGACTTGGGCGAGAGGGACCGCAGCGCGGCGAGGGACTGCTCGAAGGACGTGCGGAACTTCCCGACCGGCGTCATCTGCTCGACCGAGTCGCGGCACGCGTCGTTCGCGCCCGCCATCACCGTCACCAGTCCCGGCTGCCGCGTCCCCGCCTGGGCCATCTGGCCCGGGAGATCCGCCATCAGCGCGCCGGTCTTCGCGTAGTTCCAACTGTGCGTCGTCGCCTTCGCGGGCCCCAGCAGCCGCACGGCGAGCGAGTCGACCTCCGTGCTGTCACCCGTCGCCCACGACACCTCAGGGCAGTCCTGAAGGACCCCGCACGCGTCGAACCCGCGGGTGATCGAGTCCCCGACGGCCGCCACCGACGCCGGCCGTACGTTCCACACCGGGGGGGACGGTTTCGGCGCCGCGCGCGTCGGCGTCGTCCCGCCGCCGTCGTTCCCGCCGATGCCCGTGCACCCCGCCACCGTCAGCGACAGCCCCGCCATCACCCCGGCGAGCACCCCCCGCCCTCGCGTCGTCACCATGCTCGACTGGCCCCTTCGGTCGTCCGGCACCAAACCCCCACACCCAGTACAACGCACCTGAGTTCCCGAACCGTCTTCAGGACAAAACCTTGACGTTTCCGGACGTGATCCACGGAACGTTCCCCACCCGTACAAGCGTCCTGCCGAGTGAATGGCGGGCCTTTCGGGGCGTCCGGACCGACGGTACGTCACACTCCTCACCCCGTCGCACGGTAGCCTCGCCATCAACGTGGCTGCACCGACGCCGCCGCTCAGCCAGCCCTGCAAGATGTCCCGCTCTGTCCGGAGGTCCCGGTGACGACACGTGGAGTTCTGTACGTGCACTCCGCGCCGCGCGCGCTGTGCCCGCACGTCGAGTGGGCCATCGCCGGGGTGCTCGGTACGCGCGTCAACCTCGACTGGATCCGGCAGCCCGCCGCGCCCGGAACCTGGCGCTCCGAATTCTCCTTCAAGGGACAGGCCGGCACCGCCTCCAAACTCGCCTCCGCGCTGCGGGGTTGGCAGATGCTGCGCTTCGAGGTCACCGCCGAGCCCTGCGCGAGTGCCGAGGGCGAGCGGTACAGCTGCACGCCGGATCTGGGCATCTTCCACGCCGTCACCGGCATCCACGGCGACATCCTGATCCCCGAGGACCGGCTCCGCGCCGCCCTGTTGCGCTCCCAGCGCGGGGAGACCGACATCGAGGCCGAGATCACGAAACTTCTCGGCAAGCCGTGGGACGACGAGTTGGAGCCGTTCCGGTACGCCGGTGAGGGCGCACCGGTGCGCTGGCTGCACCAAGTGGTGTGAACCGAAGGAAGGGCCCCACCTGAAAAGGTGGGGCCCTTCAACGTGCTGTGACAGCCTCTCAGACCGTCCGGAACGCCAGCACCACGTTGTGCCCACCGAACCCGAACGAGTCGTTCAGCGCGGCGATACGCCCCTCCACCGGCAGCTTCCGGGCCTCCCCGCGGACGACGTCCGCGACGGCCTCCGCCTCCGGGTCGAGGTTCTCCACATTGATGGTCGGCGGCGCGATCCGGTTGTACAGCGCGAGGACGGTCGCGACCGTCTCGACGCCACCGGCACCGCCCAGCAGGTGACCGGTCATCGACTTCGTCGCGGAGACGGCGAAGTGGTCGGCGTGGTCGCCGAACACCTTCCGCAGCGCCTTCAGTTCCGCGATGTCACCCGCGGGTGTGGAAGTCGCGTGCGCGTTGACGTGCACGATCTCCGCGGGGTCGAGGTCGGTGGCGGCCATCAGGTTGTTCAGCGCGGCGGCGATGCCACGCCCCTCCGGCTCCGGCTGCACGATGTCGTGCGCGTCGGCCGAGATGCCCTGCCCGACGGCCTCCGCGTACACGCGGGCGCCACGCGCGGCGGCGTGCTCGGCGGACTCCAGGACGATCACACCGGAGCCCTCGCCCATCACGAAGCCGTCACGGGCCTTGTCGTAGGGACGGGACGCGCCCTGCGGGTCGTCGTTGTTCTTCGACATCGCCATCATGTTGCCGAACGCGGCGATCGGCAGCGGATGGATGGCCGCCTCCGTACCACCGGCGACGACGACGTCCGCACGCCCGGTGCGGATCATCTCGATCGCGTAGCCGATGGCCTCGGCGCCCGACGCGCAGGCGGAGACCGGGGTGTGCACACCGGCGCGGGCACCGACGAGCAGACCCACGTTCGCGGAGGGGCTGTTCGGCATCAGCATCGGCACGGTGTGCGGGGAGACACGGCGTACGCCCTTCTCCTTCAGCACGTCGTACTGGTCCAGCAGGGTCGTCACACCACCGATGCCGGAGGCGATGACCGCGCCCAGCCGGTCGGGGTTGACGGAGCCGTCCTCACCGGCGCGCGCGGTGAAACCGGCGTCCGCCCAGGCCTCCTGGGCCGCGATCAGCGCGAACTGCGCCGAGCGGTCCAGCTTGCGGGCCTGCGGGCGGGGGAGCACCTCGGAGGGGTCCACCGCGGCACGGGCCGCGATCCGGACGGCCTGGTCGGCCGCCCAGTCCTCGGTGAGGGCCTTGGCACCGGACTTGCCGGCCACCAGACCCTCCCAGGTCGATGCTGCGTCGCCACCCAGCGGTGTGGTTGCGCCGATACCGGTGACGACCACGGTGCGATTGGTCGGGCTCACGGGAATTCTCTCTCCTACGGAATTTCGAGGATGAAACGGCGCCACCGCC
>DATCQX010000289.1:0-5621 GCA_036569285.1 Streptomyces sp.
CGGGCGCAGGCGTAGACGATCGGGAACTCGATCTGGTCCTCGTCCGCGTCGAGGTCGAGGAAGAGGTCGTAGGTCTCGTTGACGACCTCGTCGATCCGGGAGTCCGGGCGGTCCGTCTTGTTGATGCACAGGATGACGGGCAGGCGCTGCTGGAGCGCCTTGCGCAGGACGAACCGGGTCTGCGGGAGGGGGCCCTCGGAGGCGTCGACCAGCAGGACGACCGCGTCCACCATCGACAGACCGCGCTCGACCTCGCCACCGAAGTCGGCGTGGCCCGGGGTGTCGATGATGTTGATGGTGATGACGTCGCCGCCATCCTTGGGGTGGTACTTCACCGCCGTGTTCTTGGCCAGGATCGTGATGCCCTTCTCACGCTCCAGGTCGTTGGAGTCCATCATGCGGTCGTCGAGCGACTCGGCGGCGTGCGCCGCGAAGGCACCGGCCTGCTTCAGCATGGCGTCGACGAGGGTCGTCTTGCCGTGGTCGACGTGGGCGACGATGGCGACGTTGCGGATGTCGTGACGTGTTGCGGACACGGCCATGGTGCGGCGTACTCCCGGAGTGTGAGGAAGGCCTGCGACACAGACCCTGCCGGGCTTGACACGCCACGGCCTTACCCCATTTTACGGCCCCCGCGGAGGAGTGGCTCGCGGAGGGTCAGGACGGGCGCAGCGCGACGGCGTTCGGCTCGCAGCTCCGCCGGGCCGCGAGCAGTGCGAAAGCGTTGCCGCCGAGAGGCTTCTCACAGTTGAGATCCCCACCGGTGGGGTCCGTCCAGCTCTGGGCCCGTCCCTGGACGACGCTGCCGTCGGCGCAGGTGTAACGGAAGTCCCCGCGCACCTCGACGACTCCCTCGTAGCCGACGAAGGTCCCGAGGGTGCTGGGGACAAAGGAGTGCGGCTCCAGGGCAGGAGGGCGGCTGCCGGCCTCCGTGAACGCGTACTCGGTATCGTCCTCGGCCAGGGTGCGCGCGGTGGAGTCGATCTCCCCGGTCTTCTTGCCCAGCGAGAACAGGATCTCGGCGGAGGGCAGCGCGGGTCCCTGGGCGGTGACGGAGACCTGCGGGGCGAAGACGCGTTGCAGAGGCATCTCCACCGCCTGTTCGTTCCCGCTCAGCTCGCCGATGACCTGATGAGTCCGGGAGACCCCCGTCAGCCGATTGGTCCGCTGGATTCCCGACCAGGTGTACGTCCCGTCTTCGCACGCCTTCTCGGTCGGCACGGGGCTCGGGACGGCCGGTCTGCCGTCGTCGTCCGTGCCCCCGGTACAGGCCGTCAGACCCACGACCGCCAGGACCGCCAGAACCGCAAGCCCGCGCATGTGTGTTTCCCCGTTCCCCCGTGTACGACCGTCATCGTGCTCGCGGAGGTCAACCCGCGAGCACGATGATCTGATCACACGACCGGCGCGGCAAGCACTTTCCGGTCAGCCCGTCGGCGACGGCGAGGCCTTCGCGCCCTTCTTCAAGAACCCCATGTCCTCGAACACCGGCGTCTGGAAGCCGAAGGCGCCCGCGTTGGCCAGGTTCTTGCGGGCGGCTGTGAGCTGGGGGCGCTGGTAGAGGGGGATGGAGCCGGCGGCGGCCCAGATGCGGGAGTCGGCCTTGCGAAGCAGCGAGCGGGACTCGTCCGCGTCGAGCGTGGAGATCGCCTGGTCGAAGAGCTGGTCGACCTGGTCGGTGCCGACGCGCGTGTAGTTCTGTTCGACGCTGAGGGAGCCGTCGGCCGCGGGGACCGGTTTCGAGTAGATCGGCCGTGCGTCGGTCGCGGGGAACGCGGACGCCGGCCAGGAGTAGAGGGCGAGGTCGTACTGGCCGGAGGCGATGTGGTCCTTGAAGTAGGACTCGTCGGGGACCTTCGTGACCTCGGTGCGGATGCCGACCTTCGTCAGCATGCGGGTGATCCGGTCGGCGACGACGCGCAGGGACTCCGACCCGGGTCCGGACGGCACGACGAAACGCAGGGAGAGCGCCTTGCCGTCCTTGGCGAGGGGCCCTGCCGCGCCGCCGGGCGCCGGGGTGCCCTTCGGGGCGTACGCGCCGGGCGCGCCCCCTTGTTTCGCGTACTGCTTGCCGTCCTGCGCGTGAGCGGAGGCGTCGGACGACGGTGCCTTGTCGTCGCCGACGATGTACGTCCCGTCGTCCCCGCCCTCCGACTCCGTCTCCTTCTCCTTGGCCCGCTCGGGCCCCGCCCCCTTCTCGCCGGGCTTCTTCTCGACGACCGGCCCTCCGGCCACCCATCCGGCGTCCGCGAGGAGGGCCTGTGCCTCGGCGGTGTCCTGGTCGCCGAGGGCGCCGCTGCCGTCGGCGTAGGCGTCCTGGCCGGAGAGAGCGAGGTGGGAGCCGACGGGGGCGGCGGGCAGGCCGAGGGGGCGCAGGACGGCGTCGGCGAGTTCCGTGCGGTCGAGGGCGCGGGCGACGGCGCGCCGGACGCGTTCGTCGGCGAGGGGGCCGCTCTCGCCGTTCATGGCGAGCTGCGTGTACGCGGGCTCCAGGGACTTGCGGACCTCGAAGCCCTGGAGGGTCGTCTGCTGCTTCTCCCAGGCGGCGATGGCCTTGCGGAGCTTCTTGCCGGCGCGCGCCTTGCGTTCGGCGCCCTCTTCCTCGTACTCGTCGCTCTCCGCCTTCGCGGCGGCGGACGCCCGCGCCATCGCCGTCCGCAGGGCCTTCGCGGCGGTCTTGCCGCTGCCCGCGCCGGAGAGGGGGCCGCCGGTGCCCTTCGCGGCCTCGGTGATGCGGGAGGCGTCGGCGGGGTCGATGTCGGCGAGGTCGACGGTGCCCGCGCCGAGGGCGTCGGCCCGCTTCGCGCGCGGGACGGCCGTGAGGTCGATCTCGGACAACTTCGCGGGACGGCCCCACCAGCGGGGGTTGCGGGTGAGGCGGACGACGTGCTTCTTGCGGTCGACCTCGGTGAGCGCGAACACCCCGGCGGTGACCTTGAGTTTGCGGCGCGCGCCGTCGTTGAAGGCGTCCGGGGTGCCCATGACGTCCTTCGGGTACAGCGGCGAGAACAGGGACTGCCAGTCGGCGTAGGGGCGGCTGAAGGTGACCCGCACTTCGAGGTCGTTGGCGCCGCGCTCGACCTTCTCGATGCGGTCGTACCCGGCGTTGCGGGCCGTCCAGTAGGCGGAGTCCTTGCCGGACAGGGCGCGCCACTGGGCGGCGAAGTCGGCGGCGCCGATCTCACGGCCGTCGCTCCACACGGCCTGCTGGTTCAGCCGGTACAGGACGACCTGCTTGGGCTCGGTCTCGACGACCTTCGCGGACTCCAGGTAGTCGGCGTCACGCTGGGGGCGGCCCTGCGCGTCGAGGCGGTACAGGGCGGGCAGGACGGCCTGGGCGACGCGGGTGGTGGTGGCGGTGGCGTCCGCCTGGAAGGCGTTGAAGGTGTCGGGGACGTCGTCGACGGCCCAGCGCAGGGTGCCGCCGTCGGCGACGAGGGCGCGGCCGGCCGGGGAGATCTGCTGGACGGCGAGGGGCTTTCCGGCCTCGTCCTCGGCGCCGCAGCCGGTGAGGAGGGGGACCGCGAGCGCGCTCGCGGTGAGGAAGGCGAGCGAGCGCGTGACCGCGCGGGTGCTGACGTCGGACATCGCTGTTACCTCCGGCTCCGCGGACCGCTCACGCGGATCTTCGACTTCAGTGGTGGCGTCCGTCCGCATAAAGTCCGATCAACTCCTGATCGGATGTACAGGCGGACGTACGCCGCCACTGAAGAGGAACGGGCTCGGGCAGGGCTCCCGACACGACGGGGGCCGGGGCGAAGGCCACCCGCACGGCGCAATGCTCCGGCGCGAATCCGACCCCGTGCGCCCCATGCGCCACCGAATCCGTGCACACCGCTTCCCAGCGGCGGGTGTGACGCGCAACACTCGCAGGCGCATGAACGTCATGTCCGCCCACGGAAGTGAGGTCGCGTCATGTCCGTGCACGACGAACTGACGTCGGTGGAGCGCTGCCTGGACGACCTGCTGCGCGCCGTCGGCCGGCTGGAGAAGCAGGCCGACCCGGGCTCGCTGGAGCTGCGCCGGGTCCGCTCGGACGCGAACCACCTGCGCGAGAGCCTGGCGCTCCTGCGGGAGACGACGCCGGCCCCGCCCCGCCGTCCCGACCTGCTCCCCATCTCCGACGCCCCGTACGACAGCACCCTGTGGACGGACTCGGACGACGAGGGAGTGGGCAACCGCCACCGACCCTGAACACCGACAGGAGTCATCCTTGGCAACCGACACGGAACCCGATTCCTGGCGGGGCGGGGTCCACGCCCCGACCCGCGCGGCGATCCCGGCCCGTCATCTGCGCACGGACCGCTGGTGGCTGGCGCCCGCCGCCACGGCCGCGGGGCTCCTCGCGTTCGTCGTGTACTCGACGTGGCGGGCGTTCGCGAACGCCGACTACTACGCGGCGCCCTACGTCTCGCCGTTCTACTCGCCGTGCCTCGCGGACAACTGCCGTCCGATGCGCTCGGGCCCCAACGCCGAGTTGTTCGGGGGCTGGTGGGGCCTGTCCCCCGCGATCCTGATCCTGATCTTCCCGCTGGGCTTCCGGCTGACCTGCTACTACTACCGCAAGGCCTACTACCGGGGGTTCTGGGCCTCGCCGCCCGCCTGCGCGGTCGCCGAACCGCACGCCAAATACTCGGGCGAGACGCGGTTCCCGCTCATCCTGCAGAACCTGCACCGGTACTTCTTCTACGCGGCGCTCGTGGTCGCGGGGATCCTCACCTACGACACGGTCCTCTCCTTCCGCGACGAGCACTACGACTGGGGCCACATGGGCCTGGGTTCGGTGGTGTTCCTCGTCAACATCGGCCTCATCTGGGCCTACACGCTCTCCTGCCACTCGTGCCGGCACATCGTCGGCGGCAAGCTGAAGCACTTCTCCAGACATCCGGTGCGGTACCGGGCATGGCAGTTCGTGGGACGGCTGAACAACCGTCACATGCTGTTGGCGTGGGCCTCGTTGGTGAGCGTGGCCGTCGCCGACTTCTACGTGTACCTGGTCGCGTCCGGCGCCTTCGACGATCCGCGATTCTTCTAATGAGTGGGGCCTTCTGATGTCCGTGGTCGACCGCCAGGAGTGGGACGTCGTCGTCATCGGGGCCGGCGGTGCCGGGCTGCGGGCCGCGATCGAGGCGCGCGAGCGGGGCGCGCGGACGGCCGTGATCTGCAAGTCGCTGTTCGGCAAGGCGCACACGGTGATGGCCGAGGGCGGGATCGCGGCGGCGATGGGGAACGTCAACTCGGGGGACGACTGGAAGGTCCACTTCCGGGACACCCTGCGCGGCGGCAAGTTCCTCAACCAGTGGCGGATGGCCGAGCTGCACGCGCGTGAAGCGCCGGACCGGGTCTGGGAGCTGGAGACCTGGGGTGCCCTCTTCGACCGCACGAAGGACGGCCGGATCTCGCAGCGCAACTTCGGCGGCCACGAGTACCCGCGCCTCGCCCACGTCGGCGACCGCACCGGCCTCGAACTCATCCGCACACTGCAACAGCGCGTCGTCGGCCTCCAGCAGCAGGACCACAAGGAGACCGGCGACTACGAGTCGCACCTAAAAGTGTTTCAGGAACACACAGTGACACGGCTGTTGAAGTCGGACGACGGCCGTATCTCCGGGGTCTTCGCG
>DATCQX010000290.1:0-6824 GCA_036569285.1 Streptomyces sp.
TGGTCTGTGCGCGGGTGACAAGACGTCCCCCGGTTGTTCCTTCGGGCTGGGAACTACCCTGGTCCGGTGCGCGACAAAACCCAAACGAATTCCGCCGCTCCCGGTGACCGACTGATCCGCGCCGGTGCGATCGTGTTCTTCACCGGTACGGTGGCCACTCTCGTCACCGTGACCCCGCTGTTCCTCGGTACGACGCCTTTTCCTACGTACATGTTCGGATTGAGCATGCTCATGGGCGTCGGCTTCCTGATCGCGGGCGCCGGTGTACTGCGTTCGATCGCCGCCGGACGGCGTCAGGCGAGGGAGGGATCTGCGGCTTCCGGGGCATCCGCGAGATAGGCCGAAAGCCAACCCGGGAACGCGAGAAGATCGTCCAGCACCACATCCGCACCGGCTGTGCGCAATTCCTCCGCACCGCACGGTCCGGTGGTGACCCCTACGGAGAGCGCTCCGGCGGCGCGAGCGCCCCTGACGTCCCCTACGTGATCCCCGACATAGACGTGGGCGCCGTATTCCCGCAGCGCCGCCGCCTTCTGCTCGGCCCAGAGATCACCGACGACGACATCAGGGTTCAGCCCTAGGTGCTCCATGTGCAGCTTCGCGTTGGGCTCGTGCTTCGCGGTGACGACGACGGCCCGGCCGCCCGCCGCGTGGACGGCGGCGATCGCCTCCGCGGCGCCGGGCAGCGCGAGCGTCCCGCTGACGGCGTACTCGGGGTACAACCTGCGGTAGAGCGCGGCCATTTCGACGACCTTCTCGGCGGGGAACCAGTTGGCCATCTCTTCCTCCACCGGCGGCCCGAGCCGGCTCACCACGAGGTCGGCGTCTATGGACGCGCCGGTCCGCTCGGCGAGGGTCTGGTAGCACGCGCGGATTCCGGGGCGGGAGTCGATGAGGGTCATGTCGAGGTCGAAGCCGACGACGGGCGGCGCGAGAGAGGTCATACCGCCCAGTGTCGCAGTCGGCGGTACGACAGGGTTTTCCCCTAGTTGTTCCGCTGTGAGCGCCAGACCAGGTACAACGCCGACGCGACAGCCGCGCCCCGTACGACCCACGGCCAGGTCTCGGAGATCGCGTCGTTCATGTGACCGGCGACGACGGGCTCGCCCCAGCGGCCCTCGCTGCGCCCCCACAGCCACACCAGCCCCGCCGCCACCGCGCCGCCCGGAATCCAGAGGACGGCGAACTTCGTCTCCCGGTCGGTCAGCCGCCTGGACAGGTAGGCGATGAGCCAGCCGGCGCCCAGCGGAAGGAGGCTGCCCAGGACCGCGCCCGCGACGAGCGAGGCGGCGGCGAGCAGGAGAAGGGGGTTGCTCCACTTGCGGGAGGGCAGGGGGACGAGACGCCGGCGCCGTCGGGGCTGCGTGCCGCCGGTCTCCCCGGCGGCCTCGGCCTGTTCGCCCCCTGGAGGCGGAGTGTCGGCCGAGGGCCCGTCCTTCTCCTTCGGCCGCGGGGCCCCTGCGCGCGGGGACTTGAGAAGCTCGGGGATCTCGACACCGCCGACGAAACCGGGGACAGCGTCGGGGTCACTCTCCAGGCCTACGGGGCCCTTGAGCCACCAGTCGGGCAGGGGCTCGCCGGAGGTACGGGGGCCGGGGAAGGCCAGGGGGTCGTCGGAGCCGGAGTCAGGGTCGGAGTCGGGGCGTCCGGCCGTCACGCCGGGGACGGCGGGCGCGCGGGGTGCCGTCGGGGTGGGGTACCCGGCGGGAGACGAAGGTTGTACGGGTACCCCCGTCGAGGGGACCCCGGGCGCACCCGGCGTGTCCGGCGATCCCGGCACCCCGCCGCCCCCCGCCGCCGCGACGACGTCGTCCGGGCTGCCGAGCCGGGCGATGATCTTCCGGACCGCCGCGGGGCTGTCCGCCGACGCCTTCGCGCGGCGCTGGTCGATCTCGTTGCGCAGCTCCGACACGAGCCGCATCCGGGCCCCCGACGCCAACTGCTGTTGCTGAGCCACGTCCCCGACGCGGCTCAGGTACTCGTAGACGACTTGGTCGCTTTCGATCCCCACGGGAAGAAGCTACCGCGCGGGGGACTTCGTCCAGTAGGTCTGAGGTTGCAGGGGGCTCACGGGGCAGAGAGCAAGCCCCCTGACTCACCCCTGGCTCGCCCTGACACACCCCCGACCCACTCGCGACCGGCCCTCGGCCCACCCCTGGCCCCCATGGCGTAACTCTCACGGGGCACCCCTCCCCCGGCGCCACCCGCTACCGTGGGTCAGATGAGCACCCCCCGCTCCCTCGCCGAGGCGCTCCGTTCGCGTGACGACCGGTCCCTCGCCGCCCTGCTGCGCAGCCGGCCGGATCTCATCACGCCGGTGCCGTCCGACCTGACCCAGCTGGCGACGCGCGCGGGCACTCGCGCGTCGGTCGTCCGGGCGCTGGAGCGGCTCGACCGGTTCGCGTTGCAGACGGCGGAGGCGCTGGCCGTGGCGGCGGAACCGGCGTCATACCCGGAGCTCCTGGGGCTGATGGCCGGGGACGAGAAGGACCCGGCGGTGGTGGCGGCGCTGCCCGGCGCGGTGGCGACGCTGCGGGAGCAGGCGCTGGTGTGGGGCGACGACAGCCGGCTGCGGCTGGTCCGTACCGCCAGAGAGCTGCTCGCCCCCTCGCCGCAGCACCCGTCCCCTACGGGTCTCGGGCCGAGCGTGCAGGAGGCGACGGCGGGGATGTCGCCGGGGCGGGTGCAGGAGATCGTGGCGGCGGCGGGACTGCCGTCGACGCACGACTCGGTGAGCGCGGTGGCGGGGCTGACGGCGCTGTTCTCCAGCCGCCGCAAGCTGAAGGCGCTGCTGGCGAAGGCTCCGGCGGAGTCGCTGGAGGTGTTGGAGCGGCTGGTGTGGGGGCCGCCGTACGGGCAGGTCACGGCCGATCCGGCGGCGCGGCTGCGCTGGCTGCTCGACCGGGGGCTGCTGCTGCCGACGGCGCCGGGGACGGTCGTCCTGCCCCGGGAGGTGGCGCTGCATCTGCGGGGCGGGCGGGCGCACCGGGTGGTGGAGCCGTGGCCACCGGCCGTGGAGGCGGCGGGAGTTCACCGTCCACAGCTTGTGGACGCGACGGCGGCCGGGCAGGCGTACACGGCGCTCGCGACCGTCGAGGAGCTGCTCAAGGACTGGGACGAGGGTGGTCCTGCGGTACTACGGGCCGGTGGGCTCAGCGTGCGTGACCTCAAGCGGACGGCCGTGGCGCTGGACGTGTCGGAGCCGATGGCCGCGTTCTGGGTCGAACTCGCCTACGCGGCGGGCTTGTTGGCCTCCGACGGTGAGGCGGACGAGCGGTACGCGGCCACCCCTGAGTACGACGAGTGGCGGGAGCGTCCGGCGCCGGAGCGCTGGGCGCAGCTGGCGGAGGCGTGGCTGACGGCGACCCGGACGTCGGGTCTTGTGGGCGGCCGGGACGCGAAGGACCGTACGCTCTCGGCGCTCGGCCCGGGGCTGGACCGTTCGGCCGCGCCGGAGGTACGACGCCGGGTGCTCGGACTGCTCGCGGAACTCCCGGAGGGGGCATCCCCTAGCTCCGAAGCGCTACTGGCGCGGCTGCGCTGGGAGCGGCCGTTGCGGGGGCCGGAGCGGGGTGAGGGCGATCTGCGGACGCGGCTCGCGCAATGGACGCTGAACGAGGCGGAGTTGCTGGGGGTCACGGGGCGTGGGGCGCTGTCGGGGCAGGGGCGGGCGTTGCTCGGGCTGGGTGAGGGGCGGGGGGCAGCGGCGGACGGTCACCTAGGGGTCGCCGGGGCCGGGCCGTCGTCGTCCGGATCCGGAGACGGCGAGCGGCGAGCCGTACCCGGAGACGGCACGACCACCTCAGCCTCAGCCTCAGCCTCCACCTCCGTCTCGGACCCGGCGGACGCGGGGGACAAGCTGCCCGTGCACCACCGGTCGTCACCGCATCCCGTAGTACCCCTACCCCCGGCGGAGCAGGCCGTGGCGACGGCCGCAGCCGCCCGGCTCCTCGCCCCGCTCCTCCCCGAACCCCTGGACCACGTACTGCTTCAGGCGGACCTGACAGCGGTCGCACCCGGCCCGCTCCAGCGCCCGCTGGCGGACATGCTCGGTGTGCTGGCGGACGTCGAGTCGAAGGGCGGGGCGACGGTCTACCGGTTCACCCCGGCCTCGGTACGCCGCGCCCTGGACGCCGGCCGCGCCGCCTCCGACCTGCACGCCTTCCTGGCGGCGCACTCGCGCACGCCGGTCCCGCAGCCGCTGGCGTACCTGATCAACGACGTGGCCCGCAGGCACGGCCACCTCCGGGTCGGCGCGGCCTCGGCGTACGTCCGCTGCGACGACGACGCGCTCCTGAACGAGATCCTCGCGGACAAGCGCTCCACCCCCCTGCGCCTGCGCCGCCTGGCGCCGACGGTCCTGGCGGCCCAGGCCGACCCGGCGTCCCTCCTCGACGTCCTGCGCACGATGGGTTACGCCCCGGCGGCCGAGTCCCCCGACGGCGACGTCCTCATCCACCGCGCCGACGCGCACCGCACTCCGCCCCGTACCCCTCCGGAGCCGGTCCCGGACGGCCCCCCGGTCCCGGACGCCACCCTCCTGACGGCGGCGGTCCGGGCCATCCGCGCGGGCGACCTGGCCTCCACGACCCCCCGGAGGCCCGCCCCCGAGACCTCCCGTAGTACCTCCGACGTACTCCCCCGTACCTCCGCCGCCGATACCCTCGCCACCGTCCAGGCCGCCGTCCTCACGGGCGAGCCCCTCTGGATCGGCTACGTCAACGCCGACGGCGCCGCCTCCCAGCGCGTCATCGCCCCCCTCCGCGTCGAGGGCGGCTTCGTCACGGCCTACGACCACACGGCGGACGAGGTCCGCACGTACCCGCTGCACCGGATCACGGGGGTGGCGGAGCTGGCGGAGGAGTGACGTGCCACACGCCCCGCGTGAGTGACCTCGGATGAGGCACACTGGACGTTTGCCCCAGCCTCCGTCGAGGCTCCCGGCGGAGAGGACGTGTACACGTGAACGGACCGCTGATCGTCCAGTCGGACAAGACGCTGCTGCTTGAGGTCGATCATGAGCAGGCCGATGCGTGTCGTCGGGTGATCGCGCCGTTCGCGGAGCTGGAGCGGGCGCCGGAGCACATCCATACGTATCGGGTGACGCCGCTGGGGCTGTGGAACGCGCGGGCGGCGGGGCATGACGCCGAGCAGGTCGTGGACGCGTTGGTGCAGTTCAGCCGGTATCCCGTGCCGCACGCGCTGCTGGTCGACATCGCGGAGACGATGGACCGGTACGGGCGGCTCACGCTGAGCAAGCATCCGGCCCACGGGCTGGTGCTGACGACGACCGACCGGCCGGTGCTCGAAGAGGTGCTGCGGTCGAAGCGGATCGCGCCGCTGGTGGGGGCGCGGATCGATCCGGACACGGTCGTCGTGCATCCGTCGGAGCGGGGGCAGATCAAGCAGACGCTGCTGAAGCTGGGGTGGCCGGCGGAGGACCTCGCCGGGTACGTCGACGGGGAGGCGCATCCGATCGGGCTCGCCGAGGACGGGTGGACGCTGCGGCCGTACCAGAAGCAGGCCGTCGAGAACTTCTGGCACGGGGGCAGCGGGGTCGTCGTCCTCCCCTGTGGGGCGGGGAAGACGCTGGTCGGGGCCGGGGCGATGGCTCAGGCGAAGTCGACGACGCTCATCCTCGTGACCAACACCGTCTCCGCTCGGCAGTGGAAGCACGAGCTGGTGAAGCGGACGTCGCTGACCGAGGACGAGATCGGGGAGTACAGCGGGACGCGCAAGGAGATCCGGCCGGTCACCATCGCGACGTACCAGGTGCTGACGACGAAGCGGAAGGGTGTCTATCCGCATCTGGAGCTGTTCGACTCGCGGGACTGGGGGCTGATCGTCTACGACGAGGTGCATCTGCTGCCCGCGCCGGTCTTCAAGTTCACCGCGGACCTTCAGGCCCGGCGGCGGCTCGGGCTGACGGCGACGCTGGTGCGGGAGGACGGGCGGGAGTCGGACGTGTTCTCGCTGATCGGGCCGAAGCGGTTCGACGCGCCGTGGAAGGAGATCGAGGCGCAGGGGTACATCGCGCCGGCGGACTGTGTCGAGGTGCGGGTCAATCTCACCGACTCCGAGCGGCTCGCGTACGCGACCGCCGAGGCCGAGGAGAAGTACCGGTTCTGTGCGACGACCGCGACGAAACGGAAGGTGACCGAGGCGATCGTGCGCCGGTTCGCCGGGCAGCAGATCCTGGTGATCGGGCAGTACATCGACCAGCTCGACGAGCTGGGGGAGCATCTCGACGCGCCCGTCATCAAGGGGGAGACCTCCAACGCCCAGCGCGAGAAGCTCTTCGACGCGTTCCGGGAGGGGGAGATCAGTGTGCTCGTCGTCTCGAAGGTGGCGAACTTCTCGATCGACCTGCCCGAGGCGACCGTCGCCATCCAGGTCTCCGGGACGTTCGGCTCGCGGCAGGAGGAGGCCCAGCGGCTCGGGCGGGTGCTGCGGCCGAAGGCGGACGGGCACCAGGCGCACTTCTACTCGGTCGTCGCCCGGGACACGATCGACCAGGACTTCGCCGCGCACCGGCAGCGGTTCCTGGCGGAGCAGGGGTACGCCTACCGGATCGTCGACGCGGACGATCTGCTGGCCGAGCCCGACGCGGGCTGAAGCGGCGCGGGCCGAGCCCGGCGCCGGCTCATCTGCGGCGGCGGACGCCCATCTCCTCTCCGTACTCGCCGAGGATCATGACGTCGAAGGCGGCACCGGCGAACACGCGTATCGCGCGGACGGTGTCGCCGAGGCGGTGTCGGTGCGGGGCCGTCATCGAGGTCGCTCCGGAGGGGCGACCGGCGGCCTGGGCTGGTGTGAAGGTCGCT
>DATCQX010000291.1:0-7749 GCA_036569285.1 Streptomyces sp.
CCCCGCACCCTCCCGCCCAGCAGCCCCCCGCCGCGCAGCCAGCGCCTCCCGCAGAGCGGCCCGCGCGGCATCACCGGGCCGCGCCGCCCGCACGCCCCCGTCGCCCGCCTCGTCCTTCGCCCCGGAAGGCCCCTCGCCGTCCCCACTCACCGAACCCACTTCGGCACTCCGCTCCCTCGAAGTCTCCTCGACCACGCACGACACCACGTCCGCCCCCTCAGTCCCGTCCGCGTCCCGCGCCTCACGCATCGCCCGCCGCACGGCCTCCGCGAGGTTCACCGGCTCCCCCATCACCCCTCCCTCCGCAGCGACACCAGGTCGGACAGCTCCCGGTCGGTCAGTTCGGTCAGTGCCGCCTCGCCCGCGCCGAGGATCGAGTCCGCGAGGGCCCGCTTGCTCTCCAGCATCTCGGCGATGCGGTCCTCGACGGTGCCTTCGGTGATGAGCCGGTGGACCTGGACGGGCTGGGTCTGCCCGATGCGGTACGCGCGGTCGGTGGCCTGTTCCTCGACCGCCGGGTTCCACCACCGGTCGACGTGGATCACGTGCCCCGCGCGCGTGAGGTTGAGTCCGGTGCCGGCGGCCTTGAGGGAGAGGACGAGGACGGGGGTGGCGCCGTCCTGGAACCGGTCGACCATGCGCTCGCGCTCGGGGACGGGTGTGCCGCCGTGGAGGAGTTCGACGGGGACCGCGCGGGCGGCGAGGTGCGCGGTGACGAGGCGGGCCATGCCGACGTACTGGGTGAAGACGAGGGCGGAGCCGTCCTCCGCGAGGACCGTGTCCAGCAGCTCGTCCAGGAGGGCGAGTTTGCCGGAGCGGCCGGGGGCGCCGGGGTCCTCCTTGAGGTAGAGCGCGGGGTGGTCGCAGATCTGCTTGAGCGCGCCGAGGAGCTTGAGGACGAGGCCCCGGCGGGCCATGCCGTCCGACGTCTCGATGGCGAGCATCGACTCCCGGACGACGGCCTCGTACAGCGCGGCCTGTTCGCGGGTGAGCGGCACGGGGTGGTCGGTCTCGGTCTTGGGCGGGAGTTCGGGGACGATCCCGGGGTCGGACTTGCGGCGGCGCAGCAGGAAGGGCCGCACGAGGCGGGCGAGGCGTTCGACGGCCTCGGTGTCCTCGCCGTTCTCCACCGCGCGCGCGTGCCGGGAGCGGAACGCCTTGAGGGGGCCGAGGAGGCCAGGGGTGGTCCAGTCGAGGAGGGCCCACAGTTCGGAGAGGTTGTTCTCGACGGGGGTGCCGGTGAGCGCCACGCGCGCGGGCGCCGGGATGGTCCGCAGGGCCTTGGCGGTCGCGGAGTGGGGGTTCTTCACGTGCTGTGCCTCGTCGGCGACGACCATGCCCCAGGGCTGGTCCGCGAGGGCGGTGGCGGCGGAGCGCAGGGTGCCGTAGGTGGTGAGGACGAAGCCGCCGGTCAGGCCGTCGAGGGTGCGTTCGGGACCGTGGAAGCGGCGGACGGGGACGCCGGGGGCGAACTTGCCGATCTCGCGCTGCCAGTTGCCGAGGAGGGAGGCGGGGCAGACGACGAGGGTGGGTTCGGGGCGGGCGCGCTTGAGGTGCAGGGCGATGAGGGTGACGGTCTTGCCGAGGCCCATGTCGTCGGCGAGGCAGCCGCCGAGGCCGAGGGAGGTCATCAGGTCGAGCCAGGCGAGGCCGCGCAGCTGGTAGTCGCGCAGGGTGGCCTTCAGGGCGGCCGGGGGTTCGGCGGATGTCAGGCCGGCCGTGAGCCGGTCCCTGAGGGTGGCCAGCGCGCCGACGGGGACGGCCTCGACCTGCTCGCCGTCGATCTCGGCGCTGCCGGTGAGGGCGACGGACAGGGCGTCGACGGGGTCGAGGAGGCCGAGTTCGCGCTTGCGGGCCTTGCGGACCATCTCCGGGTCGACGACGACCCACTGGTCGCGCAGCCGGACGACCGGGCGGTGGGCCTCGGCCAGGGCGTCCATCTCGGATTCGGTGAGCGGGTCGCCGCCGAGGGCGAGCTGCCAGTGGAACTTGAGGAGTTCCTCGCCCTCGAAGAAGCCCGTGCCGTCCGTCGCGGAGCCGGGGGCGGAGCGGACGACGGCGGTGGCGGTGAGGTCCTGGGCGAGGTCGCGGGGCCAGTGGACGGCGACTCCGGCCTGGGCGAGGCGGGCCGCCGCGCGGCCCAGCAGGTCGGTGACCTCCTCCTCGGAGAGGGCCAGCGCGTCGGGCGCGTCCCGCTCGGTGAGGCGGGCCAGCGGGGGCCAGACGCGCGCGGCGCGGCGGACGGCGAGGGCGGCGTCCACGCGCGCGCGGGGGCCGAACGCGTCCTCTGCGGCGCCCGACCACAGGGCGGAGGCGTCGGTGACGAGGGTCGGGTCGGCGAGGCTGTGGACCTGGACGATGGCGGCTCCCGCGCGGGAGGCGTTCTCGCTGTCGTCGAAGACGTCGGACGCGGTGAGGTCGAGGCGCAGGGAGATCCGCACGCCCGCGTCCCGCCCGGCGGCGACCTCGGCGGCCCAGTCGCGGGCGCCGGGCAGGCGCTGGGGGCGGCGGTCGGCGAAGGGGCGGCCGACGGTGTGGGCGGCGGCCGGGGTGCGCGGGAGGGTGTCCGCGACGGCGTCCAGGAAGGCGCGGACAAGCGGCTCGGGGTCGGGGAGCCGGAGCGGTCCCGGGCCGGGCAGGGGGACCGCGTGGCCCTCGTACGGGAGGGCGGCGGCGATCGCGCGGAGGTGGGCGAGGTCTTCGGGGTCGAGGGGGCCCGCGCGCCAGGCGTCGTCCCCGGCGGGGGTGAGGCCGGGCAGCAGGCGCCCGCGTGCGACGAGGTGCAGCGCGTGGAGCGCGGCGGCGCCCCAGCAGGCCGTGGCGGGGTGGGCGGCGGGGTCCCGGCGGGCGCGCACGAGGACGGGCAGGGCGCGTTCCAGGGGCAGCGACAGCGCGGGGGCCTGGCGGCGGCGGACGGCGGTGGCGCCGTGCGGCCGGACGACCGTCAGCTCCTCGACGTCCGCGCCGTCCGTGCCGTCCCCGGCCGGCAGCGGGGTGTCCGACGGGTCCCAGAAGGCGACGCGGCCCGCTCGGGGCAGGGGCGCGGGCAGGAAGACGGCCGCCAGCCGCGAGGGCACCTCCACCACCTGCTCGTCCATACGCTTCGTCCACCTCCGCCCGTGCCGGGAATCCAGTCGTCTCCGACTCTACGGGCGGGGTCTGACAATCGGCCCCGGAGACCGGCCGGGGCGGCTTGCGGCGGGCCTCAGGGGCTGGTGCGCGAGACGACGTACACGATCGGGTTGTCGGTGTTCCAGGTGTTCACGACGACGTCCAGGGTCGGCTTGGGGTTCTTCTGCTCCTTCACCAGGCCGAGGTTGACGCCGGGGCGGGCGCCGGGTCCGGTGAAGGTCCAGCCGGTGATGCCCTGGTCGCGCGCGTTGACGGCGATCTTGTCCTTGACCAGGTCGGAGCGGGTGAGCCCGAGGTCGGCGAGGAACTCGTCGAGGCCGGCGTTCGTCGTCTGGAACTGGACGTACAGGCGGCTGGTGCGCCAGTTGTTGGTCTCGTAGTAGGCGACGTTGACCGAGGGGTGCGGCACGGGCACCTGGTAGAGGCGGCGCTGGACCTTCGACGGCCAGCCCTTGGTGAGGCCGGTCGCCGAGTACTTCGCCTCTTTGTCCTTGCCGCTGTCCCGGCTCTGCGCGGCGGAGATCACGAGATAGCCGGCCGGGACGCCGATGAGCAGCACGATGATCAGCAGGGTGAGCGCCCTGCGCCGGATGACGTGCCCCCGGTCTTCCGGGGGCCGGGACGGCTCGTCCGGGGGCGCCGCCTGGCGGGGCAGCGCCGCCGTCACGCGGTGTCCTGCGTACGGCGCGTCTCGGCGAACCGCTCGTAGCGCTCGTACCGCTCGACCCGGCGCCGCTTGGCGCGCCGGAACCTGCGGGCCACGAGGCGGGCCAGGTCGGCGGCGCCCACCATGCCGGCCTCGGGGCCGAGCTGGGCGCGCACGATCCGTGCCTCCGGGCGGTAGCCGCGGCCGGTGAGCTGGCGTTTGAACGCGTCCCGCGCGGGGGCGATGAGAAGGTCGTCGGCGGCCGACACGCCGCCGCCGATGACGAAGCAGGACGGGTCGAGGGCGGCGGCGAGGTTGGCGATGCCGACGCCGAGCCACTGGCCGATGTCCTGGAGCAGTTCGACGCACATCGCGTCGCCGTCGCGGGCGAGTTCCGTGATCATCGGGCCGGTGATGTCGTCGATCTGGCCCTTGACGTGCTCGATGATCCCGTACGCGACCGGCGAGTCGGCCGCCGCCAGCTCCTTGGCCTCCCGCACGAGCGCGTTGCCGGAGCTGTACTGCTCCCAGCAGCCTCGGTTGCCGCAGGGGCAGCGGTGTCCGCCGGGGACGACCTGCATGTGCCCGAACTCGCCGGCCACGCCGTACTTGCCGCGCTTGACCTGGCCGTCCTCCAGGATCGCGCCGCCGATGCCGGTGCCGAGGGTGATCATCACGAGGTGGTCCTCGCCGCGGCCCGCGCCGAACCGCCACTCCGCCCAGGCCGCCGTGTTGGCGTCGTTGTCGACCAGGACCGGGACCGAGAGGCGGCCCGAGAGGCGGTCGCGCAGCGGTTCGTTGCGCCAGGAGAGGTGGGGGGCGAACAGGACGCGGTTGCGGTCCGCGTCGACCCAGCCGGCCGCGCCGATGCCGACCGCGTGGACGTCGTGGCGGTCGGAGAGGTCGAGGACCAGTTCGACGATCGTGTCCTCGACGACCTTCGGGCTCTTCGACTTGTCCGGGGTCTCCGTGCGGAGCTTCTCCAGGATGTTGCCGTCGGCGTCGACCACGCCCGCCATGACCTTGGTGCCGCCGATGTCGATGCCGACCGTCGGCACGCGCGGGGCCGTCAGGTGTGAGCGGCGCTCGCGGGTGCCGACGGTGCGGAGGGCCGTGGCCCGGCGGGAGCCGATGGGGGCGGTGAAGGTGCCGTAGGTGCTCATCGGGCTCGATTCTGCCGCACGGTTGCGTTGAGCGCCGAGCGGGGCAGGGGGTGGGGTGTTCTGTACATTGCCGGGTGCGGGTGTGTCGTGGCTTGTCGCGCCCACGCGGCGGAGCCGCACATCGACACAGCCCCGCGTCCCTGAGGGCGATGCCCCTAGCGGCGTTGCAACTCGTGCTTGAGATCGTCCAAGTCGCTGCCGCCTGCCATCTGTTTCGTCAGCTCGTCCAAGGTGACCTCGTCGCGGGCGTAGTTCCCCGCCATCTGGCCTCGCCGCAACAGCACGAACCTGTCCCCCACCAGATACGCGTGATGCGGATTGTGCGTGATGAAGACCACGCCCAGGCCCTCGTCCCTCGCCGCCGCCACGTACTTCAGGACCACCCCCGACTGTTTCACCCCCAGAGCAGCCGTCGGTTCGTCCAGGACCAGCACCTTCGCGCCGAAGTACACCGCCCGCGCGATCGCCACACACTGGCGTTCGCCGCCGGACAACGTGCCGATGGGTTGATCGACGTCGCGCAGATCGATGCCCATGCGGAGCAGCTCCGCGTGGGTCGTGCGGCGCATGAAGTCGACGTCGAGGCGTTTGAAGGGGCCCTTGCCGATGCGGGGTTCGGAGCCGAGGAAGAAGTTGCGCCAGACGGGCATGAGGCCGACGACGGCGAGGTCCTGGTAGACGGTGGCGATGCCTCGGTCGAGGGCGTCGCGGGGGGAGGTCAGGCGGGTTGATTCGCCGTCAATGTTGAGCGTGCCGCCGTCATGTTGATGCAACCCCGCGATGATCTTGATCAATGTTGACTTGCCGGCGCCGTTGTCGCCGAGGACGCAGGTGATCTCGCCCGCGTTGACCGCGAGGGAGACGCCCTCCAGGGCCCGGATGTTGCCGTAGTGCTTGCTGACGTCGGTCAGTTCGACGAGGGTCACTTGGTCGCCTCCGCGCGCTTGCGGACCCACGTGTTGAGGAGGGTCGCGAGGAGCAGCATCGCTCCGAGGAAGAACTTGAACCAGTCGGGGTTCCACTCGGCGAAGACGATGCCCTTGCTGGTCATGCCGAAGATGAGCGCGCCGACCGCGGAGCCGACGGCGCTGCCGTAGCCGCCGGTGATGAGGCAGCCGCCGATGACGGCCGCGATGATGTAGATCAACTCGTTGCCGACGCCCTCGCCGGACTGGACGACGTCATAGCTGAACAGCAGGTGTTGACCGGAGATCCATGCTCCGAAGGCGACCCCCATGTAGAGGCCGATCTTCGTGCGGACGACGGGGACACCCACCGCGCGGGCCGCGTCCTGGTTCCCGCCGACGGCGAAGATCCAGTTGCCCGCCCGGGTGCGCAGCAGGATCCAGGAAGCGAGGGCGACGAGGGCGAACCACCACAGGATGGTGACCTTGAAGTCGACGCCGCCGATCGTGAGGGTGGAGGCGAAGAGGTCGTGCGCGGAGGGGAACCCCTCCATGTCCGCGATGCTCTTGGTGGACACCGTGTCATCGATCAACTTGGTCAACCCGAGATTCAACCCGGTCAACATGAGGAACGTGCCGAGCGTGACGATGAAGCTCGGCAGCCCGGTGCGGGTGAGGACGTACCCGTTGAAGGCACCGATCGCCAGCGTCGTCAGCAGCGACACCCCGACGCCGACCCAGACGTTCGCGGTCATCTGGTAGCTGAACATGGACGAGATCAACGCTGACGACGTCACCATGACGCCCGCCGACAGGTCGAACTCTCCGCCGATCATCAGCAGGGCGACGGGGACGGCCATGATGCCGATCGTCGAGGACGCGTACAGGACGGTCGACAGGCTCGCGGCGCGCAGGAAGCTGTCGGCGGTCACCGCGAAGAACAGGAACACGGCGACGGCGCCGACGACGGAGCCCAGTTCGGGGCGGCCGAGGAGCCGGCGCAGCGGGGAGGTCTCCAGCAGGCGTTCGTCGGTCGTGCCGGTCATCGGGTGCCCCGCTCGGTGTACTGGGCGAGCCGGGCCGCCTGGTCCTTGGTGATGATCTGGGGGCCGGTCAGGACGGGCTTGCCGCCGCCGAGGACGTCGTCGTTGTACCGGTAGAGCCACAGCAGGTCGACGGCCTCGTAGCCCTGGAGGTAGGGCTGCTGGTCGACGGCGAAGCCGAGGGAGCCGTCGGAGAGGCCCGCGGCGACCTTGGCGTTGAGGTCGAAGGTGTCGATCTCGGCCTTGCTGCCCGCGCCCTGCTTCGCCTTGACGGCGGTGTCGGCGTAGGGCGCGCCGAGGGTGACGACGGCGTCGACGCCGGTGTCGGCCTGGAGCTTGGCCTCGATGGCGGACTGCACGTCGGGCATGTTGGTGCCGGTGACGTACAGGTTCTGGACGCTCCCGGTGAACGTCTTGGCGACGCCCGCGCAGCGCTGTTCGTGGCCGACGTTGCCCTGTTCGTGCAGGACGCAGACGACCTTCTTGCGGCCCCGCTTGTTCAGCTCCTCGCCGACGGCCTCGCCGGCGACGGTCTCGTCCTGCCCGATGTGGGCGAGCGCGCCGAACGCCTTGGACTCGGCGGAGCCGGAGTTGACGGTGATCACGGGGATGCCGGCCTTCACCGCGCGGGCGACGGCGGCCTTCATGGCGTCCGGTTTGGCGAGGGTGACGATGATGCCGTCGACCTTCTTGTCGACGGCGGCGTCGACGAGCTGGGCCTGCTGCTGGGCCTCGTCGTCGTGGGAGTACAGGAAGTTGATGTTGTCCTTGACGGCGGCCTGCTTGGCGCCGCTCTGGACGATGTCCCAGAAGGTGTCCCCGTCGCCGGAGTGGGTGATCATCGCGAAGGTCCAGCGGGG
>DATCQX010000292.1:0-7528 GCA_036569285.1 Streptomyces sp.
CCGACCAGTTCGGAGAGTTCATTCGCGGCGGCGAGCACCCACGCCTCCGTCTCGTGCAGAGCGAGGAAGGGAAGGAAGCGCGGGTCGGCAACGGCTCGGGCCATGGCCTCCTCGACATGGCGGACCCGGGCGTACGCGTCACCGGTCGGCGCGTCGGCGACCCCAGGGGTGTCGGAGGGAAGTCCGTACAGGTCGAACATGGTGGTCACCCTGTCAAGAGACGAGTTCCGCAGCAGGCCACGGATCTCCCGCTCGATCACGGACCATTTGCTGACACCGCCTTTGTCGTGCGGTCGCCCCGCTGCCCGACGGGTCGTAAGAACGACCGGGGTGAGACAGATGTCCCGTCGCCCCAGCTCCGGCCCGAAGACGCGGTTCACCATCCGCTCCTCGGTCTGCCCCTCCACCAGCACCTGCATGTATCGCATCAGGTCCGTCTCACCGTTCCGGCTCGGGCGTGGGCCGTCCGCCCAGCAGGTTCTTCAGCCACAGGTCGCCGAGCGAGTAGTCGTCCAACCAGGCGGTCAGTGCCTCCCGGTCGGGCCGACGGAGCCTCGTCGAGCCGTCCACCCGCTCGGCGACGACCAGTTCACCGAGTTCGAACTGGTCGAGCAGAGTGACGGACTGGGTGGCGGCGAGCACCTGGCTACGGGTGGAAGCCGAACGGAACAACTCCGCGAGGACCGTGAGCGCGAAGGGGTGCAGTCCCAGTTCCGGTTCGTCCAGTACGAGAAGTGCCGGCGGCCGGGGCTGAAGCAGCAGTGTCGCGAGGCAGACGAAGCGCAAGGTTCCGTCGGACAGCGCGTCAGCCGGAAAGACCGTGTCCGAACCGGACTCCGTCCAGCGGAGCGCCACTCGCTGCCCCGCGTCCACGGTGAGGACGAAGTCCCGGAAGAAAGGGGCGACGGACTGGACCGTGCGCACGATCTTCCTGTACGACGCGGGGTCCTCCTCGCGCAGCCGGAGCAAGAAGGCAGCGAGATTGCGGGCGTCTGGGTGCAGGGTCTCCGTGTCGGAGGCGTAGCCGGGCTGTTTGACCGGAGCGCCGGGAGTCGTGTCGTGGAAGTGGTAGACGCGGCAGCCGCTCAGTACGTCCCGTGCGTTCCGGGACACGGTATCGATGTCCTCGCCGACGTCGAGCTGGGATTCACGGTGCCCACGGCCGAGTTCGTGTCTGTAGAACTCCAGGGAACCCCCAGTGTCTTGGAGTTTCACCACTTCTCGGGAGAAGACCAGCTCCCCCCGGCTGGAGGGCGTCAATCTAGCCTCGTACACGTTGACGAGTTCGTCATCGACGACCGCTTCCACCTTCAGCCCGATCTCCGCACCCCCTTTACCCACCCCGTGCATCAGCGCCACAGCCCCGCCCCGCCGCCCAACCTCCATCGCCAGCTCTCCCTCGGCGATGTGCCCGAGCAGTTCGACCGCCTCGATGAAGTTGCTCTTGCCCGCGCCGTTGGGGCCGACCAGAACGGTGACCGGCCCCAGATCGAGCTCGGCTTCCCGGATCGACTTGTAGCCGCTGACGGCGATACGCCGGACTGTGCGTGACATGGCCTCAATCTATCGACGGGCGGGTCGGTGAGCGCCGCTACGGGAGCCGGGCCGATTCACGCGCTGACACCGAACGCGTCCGCGCCGAACGGCGCTCCCTCGTAGGTGTACGGGTAGTCCACCCCCAGCGTGGCGTACTCGGCCGCCCGCCGACGCTCCTCCTGGAGCCAGAGTTCCCGCGCGGCATCCGCTTCCGCCTGCCGCCGGAAGAACTCCGCCGCTTCCTCTTTCGTGGGCCCTGTCCAAGGCCGCGACCACGGGCTGACATAAGGCTCCGGTACGACCGGGGCCACCGCCTCCGGGCGCCGACGCCGCTTGCCCGTGGCGGGCAGGAGGAGGGTGAGCAGGGTACGCAGGCACGCCGAAATGGCATGCGCGATAGAGTGGCGCATGGCGACAGGTCCTTCCGAGAACTGGTGTCGTCGCGGCCCCATCAGCGGAGTGTTCTCAGCACTCCGAGCCCTGGTGGGGCCATCTTTTTTGATGTTGTGACGGGCACGCTAGCACCGGCATCGACCGCATGGGACCGTTTCTAGAAAATGACAGAAAATCCCAGGTGAAAGCGCTTTCGAATTAGTAACAGATTCAACCGAAAGTGATCGCGAGGAAGGCGACGGGTCGTTCCAGCAGGCGGGCTCACAGCGTTCAGGAAGGCTCGACGCGCAGGAGCAGCAGGTCGTACTCCGGCCCCGTTGGAGTGTTCCGGTAGGGGCCGGCGTAGCGGTAACCGAGACGTTGGTACAGGTTCCACCCTTGGGAGTTCTCCGGCTGTACAAGCAAGGAGGACCACTTCGGGGTGATCGCCTGGAGCAGCGCCGTGTGGAGGCGGGTGCCTTCGGGGACCCGGCCGAGGAGTTGTTCACCGAACCAGTACGTCGCATCGCATGGGAACCCGTATCCGAATCCCACCGCCTCCCCGCCCGCGTACGCGACCGCCATCGCAAAGCCCTACCACCTGAGGTGGCCGGTGATCTGGCGGTGGAGCGCGGGCACGGACAGACCTGCCGTCTCGGCGCCGGGGTTGTCGACAAGTTCGGGATGGGCGTCGGCTCAGATGTCGGCCGCAGCATCCATCAGCGGAGGCACCTGCCCCGGGCCGTAGGTGCGGATCACCACGGTGGTGCGTGTGCGTGGAGTGGTCACCTTGATCCTCCTCAGCCGGTCCTGGTCGTCGTGCGGTACTGCTCCAGCCACTCGGCCACCGCCAGGACACGTCCGGCGGCCTCGGGCTCCGGACGTTCCCTGAGGGCATGTTGGGTGGCGATGTCGGCGGTGTACAAGGCCCTGTTTCTGGCGAAGCCGTTGCCGAACAGAAGGAGGGCGGGGGCCGCTTAGCCATGCCTGGCTAGGCTCGCGTCATGATTCGTGCAGTGATCTTCGATGTCGGCGAGTGCCTCGTCGACGAGACCACCGAGTACAGCACCTGGGCCGACTGGCTAGGCGTCCCACGTCACACCTTCCACTCCATGTTCGGCGCCGTCATCGCCCAAGGCCGTGACTACCGCGAGACGTTCCAGGAGTTCCGCCCCGGCTTCGACCTCTACGCAGAGCGCGAGGCCCGAGCAGCCGCAGGGAAGCCAGAGCACTTCGGAGAGGCGGACCTGTATCCCGACGTTCGCGACACCTTTGCTGCCCTTCGGGCGGATGGGCTGTGGGTCGGCATCGCCGGAAACCAGACGGTCCGCGCGGGGAAGCTCCTGCGAGGTCTCTTCTCCAACGACGTCGACCTGATCGGTACCTCTGACGACTGGGGCGCCAGCAAGCCCGACCGGGCGTTCTTCGACCGTGTCGCCGAAGTGGTTCCCGCCGAGGTCGACGAGATGCTGTACGTCGGGGACCGTGTCGACAACGACATCCGTCCGGCTGCCGCCGTCGGCATGCACACCGCCCTCGTCCACCGTGGCCCGTGGGCGACGATCCAGTGGAACACCGAGGAAGCGCAGAAGATCCCTACCTTCCGAGTGGAGAGCCTCCTTGAACTCTCCGGTCTGATCCGGGAGTTCAACGAGCGAGGGCGCTGACTGTCGTCGACCATCCGTACAGTCGTTCGTCCAACTCGCGAACGCATCGTTCGTGCTGGTGCGGTACCAGAGTCCGCCGCACCTCCCGAACCCGGTCCATGCCCATCGCGTACCAGGTGCGCTCCAACTGATCGAGGGCACGCACTGCGTACTCGCACGCCGCGTCGGGATCGCCAGAGGCGGCCTCGACGGCGGCGAGGTCGCCGAGGATGACCGCGCGCTGTTTCTGCTCGGGTTCCAGGGCATCGAGCACACTCAGGAGGGTTTCCCGGGCCTGGGGCAAGTGCCCGGACTTGAGCTGGGTGTTGCCTTTGAAAGCCGCGAGCCGGGTGGGGGAGAACCAGTCCATCCACTCAGGCGTCGGCGCGGTCGAGGCGCGAGCGAGAACGTCCTCGGCGTGACCGATCAGATGCAGTGCGGTCCTGGTGTTCCCGCACCGCGTCTCACACTCAGCCTCGACGGCGTCCAACCACGCGAGCAACTCGGCGGAGGCCGAACCCCGGCGTGCGTAGGTGCGTGCGGCCACCATCCGTTCGACTGCCGCATCTCGGTCCCCCGCCCATGCGGGGGCGAACGCGGTGTGCGCAAGGATCGCAGCACCGAGCAGGGGATCGTCTGCTTCGCCAGCGGCTTGGAGCGCTCGGAGGAGGGTCTTCTGCGAGCGCTCGGCGTCGCGAAGGTCGAAGAACTCAATCCGTCCCGCCAGGAGGTATGTCTCGGCGAGCGCTGCCGCGATGCGCTGCCGAGTCTTCCCGGCGGCCTCGGAGAGTAGAGCGCAGCCGAGGGCGGCGTGGGCGATGGCGGCGGGGTGGAGAGTGGCGGGGGCAACGGACCAGTACAGGCGGCGGTGGGATCGGGTGACCGCCTCATAGTCAGCGGCGGCGGTCGCGGGCTGCATGGTCACAGCTTGTGTGGGAACGGCGGGCAAGCCGACGTCGGAGGTCTCCGGGAGCACGGTGGCGTGACGCCGGGGCTTTGCGATGGTGCCGTCAGGCGGAGTAAAGCCAAGCGATTCCAGGTCCTGGCCGAGCAAGCGGACGAGAGCCTGGGCCACCTCTGGGTGCGGGCAGGGTGGGGCGTCGGATTCCCACCGGCGGACTTGACGGACACCTACCTGAAGCGCATCCGCAAGGGCCTGCTGAGAACCGTATCCGGCTGCCATCCTGGCTGCTTTGAGACGGGTGTTGCCTGCGGGTCGTGCCACTGCCCCACCTCCACATCGAACCCCGGACAGTGTCTCCAAAAGCCCTACTGGAGGCTAGGTATCACTCTTGCGGGGAAAGGAAAGTCCCCTTTGCGGCTCGAAGAAGTCCCCTTGAAGTCCTCGGAACTGATGCCTCACGGGGTCAGTCTTGGTTGCACCGAATTCCAGGTGATCAAGGAGGCCGTTCGTGCCGACGAAGCCGTTACCGTCCGCTGCGGTGCCGCGACCGTGAACTCGGCTGGAGACACTCTGTACTTCTTCGTCGCCGTTGGTGCAGCCAAGGTCTGGAGTACCGAGGGCACCCGCCTCTTGGGCCTCGGATCGGTGGTGGCGATCCCGCCGCTGCGCCGCACGAGCGGGCCGGGCGCGTACTGGCTGGTCTGCCCCGGAGATGACGGCTGGTTCACCGACCCGGCCGCCTTGGAGGCGGCACTCGCCGACAGCGCAGTACTGCACGAACCCGAATAGGTCTTGCCGCGAGGAAACCCCGGCGACCGTTCGCGGCGGCCCCGGGGCGCGGCCAACGCTGACAGGAGCGCCGACTCATGGACACTACCCCCGGACCGCGCCGGCCGACCTCGGCGGTGGTCATTGCCGTGGACCCGCACGGGTTCGCAACCAGACAGAGTGCCACTCGCGTGTACGAGGTGCCGCGCAGCATCCTTCCGCTGCTGGGCCTTCCCGACCGAGACACCCTGACGGACGAGCAGCAGCGCGGTGCGAAGTGCACGTGGTGCGCGATCGTGCTCACCGCCGACACCGTGATCGACCTGGGCGAGCAGCACGACGAGCCGGACGGGGTCTGGTTCCCCCGTGCCTGCCGCAGTTGCGTCTCCGAGGTCGGCCGACGGTCACTCAGGGTGCACCCCGGCATGTGCGAGTCGTGCGGCATCGACCACTCCGGCCCCGCGTGTGAGGTCGCGACCGCCCTCTGGAAGCTGATCGAGGCGCACCGGTGACCGGCCCCGGCATCTACGGCTTCTGCACCTGGCACGACGCATACGCCTACGGCGTGCGGATGATCAGCCTCATCAGGAAAGGCCGGGGCGCCACGTTCGTCCTGTACGCCTGCGGGAGCTGCCGGGACCTGTACAACCTGACACCGCAGGCGGACCGGAGGTGAGACATACCGCCGCACATGCCACACCACCGGAACCCCTGAAGGAGACAAACCCGTGAAAACCGAGACCACTTCACCGACCGACCCCATCCACGACTGCGCCGAGTGCGCGCGGTACGCCAAGGCCGCGAGGGAGGCGACCGCGCGCGGCGACCACTCGGCGGCCATCGACAACCGCGTCCGCATCGCCACCCACGACACCGGCCACGCCGGTGCTCCCGCGCCCGAGGGTGCGCCGTGATCGTCCCCCGGAGCAGCGAGCACTCATGGGAGGTGCTGTGACCTCGGAGCGCGCCGCCGCCAGACAACGTGTCCTGGACGAACGCGAGTTGGTGATCCGGCGTTACCGCACGGGCGTCCCGCTCAGCGGCCTCGCGGAGGAGTACGGCGTCACCCCCGGCTGGCTGGGGCGACGGTTCGACGACTGGGGCGAGCAACGCCGCAACCTGGTCGACGCGCTGCTCTATCGCAGAGCAGGCGCCCGCGTGTTCAAGGGCCGCGCCCGTCGCCGCAGCAGTACGGAAGTACGGGCAGCACGCACAGAGTTCATCACCGCACAGGAGACCGTGGCGGACCGCTACCGCCAAGGGACGTCAGCAGCAGCCCTGGCCCGCGAGTTCCGGGTGAGCCCGACCTTCGTCGCCGAACGGCTCGCGGAGTGGGGGGTGGTCCGGAGAGACCGGGACGACTCACCGTCGTCCGGAGACGCTGGGCTCGGCATCGGTGGGCGCACGACGCAGCCCTCCGCTCCGGGCCCTCGCCGGGCAGGCTGATGATCTCCCCGGTCCCCGAAGCGCACTCTCCCAGCTCGAACTGCCTCTGTCGGGGGTGGACCGGCAACCGAAATGCGGCCGGAGGGTGCCGGTCCGTCTCATGTCGGCGCGCGCTCGCGCGGCGCGGCGTCAGGCGCGTCCGGTGGCCGCGGCGAGGGAGTGGATGTCGTCCTCGTAGGTCAGGTAGCGGCCGGTGAGGGCGTCCGCGTCGCCTCGGATCAGGCGGATCAGGTTGGCGACGGCCTCGTCGAGGGGGACGTAGCGGCCGGCCTCGCGCTGGGTGTCGAGCCAGGACGCGAGGCGGCGCTCCCAGGGGTTGTCGCTGTCGCGGGTGTCGGGGTCGATCGCGCCGAGGCCGACGTCCACGATTCCGGGGTGGTAGCTGAACGCGGTGATGCCGTGCGGGAGCAGTTCGATGGCGAGGTTCTCGGTGAGTTTGTTCACCGCCGCCTTGGAGACGGAGTAGGCGCTGACGTACGGCCAGCGGGTGTGCCCCGCGTGGCTGGAGATCGAGACGACCCGCCCGTGGCCGCGCTCGATCATGCCGGGCAGCACCGCACGGCAGGCGGCCAGGGGGCCCTCCAGATTGACCTCCAGGGTGTGCCGCCACTCGGCCGGGGAGTTCTCCCAGGCGGGGCCTGCCGGTCCGGGCACACCGGCGTTGTTGACCAGGACGTCGATCCCGCCGAGCCGTTCGGTGGCCAGCTTGACGGCCGCGGCCAGCTCGGCGTCGTTGCGGACGTCGGCGACGGCGGTGACGACCTCGGCGGGCCCGTCGAGCCCGGCGGCGGCGCCGGGCAGCGAGTCGGCGGTCCGCGTGGTGAGCACCAGGTGCGCGCCCGCCGCGTGCAGGGAC
>DATCQX010000293.1:0-10035 GCA_036569285.1 Streptomyces sp.
GCTCGGTTAACGTCCCTGAAACGCTTCCCAACTAGCCTCCGATCACGCCACCTGGGCTTTTCCCGTGGCCGCGGCAGCCGGACCCCGCACGGTCCGGCGTGAGGAGGTGAGGTGGGACGTGCAACTGACCCCGCACGAGCAGGAGAGGCTGCTGATCCACGTGGCGGCCGACGTCGCCGAGAAGCGCCGCGCGCGCGGCCTCAAGCTGAACCACCCCGAGGCCGTCGCGCTGATCACCTCGCACATCCTCGAAGGCGCCCGGGACGGCCGTACCGTCGCGGAACTCATGGCGTCCGGGCGGAAGTTGCTCACCAGGGACGACGTCATGGAGGGCATCCCCGAGATGATCCACGACGTCCAGGTCGAGGCGACCTTCCCGGACGGCACGAAACTCGTCACCGTCCACGACCCGATCGTCTGAAGGGCGCCGCGATGATCCCCGGAGAGATCCTGTTCGAGGACGGCCCGATCGTGTACAACGCGGGCCGCGAGGTCACCCGGCTGACCGTCCTGAACGCCGCCGACCGCCCCGTGCAGGTCGGCTCCCACTACCACTTCGCCGAGGCCAACCCCGGCCTGGAGTTCGACCGCCCGGCGGCCCACGGCAAGCGGCTCAACGTCGCCGCCGGGACGGCCGTCCGCTTCGAACCGGGGATCCCCGTCGACGTCGAACTCGTCCCGCTGGCCGGCGCCCGGATCGTGCCGGGGCTGCGCGGGGAGACCGGAGGTGCCCTCGATGCCTGAGATCTCGCGCGCCGCGTACGCCGACCTGTTCGGCCCGACGACCGGCGACCGCATCCGCCTCGCGGACACCGACCTGCTGATCGAGATCGAGGAGGACCGCTCGGGCGGCCCCGGACTCGCCGGTGACGAGGCCGTGTTCGGCGGCGGCAAGGTCATCCGCGAGTCGATGGGCCAGGCCCGCGCCACGCGCGCCGACGGCACGCCCGACACGGTCATCACGGGCGCGGTGATCGTCGACCACTGGGGCGTCGTCAAGGCGGACGTCGGCATCCGGGACGGCCGGATCACCGGGATCGGCAAGGCGGGCAACCCCGACACCATGGACGGCGTCCACCCCGACCTCGTCATCGGCCCCGAGACCGAGATCATCGCGGGCAACGGCCGTATCCTCACGGCCGGCGCGGTCGACGCGCACGTCCACTTCATCTGCCCGCAGATCGCGGACGAGGCCCTCTCCTCCGGCGTCACCACCCTCGTCGGCGGCGGCACCGGACCCGCCGAGGGCTCCAAGGCGACGACCGTCACGCCCGGCCCCTGGCACCTCGCCCGCATGCTGGAGGCGATGGAGCAGTACCCGCTCAACATCGGCTTCCTCGGCAAGGGCAACACCGTCTCGCACGACGCGATGCTCTCCCAGATCCGCGGCGGCGCCCTCGGCCTGAAGCTCCACGAGGACTGGGGCTCCACCCCGGCCGTCATCGACGCGTCCCTCACCGTCGCCGACCAGACCGGTATCCAGGTCGCCATCCACACCGACACGCTGAACGAGGCCGGGTTCGTCGGCGACACCCTCGCCGCGATCGCCGGACGCGGCATCCACGCCTACCACACCGAGGGCGCGGGCGGCGGGCACGCGCCCGACATCATGACGGTCGTCTCGCAGGCCAACGTCCTGCCCAGCTCCACCAACCCGACCCGCCCCTACACCGTCAACACCGCCGAGGAACACCTCGACATGCTGATGGTCTGCCACCACCTCAACCCGGCCGTCCCCGAGGACCTCGCCTTCGCGGAGTCCCGCATCCGGCCCTCCACCATCGGTGCGGAGGACATCCTCCACGACCTCGGCGCGATCTCGATCATCTCCTCCGACTCCCAGGCCATGGGCCGCGTCGGCGAGGTCATCCTGCGCACCTGGCAGACCGCCCACGTCATGAAGCGCAGGCGCGGCGCCCTCCCCGGCGACGGCCGCGCCGACAACCACCGCGTACGGCGCTACGTCGCCAAGTACACGATCAACCCGGCGATCGCGCAGGGCCTCGCCCGCGAGATCGGCTCCGTCGAGACCGGCAAGCTCGCCGACCTCGTCCTGTGGGAGCCCGCGTTCTTCGGCGTGAAGCCCCACCTCGTCGTCAAGGGCGGGCAGATCGCCTACGCGCAGATGGGCGACGCCAACGCCTCCATCCCCACCCCGCAGCCGATCCTGCCGCGCCCCATGTACGGCGCGATCGGCCGCGCCCCCGCCGCGAACTCCTTCAACTTCGTGGCCCCGCTGGCCATCGAGGACGGCCTCCCCGAGCGGCTCCAGCTCGGCAAGCGGTTCGTCGCGATCGACTCCACGCGCACGGTCACGAAGGCGGACATGCGGGAGAACGACGCCCGTCCGGACGTCCGCGTCGACCCCGACAGCTTCGCCGTGCACATCGACGGCGAGCTGGTGGAGGCCACGCCTGCGGCCGAACTGCCCATGGCCCAGCGCTACTTCCTGTTCTGACGATGTCCAGGGCAACGCTGCTGATCCTCGCCGACGGCCGCTTCCCCGCCGGAGGCCACGCGCACTCCGGCGGGGCGGAGGAAGCCGTGAGGGCGGGACGGGTCAAGGGAGTCGAGGACCTGGAGGCGTTCTGCCGGGGCCGGCTGTGGACGACGGGACTCGTCTCGGCGGCACTGGCCTCGGCGGCTGCGGCCGGCGCCGACCCGGTGCGGCTGGACGCCGAGGCGGACGCGCGAACTCCCTCCCCGGCACTGCGGATTGCCGCCCGCAAGCTGGGGCGGCAACTGATGCGGGCGGCGCGGGCGACCTGGCCCGGGCCCGAACTCGACGCGCTGGCGCGGGAGTTCCCCAAGGGGGCGCATCAGCCTGTGGTGTTGGGGGTGACGGCCCGCGCCGCGGGGCTCGGCGCGTCGGACGCCGCGTACTGCTCGGTGTACGAGAGCGTCAGCGGGCCGGCGACGGCCGTGGTGCGGCTGCTGAGCCTCGACCCGTTCCAGGCGACCGGCGTACTGGCCCGGCTGGCGCCGGAGATGGACCGGGTCGTGGACACGGCGGTGGCCGCGGGGACGGCGACGCCACCCGAACTGCCCGCCGCCTCGGCGCCGTTGCTGGAGCTGGGGGCGGAGGTGCACGCGGGGCGGCAGGGGAGGTTGTTCGCGTCGTGAGCCGCCCGAAGATGCCGTGAGTCGTCCGAGACGCCGTGAGCTGCCCGAAGGGGTTGTGGGCTGCCCGAAGCCTCCCGAAAGCCGGTCGGATCATCCGATAATCGCCCCACTCGACCTCCCTGACCTCACCCCTCTTCCAGGAGTCACCTCATGCACCTCGACCACCCGCACTCCCACGCGGCAGCGCCCAGCGCCGACGCCCACCGCTCCGACGGCACCCGCCGAGCCCTCCGCATCGGCCTCGGCGGCCCCGTCGGCTCCGGCAAGACCGCCACCGTCGCCGCCCTCTGCCGCGCACTGCGCGACGAACTGAGCCTCGCCGTCGTCACCAACGACATCTACACCCGCGAGGACGCCGAATTCCTGCTCAGGGAGGCTGTCCTGCCCCCCGAGCGCATCGCCGCCGTCGAGACCGGCGCCTGCCCGCACACCGCGATCCGCGACGACATCTCCGCCAACCTCGAAGCCGTCGAGGACCTGGAGGACGGTGTCGGCCCCCTCGACCTCATCCTCGTCGAGTCCGGCGGCGACAACCTCACCGCGACCTTCTCCAAGGGCCTCGTGGACGCGCAGATCTTCGTCATCGACGTCGCCGGCGGGGACGACATCCCCCGCAAGGGCGGCCCCGGCGTCACCACCGCCGACCTCCTCGTCGTCAACAAGACCGACCTCGCCCCCCACGTCGGCTCCGACCTCGCCCGCATGGCCGCCGACGCGAAGGCGCAGCGCGCCGAACTCCCGGTCGTCTTCCAGTCGCTGCGCGGCGAGGCGGGCGTCACCGACGTCGCCGCCTGGGTGCGGGCGCAGGTGCGTGCGTGGACGGCGTAAAGGCGACCGCCCGGCTGCGGGCCGCTCCCGACGGCCGGGGCGGGACCGCGCTGCCCGTCCTGGAGAGTGACGGCCCGCTCGCCCTGCGCCGCACCCGCGCCGAACACCCGGACACGGCACGGGCGCTGCTCGTCGGCGCGATGAGCGGACCGCTCGGCGGCGACCGCTTCCGCGTCGAGGCCGCCGTCGACACCGGCGCCCGGCTGTCCCTCGGCTCGGCCGCCGCGACCATCGCGCTGCCGGGCCAGCACAAAGGGGAGGCGCGGTACGACGTCCGGCTGCACGTGGCCGGTGAACTCCACTGGCTGCCCGAGCCGTTGATCTCCGCGAACGGCAGCGACCTGTGCGTCACGACACGCATCGACCTCGAACCCGGCGCGCGTCTCGTGTACCGGGAGGAACAGATCCTCGGCCGCGCCGGGGAGGAACCCGGCAGGCTCACCAGCCGGTTGACCCTGCGGATCGGTGAACACCCCGTCTTGGACCAGGAGTTGTCCTGCGGTCCCGGAGCGCCGGGCGGCTGGGACGGGCCCGCCGTGCTCGGCGGCCACCGGGCCCTCGGGCAGTTCCTCGTCGTCCGCCCGGAGTTCACGGACACCCCGGCGCCGGTGCGGGTGCTCGCCGACGGCGCCGCCAGTGTCGTCCCGCTGAACGGTCCCGCCGCGCTCGTGACGGCGCTCGCCCCGAACGGTCTCGTGCTGCGGCGGGTGCTGGACGAGGCGCTCGCCGGGCTGAGCCGATGATTCCGGTGAACGGACACCGTGATCCGCTTATCGGATTGGCAAAGAACCGGGTTCGCCCCTGTGCACAGGAAACGTACAACAGACAGGATCCCTACACGGACATGTCAACTGTGTAGGAGACCCCTTTGAGACGCCACAGAACCCTCGCGCTGGGCTCTTCCGGAGCGCTGGTGACGGCGGCCCTGATAGCCGGGGCCGTCGCGGCGCCCACCGCGAGCGCGACGACCGGCTCCACCCCCGCCTCCTACGGCCAGGGCCGTGAGGCCGCCGGAACCGCGATCGCCGCCGCGAGGGCCGCGAAGGCCGGGATCGACTGGCAGGACTGCCCCGAGAGCTGGGGTCTCGAGAAGCCCATCAAGTGCGGCTGGGTGACCGTCCCCGTCGACTACGCCAGGCCCTACGGCAAGCAGATCAAGCTCGCCGTCGACCGCATCGGCAACACCGGGACGCCCCAGGAGCGCCAGGGCGCCCTCATCTACAACCCCGGCGGCCCCGGCGCCTCCGGCCTGCGCTTCCCGCGCCGCGTCGTCACCAAGGCCCCCGTATGGGTCAACGTGTCCAAGGCGTACGACTTCGTGGGCTTCGACCCGCGCGGCGTCGGCAAGTCCGCGCCGATCTCCTGCGTCGACCCGCAGGAGTACGTGAAGGCGCCCAAGATGGACCCGGTCCCCGGCTCCGAGGCCGACAAGCGCGCCCAGCGCAAGCTCGCCCGCGAATACGCCGAGGGCTGCGCCGAGCGCAGCGGCGCGCTGCTGCCGTACCTCACCACCCCGAACAACGCGCGTGACCTCGACGTCATCCGCGCCGCGCTCGGCGAGAAGAAGCTCAACTTCCTCGGCGCGTCCTACGGCACCTACTTCGGCGCCGTCTACAGCACCCTGTTCCCGACGCACGTGCGCCGGATGGTCTTCGACAGCGTCGTCGACCCGTCGCGCGAGAAGATCTGGTACCAGGCCAACCTGGACCAGGACGTCGCCTTCGAGGGCCGCTGGAAGGACTGGGAGGACTGGGTCGCCGCCAACGACGCCGCCTTCCACCTCGGCACCACGCGCGCCCAGGTCCAGGCGAAGTGGCTGAAGCTGCGGGCCGACGCCAAGAAGGCGCCCCTCGGCGGGGTCGTCGGACCGGCCGAGCTGATCGGCTTCTTCCAGAACGCGCCGTACTACGACTCCTCGTGGGTCTCCACCGCCAAGGTCCTCAGCGAGTACTTCGCCGGGAACGTCCAGGCCGTCATCGACGCCGCCGGGCCCGACCTCTCCGACACGGCCGGCAACATCGCCTCCGAGAACGGCAACGCCGTCTACACGGCCGTCGAGTGCGCGGACGCCAAGTGGCCGACGAGCTGGCGGAAGTGGGACCGCGACAACACGCGTCTGAACAAGGACTACCCGTTCATGACGTGGGCCAACGCCTGGCTCAACCTGCCGTGCGCCACGTGGAAGACCAAGCAGCAGACGCCGATCGAGGTCCGGACCGGCAAGGGGCTCCCGAAGCTCCTCATCGTCCAGTCCGAGCGTGACGCCGCCACCCCGTACGCGGGCGCCGTCTCCCTCCACAAGCGCCTCAAGGGCTCCCGTCTCATCACCGAGAAGGGCGCGGGCTCCCACGGTGTGACGGCCCTGGTCAACCCCTGCATCAACCAGCGGGTCGACGCGTACCTCCTGAACGGCACGCTGGACGCGGCCGACGTGGTGTGCGGGCCGCACGCCACGCCGAAGCCGTGAGCTGAACCGAGCTGAGGGGGTGGGCCGACTCGGTCCACCCCCTTCGTTCCGTACGTCAACTCAGCGGCATACGCGGGAACTTCTGCCCCTGCGCCTGCCCTTCCCCCTGCGCCTCGGCCTTCGCGACCGCCGCGTACTGATCCACGTACTCCTGCCCCGACAGCGTCATGATCGCGTACATGATCTCGTCGGTGACGGCCCGCAGAACCGCCTTCTCGCGCTCCATCCCCGCATACCGCGAGAACTCCATCGGCTCCCCGAACCGGATCGTCACCGGACGCAGACTCGGGAACCTCTGCCCCGGCGGCTGCGCCTCGAACGTCCCGATCATCGCGCACGGCACCACCGGCACCCCGGAGGTCAGCGCCATCACGGCCACCCCCACCTTCCCCTTGTACAGCCGCCCGTCGTGCGACCGCGTCCCCTCCGGATAGATCCCGAGCAACTCCCCCTTGCCCAGCACCCCGAGCCCCTCCCGGATGGCCGCCTGCCCGGCCTCCTTCCCCGACCGGTCGACAGGAATCTGCCCCGCACTGCGGAAGAACGCGGCGGTCAGCCGCCCCCGCACCCCCGGCCCGGTGAAGTACTCCGCCTTGGCGAGGAACGTGATCCGCCGCTTGATCACCGCCGGCATCAAGAAGTGGTCGGAGAACGACAGATGGTTCCCCGCGACGATCGCCGCCCCCTCCTCCGGCACATACTCCAACCCCTCGATCCGAGGCCGGAACAGCAACTTCAACAGCGGACCCAACAGCACGTACTTCAACAGCCGATAGAACAAGGCCCGCTCCTCGCCCCGACGTTCCGGCAGGTCAGCCGGTACCCAAAAGTGGGGTCAGTGTAGGCGGGGCGGGGGAGTTCGGGAACGGGCCGCGCCCGAACCTCCCCTCGCCCCGCCCGAACGCCCCCGATCAGCCCAGCACCCTCCCCAACGCCCCGATCGCCGACCGCAGTTCCTCCTCCGTGATGCACAGCGGCGGAGCGATCCGGATCGTCGATCCGTGCGTGTCCTTCACGAGAACCCCCTCCCGCATCAGGCGTTCGCTGATCTCCCGGCCGGTACCGAGGGCGGGGTCCACATCGACGCCCGCCCACAGACCCCGCGCCCGGAACCCGACGACCCCCCGCCCCACCAGCTCGCTCAGCCCCTCCCGCAGGACGACTCCCAACTCGGCGGCCCGGCGCTGGAATTCGCCGGTCTCCAACAGGTCGACCACCGCCGTCCCCACCGCCGCCGCGAGCGGATTCCCGCCGAACGTGGAGCCGTGCTCGCCGGGATGCAGGACGCCGAGAACCTCCCGGCGGCCGACGACCGCCGAGACGGGGACGATGCCGCCGCCGAGCGCCTTGCCCAGCAACACCGCGTCGGGGACGACGCCTTCGTGCTGGACGGCCAGCGTGTGCCCGGTGCGGCCGAGGCCCGACTGGATCTCGTCCGCGATGAAAAGGCAGCCCAGGCGCCGGGTCACCTCCCGTACGCCGGTGAGGTATCCGTCGTCCGGGACGAGGACGCCCGCCTCGCCCTGGATGGGCTCGATCAGGACCGCCGCCGTCGTCTCGTCGATCGCCGCCTCCAGTGCGGCGAGGTCGTTGTACGGGACGATCCGGAAACCGGGCGTGAAGGGGCCGAAGCCGGCGCGGGCCGACTCGTCCGTGGAGAAGCTGACGATCGTCGTGGTGCGGCCGTGGAAGTTGTCGGCCGCGACGACGATGGTCGCCTGCCCGTCGGGGACGCCCTTCACGTCGTACGCCCACTTACGGGCCAGTTTGATGCCGCTCTCCACGGCCTCCGCGCCCGTGTTCATCGGGAGCATCATGTCGTAGCCGGTCAACTTCACCAGGCGGGCGGCGAATTCGGCGAGACGGTCGTTGTGGAAGGCGCGGGAGGTGAGGGTGAGGCGGTCGAGCTGCCGGTGGGCCGCCTCGGTCAACGCCGGGTGCCGGTGGCCGAAGTTGAGGGCCGAGTACCCGGCGAGCAGGTCGAGATAGCGGCGGCCGTCGACGTCCTCGACCCAGGCTCCCTCCGCGCGGGCGACCACGACGGGCAGCGGATGGTAGTTGTGCGCGAGGACGGGCTCCTCGGCCCGGATCAGGTCGGCAGAGGTACGCGGTTCGGACACCATCGTCATCAGCGGATCTCCTGCGTGCAGCACTTGATGCCCCCGCCGGCCTTGTGGAACTCGGAGAGGTCGACGGGGACGGGGACATAGCCGTGGCCGGCGAGCCGCTCGGCCAGCGCCTCGGCGCGCGGCGCGATGAAGACGTGCCGGCCGTCGGAGACGGAGTTGAGACCCCACGCCAGCGCGTCGTCCCGGGTGGCGAGGACCGCGTCCGGGTACAGGGCCGCCAGCACCTCACGGCTGCCCGGCGAGAACGCCTCGGGGAAATAGACGATGTTGGCGTCGTCCAGCACGAACAGCGCCGTGTCCAGGTGGTAGAAGTACGGGTCGGTCAGCGTCAGCGCGATCACCGGCCGGCCGAAGAACTCCTGCGCCTCGTGGTGCGCCTCCCGCGACGTGCGGAAACCCGTCCCGGCCAGCAGGTAGCGGCCCGTCCAGACGAGGTCGCCCTCGCCCTCGACGACGTGCTCGGGTCGGCGCACGTCGTACCCGGCGGCCTTGAACCAGGTGTCGTAGTGGACGGACTCGGGGCGCCGCTCGGGCGCGTGGAAGAGGGAGCCGAGGACCCGGCCGTCCACGACGACCGCCGAGTTCGCGGCGAACACCATGTCCGGCAGGCCGGGGGCGGGCTCGACGGTGTCCACGGTGTGGCCGTGGGCCCGGTACGCGCGGATCAGCGACTGCCACTGCTCCTGCGCGAGGTCGACGTCCACGGGGGTGTCGGGATGCATCCAGGGGTTGATCGCGTACTGCACGGCGAAGTGCCGGGGTTCACAGACGAGGAACCGCCGGGGGCGCGGCACACGGGAGTCGGGCACAGAGGGTTTCCTCCGCTTTTCCAGTGAGATCTACCGGACGTGATCAACGGTAGGAATTCACCGGGGCGCCCGACAAGCAACCGACGCTGCGTGTCCGCGCAGGATTGCTGCGTGTTCAAGCATCTTCACGCACGTCTGGTGCGGGACCGCTGGCGCCCGCCTCCGGGGCCTCCGGCAGCAGGTGGGACAGCACCATCACGCTGATCGTCTTCCTGATGAACGGCTCGGTCCGGATCCGCTCCAGCACCTCCTCGAAGTGCTCCACGTCCCGCGCCCGCACGTGCAGCAGCGCGTCCGCCCCGCCCGTCACCGTCATCGCCGCCGTGATCTCCGGATGGTTGCGCACCACCTCCGCGAGCCGCCGAGGGGGCGCGGCGCCCTCGCAGTACACCTCCACGTACGCCTCCGTGCGCCAGCCCAGCGCGGACGGCTTCACCGTCGCCGTGAACCCCGTGATCACCCCGGTCTCCCGCAGCCGGTCCACCCGCCGCTTCACCGCCGTCGCCGACAGCCCCACCGCCGCCCCGATCTCGGCGAAACTGGACCGCGCGTTCGCCATCAACGCCGTGACGATCTTCCGGTCCAACTCGTCGAAGGGGGCCGCGCCAGAGTTCATGCGGGCACTGTATCCAGCGCATACGTACATGCCCGGCACGTGTGCACAAGCCGCGTTCCCCCC
>DATCQX010000294.1:0-2964 GCA_036569285.1 Streptomyces sp.
CGCCTCGACTGGCCCATACTGCTCGCCGCCCTCTCCCTCTCCTTCATCGGCTCCCTCCTGGTCTTCTCCGCGACGCGAAACCGCACGGAGATCAACCAGGGCGACCAGTACTACTTCCTCCTCCGCCACCTCATGAACACCGGCATCGGCTTCGCCCTGATGATCGGCACGGTCTGGCTCGGCCACCGCACCCTGCGCAACGCGGTCCCGATCCTCTACGGCCTCTCGGTGTTCGGCATCCTCCTCGTCCTCACCCCCCTCGGCTCCACGGTCAACGGCGCCCACTCCTGGATCGTCCTCGGCGGCGGCTTCTCCCTCCAGCCCTCGGAGTTCGTGAAGATCACGATCATCCTCGGCATGGCGATGCTGCTCGCGGCGCGAGTGGACGCGGGCGACAAGCCGTACCCCGACCACCGCACGGTCCTCCAGGCCCTGGCCCTCGCCTCGGTCCCGATGCTGATCGTCATGCTGATGCCGGACCTCGGTTCGGTGATGGTGATGGTGATGATCGTCCTCGGCGTCCTCCTCGCCTCCGGCGCCTCGAACCGCTGGGTCTTCGGCCTCCTCGGCGCGGGCGCCGCCGGCGCGCTCGCGGTCTGGCAGCTGGGGATCCTGGACGAGTACCAGATCGCGCGGTTCGCGGCGTTCGCCAACCCGGAGCTGGACCCGGCGGGCGTCGGCTACAACACGAACCAGGCGCGGATCGCGATCGGCTCGGGCGGCCTCACCGGCTCGGGCCTCTTCCACGGCTCGCAGACGACGGGCCAGTTCGTGCCGGAGCAGCAGACGGACTTCGTCTTCACCGTGGCCGGCGAGGAGCTGGGCTTCGTGGGCGCGGGCCTGATCATCCTGCTGCTCGGCGTGGTCCTGTGGCGGGCCTGCAAGATCGCCCGGGAGACGACGGAGCTGTACGGGACGATCGTGGCGGCCGGGATCGTCGCGTGGTTCGCGTTCCAGGCGTTCGAGAACATCGGCATGACGCTCGGGATCATGCCGGTCACCGGTCTGCCGCTGCCGTTCGTGTCGTACGGGGGGTCGTCGATGTTCGCGGTCTGGGTGGCGGTGGGGCTGCTGCAGTCCATCAAGGTGCAGAGACCCATGTCCGCGTGAGGTCCCGGCCGGCGGGCGGACGGCCGGGTGGTTATCCGGCCGTTCGCCGTGGATTCACCCTTCAGCCCCCTCTGCCGCTTTGCCCCGACTGCCACTAGATTCAACTCATGGCGGAGACGAAACGCGAGATCGAGCGCAAGTACGAATCCGACGAGAGCGGGCTTCCGGACCTGACCGGCGTCGCCGGGATCGAGACCGTGGTCGACAAGGGTGTGGCGGAGCTGGACGCCACCTACTACGACACCCGGGACGAGCGGCTGGCGGCGGCCTCCATCACCCTGCGGCGCCGGACCGGGGGATCGGACGCCGGGTGGCATCTGAAGCTTCCGGTGGGGCCGGGGGTGCGGGACGAGGTGCGGGCACCCCTCTCACCGAGTCTGCCGCGCAGCCTCGCGGGGCTGGTCAGAGCGCGGGTGCGGGGGGCCGAGCTGGTGCCCGTGGTGCGGTTGCGGTCCGCGCGGGACGTGCGGGAACTGGTCGACGGCGAGGGCCGGCTGCTCGCCGAGGTGAGTGTGGACGCGGTGCGGGCCGAGCGGCTCAGCGGGGGCGACGGCGCCGTCCAGTGGTCCGAGATCGAGGTGGAGCTCGCCGACGGGGGCGACCCCGCGCTCCTCGACCAGATCGAGAAACGGCTCCGCAAGGCCGGGGTGCGCCCGTCGGCGTCGGCGTCGAAACTGGCGCGGGCACTGGCGGAGACGGTGTCGAAGAAGGGCAGGCCGAAGGAGGGGAAGGGCAAGCGGGCCGGGTCCAAGAAGCCCGCGGCGGAAACGCCGGCCACCCCCGCCACCGCCGTCCCCAGCCCCGGCACCGCCGCCCACCACGTCCTCGCCTACCTCCGCGCCCAGCGCGACGCGATCCTCGCCCTCGACCCCGCCGTCCGGCAGGACGAGTTCGACTCGGTGCACCGGATGCGGGTGGCCACGCGGCGGACGCGCAGTGCGTTCAAGTCGTTCGGCAAGGTGCTGGACCGCACGGTCACCGACCCCATCGGTGAGGAGCTGAAGTGGCTCGCGGGGGAACTCGGCGTCGACCGGGACCGGGAGGTCCTCACCGAGCGGATCACGGCGGCCCTGGACAAGCTGCCGAGGCAGCTCGTCGTCGGCCCCGTCCGCACCCGCGTCCGCACCTGGTCGCACGCCCGCCGGGGCGGATCACGCCGTCGCCTCATCGCCGTCCTCGACGGGAAGCGGTACCTTGCGCTGCTCGACGCGCTGGACGCGGTCATCGCGGAGCCGCCCCTGTTGGAAGCGGCAGCCGGGAAGCCGGAGAAGGTGCTCGCCAAGGCCGTCCGGAAGGACTTCGCGAAGGTCGCGGCGCTGGTCGAGGAGGCGCTCGCGCAGCCGTCGCCCGGGCCCGGGCGGGACCTCGCGCTGCACGAGGCGCGCAAGAAGGCGAAGCGGACGAGGTACTCGGCCGAGGCCGCCGAACCGGCGCTCGGGGATCCGGCGACCGCGCTGGTCAAGGCCGCCAAGTCCCTCCAGAACCTCCTCGGCGACCACCAGGACAGCGTCATGGCCCGCGAGTCGCTGCGCGACATCGCAGGTCAGGCGCACGCGGCGGGCGAGAACGGGTTCACGTACGGGCTGCTGTACGGCAGGGAGGAACAGCGCGCCGCCGCCGACGAGGCGCGGCTGCCGGAGCTGTGGGCGGAGCTGAAGGGCGGCACCGGGCTCTGAGCGGGCGAGGAGGCCTTCCGGTCGCGTTAGGCTGGGAGGCCACCCATATCAGCTCACGAAAGTTCGCCGCGATGTCTGTCGAGTCGGTGTTCCCGCAGCTCGAAGCCCTGCTCCCGCATGTGCAGAAGCCGATCCAGTACGTGGGCGGCGAGCTGAACTCCACCGTCAAGCCCTGGGA
>DATCQX010000295.1:0-3800 GCA_036569285.1 Streptomyces sp.
ACCCACTTGGCGAGTTTCGCCTCGTTCAGGTCGGAGGGGACCTGGGCCTCGGCGGACGGGGGGAGCATGAGGCGCTCGACGGTCAGGGCGCAGCCGGTGACCGCGGCGGGCCAGGCGATCGTGGCGAGGAACTCGTCGAGCGGCTGGGCGGCGGGCACCTCGTCCTGCTCGATCGGGGTGAGACCGGGGGTCTCGGGCGCGTCGTCGAGACCGAGCTGAGCGGCGAGGCGGGGTTCCTCGCGGCGCAGGCGCGCGGTGTCGACGAGGGCGAAGAGGCGGGCGGGCTGGTCCCAGCCGAGACCGGAGACGTACTCGTCGATCTCCAGTACGGCCCGGGTGAGCGGGCTCGCCGCCATGGGAGTGTTGGACATGGTCACAATCCTGCCTCGTTCGTGACCTGAATCGGGAACCGAGTAAACGGTGAGTAAGTTGCATAGGTGTGGGCCCGTGATCACATCGGGCCACGAGGGGTCGGCGAAAACGCGGGCCTGAGGGATCGACAGCGAACTTCGAGGTGCCACCTTGGCTTTCCAGATGCCGGACCGCGGCGGAGGCCCGACGGGGCCACGGATCAGAGTGGGCCGCCCGTCCCGGCGGGCCCGGACCCTGCTCCTGACACTGGGCGTGCTGGCCGTGCTGGGCATGGCGTTCACCATGTTCGCCGGGTTCTGGACCGACTGGCTCTGGTACCGGTCGGTGAAGTACTCGTCCGTGTTCACCACCACCCTGTGGACCAAGGTCGGGCTCTTCTTCGTCTTCGGCCTGCTCATGGCCCTGGCGGTCGGCTTCAACATCTGGCTCGCGCACCGGCTGCGCCCGCCGCTGGCGGCGATGTCCGTCGAGCAGCAGAGCCTGGACCGCTACCGGATGGGCATCGCCCCCTACAAGAGGTGGCTGCTCCTCGCGATCACCGCCCTGGTGGGCCTGATCGCGGGCGCCTCGGCGTCGGGGCAGTGGCGCACCTGGCTGATGTGGGTCAACGGCGTGTCCTTCGGCAAGAAGGACCCCCAGTTCCACCTGGACGTGTCGTTCTTCGCGTTCGACCTGCCCTGGTACCGCTTCCTGCTCGGCTTCGGCTTCGCCGCGACGATCATCTCCCTGATCGCCGCCGCGCTCACCCACTACCTGTACGGCGGGCTGCGCGTCACCAGCCCCGGCGCGCGCGCCACCTCCGCCGCGACCGGCCATCTCTCGGTGCTGATCGGCGTGTTCGTCGCGCTGAAGGCCGTCGCCTACTGGCTCGACCGGTACGGCCTGGCCGTGAAGTCCAGCGACTTCAAGGCCACCGACAGCTGGACGGGCCTCAGGTACGTCGACGCCAACGCCTACCTCCCGGCGAAGACGATCCTGTTCTGCATCGCCGTCATCTGCGCCCTGCTCTTCTTCGCCACCCTGTGGCGGCGCACCTGGCAGCTCCCGGTCATCGGCTTCGGCCTGATGGTCCTCTCGGCGATCCTGATCGGCGGCCTGTACCCGGCGATCGTCCAGAAGTTCCAGGTCCAGCCGAACGAGCAGGCGAAGGAAGCCCCGTACGTCGCGAAGAACCTGAAGGCGACACGCGAGGCGTACGGCATCGACGACGCGCAGGTCACCGAGTACTCGGGCAAGCCGGCGCAGACGGACAAGACCAAGCTGCGGGCGAGCGCCGACGCGACGGCCAGCGTCCGGATCATGGACCCGAACATCGTCTCGCCGACGTTCCAGCAGCTCCAGCAGATCCGGAACTACTACGCCTTCCCGACCAACCTGGACGTCGACCGGTACACCGAGAACGGCAAGGACCAGGACACGGTCATCGGGCTGCGCGAGATCAACCTCGCCGGCATCCCGAAGAAGAACTGGATCAACAACCACTTCCGCTACACCCACGGCTACGGCGTCGTCGCCGCGCAGGGCACCTCGGTCGACTCCGAGGGCCGGCCGGTGTTCACCGAGTCCGACCTGCCGTCCACGGGCCAGCTCGGCGAGTACCAGCAGCGGATCTACTACGGCGAGCGCACGACGACGTACTCGATCGTCGGCGGCCCGCAGAAGGAGATCGACTACTCCGACGACAGCGGCGAGAAGACCACCAGCTACACCGGCGAGAGCGGCGTCAACCTCTCCAGCCCGGTCAACCGGGCGGCGTACGCGGTGGCGTTCGGCGAGCCGCAGATCCTGTACTCCGGCGCGATCGGCGAGGGCTCGCGGATCCTGTACAACCGCACGCCCAAGGAGCGCGTCGAGGCCGTCGCCCCCTGGCTGACGATCGACGGCGACGCCTACCCGGCGGTCGTGAACAAGCGGATCCAGTGGATCGTCGACGCGTACACGACGACCAACGGCTACCCGTACGCCTCGCGTACGACCCTGGGCGACACGACGGCCGACTCGCTGACGGCGGCCAACAACTCGCGCGCGGTGGTGGCCCAGCAGAACCAGGTCAACTACATCCGCAACTCGGTGAAGGCGACCGTCGACGCGTACACCGGCGAGGTCAAGCTCTACCAGTGGGACACCCAGGACCCGGTCCTCAAGACCTGGATGAAGGCGTTCCCGGACACGGTCGAGCCGCGCAGCGCGATCTCCCAGGACCTGATGGCCCACCTGCGGTACCCGCAGGACCTCTTCAAGGTCCAGCGCGAACTGCTCACCCGCTACCACGTGAAGGACGCGACGACGTTCCTCAGCGGCAGCGAGGTCTGGCAGGTCCCGGACGACCCGACGAACAAGTCGGGCGACGCGGTCCCGCCGTACTACCTGAGCCTGAAGATGCCCGACCAGAAGGCGCAGGCGTTCTCGCTGACGACGACGCTCACGCCCAACGGCCGTGACAACCTCAGCGCGTTCATGGCGGTCGACGCGGAGGCCGGGACGGCGGACTACGGCAAGATCAGAATCCTGAAACTGCCGACCAGCACGACTGTCGACGGACCCAAACAGGTCCAGAGCCAGTTCAACTCCGAGCAGGACATCGCCGAGTCGATCAGGCTGCTGAGAGGCGGCGACTCCGAGGTCGAGTACGGCAACCTGCTGACGGTGCCGCTCGACGGCGGACTGCTCTATGTGGAGCCGGTCTACGTACGCGGCGGTGGACTCAAGTACCCGCTGCTGCGCAAGGTGCTGGTGACCTACAACGGCAACACCGCGTTCGAGGACACCTTGGAGGCGGCCCTCGACAAGGTCTTCGAGACGTCGACGACGCCGCCGCCGGCCGACAGCGGCGGGGGAGGCACCACGCCGCCGCCGTCCTCGTCGAACCCGACGGTCCAACAGGCGCTCCAGGACGCCCAGAAGGCGTTCACCGCCGGCCAGGACGCCCTGAAGAAGGGCGACTGGCAGGCGTACGGGCAGGCCCAGAAGGATCTGGAGGCCGCGCTGAAGCGGGCCGAGGACGCGCAGGCCGCGGCGGGGAAGGACGCCAAGAAGCCGTCTCCGGCGGCCAGTTCGTCGCCGAGTCCGGCGCCGTCGCCAAAGCCCAGCTCGTCCTAGGGAGTTGGCGGCGGTAAAGGCTCCCTCCGCGCCGTGGTACGGTTGTTTCACACGGCGCGGGGTGGAGCAGCTCGGTAGCTCGCTGGGCTCATAACCCAGAGGTCGCAGGTTCAAATCCTGTCCCCGCTACTGAAGGCCGAAGGCCCGGATCCAACGAGGATCCGGGCCTTCGGTGCGTCTTGGAAGAGATGTGGGTTTGATGTGTCTCTCTGTGGGCATGTCGACAAAACGCTGAAGTGACCTCACTGACTGCGGTATACCGGATGTAACTCGGTTGCAGGTGGTGCGACGATGGACGTTATGGGGGACAAGGGAACTCTGTACGAGAC
>DATCQX010000296.1:0-2073 GCA_036569285.1 Streptomyces sp.
CAGCAGCAGCATGGCCAGCGTCGAAAGGATGACGGTGCAAGTACCGTACGTGAGCTGTGCGACAGTCGGACGAGGCATGGCAATCGTGTCCTCGGATGCGGGGGAGATCTCGACTCTAACCGCGTGCATGCCCGAGGGGAACGAACGGTAAGCGTGACCTGACGCACGGGTCCGGAGCACAGGGGGCGCACGGAGTCATGACAACAGGTCGCGAGGCCGGGGCGCGCGCCCGCGACGTGAAGTTCATGTGTCCGCAATGCGAACCCCGGCTTCTAATAGTGCACACACCACGACTGAGTCAAGGTCTGTCTTTTCTTCTCAACCAGTAGTCAAATGACGTCACTTGGCTAAACACGCGTACCCCCGCGCGCAGATCTGTCATGCCCGAATGTCATGCCCAGGTCATCCCCTTATGTCCGCGCGGGCCGGAGCGTGCTCGGGAGGACTGACAACAAGTGACCAGTAGATCCTGGACGTTCAGGGCGTCTGCCATCGCGGTCGCCCTCGCGGCGGCGTCGGCCACGTTCTCGACGTTCGCCGTGGCTCAGGCGGCCGACAAGGGCCCCGCGGCGGCCCCGGCGGTGGACCGGCACGACCCCCAGCCGGTCGAGAGCAGGGAGCACGACTTCGACGGCCCGCTCAGCAAGACGCAGGACGCCCAGCGCGAAGAGGCCCTGAAGCAGGTCATATCCGGCGAGGCAGCGGTCAAGAACCGCGACGGCTCGAAGGTCGTGCAGCTGAAGAGCAAGAAGGGCGACAGCAAGTACGTCGAACTGGGCCGCGAGAAGACCGACAAGATCTTCACGATCCTCGTCGAGTTCGGCGACCAGGTCGACCCCCGCTACGGCGGCACCCCCGGCCCGCTGCACAACCAGATCGCCGCGCCCGACCGCGCGACCGACAACTCGACCGCGTGGCAGGCCGATTACAACCGCGAGCACTTCCAGGACCTGTACTTCGGCAACGGCGAAGCCTCCGTGAAGAAGTACTACGAGAAGCAGTCCTCGGGCCGCTACTCGGTCGACGGCGTCGTCCAGGACTGGGTCAAGGTCCCCTACAACGAGGCCCGTTACGGCTCCAACGACGCCCCCCAGGGCGCCTGGTACGCGGTGCAGGACGGCGTCAACGCCTGGGCCGCCGCCCAGAAGAAGGCCGGGAAGACCGACGCGGAGATCAAGGCGACGCTGGCCCAGTACGACCAGTGGGACCGCTACGACTTCGACGGCGACGGGAACTTCAACGAACCCGACGGCTACATCGACCACTTCCAGATCGTGCACGCCGGCGAGGACGAGTCCGCGGGCGGCGGCGCGCAGGGCACCGACGCGATCTGGGCGCACCGCTGGTACGCCTTCTCCACCGACTCGGGCGTCACCGGCCCCGCCGGCAACAAGCTCGGCGGCACCCAGATCGGCGACACCGGCATCTGGGTCGGCGACTACACCGTCCAGCCGGAGAACGGCGGACTCGGCGTCTACGCCCACGAGTACGGCCACGACCTCGGCCTGCCCGACCACTACGACACCGCGGGCGGCGAGAACTCCACCGGCTTCTGGACGCTGATGTCGTCCGGCTCCTGGCTCGGCACCGGCAAGAACGAGATCGGCAACATGCCCGGCGACATGAACGCCTGGGACAAGCTCCAACTCGGCTGGCTGGACTACGAGGTGGCCAAGGCAGGCGTCAAGTCGACGCACAAGCTGGGAGTTGCCGAGTACAACACGAAGAACCCGCAGGCCGTCGTCGTCCAGCTCCCGGAGAAGGAGGTCACGACGCCGATCGTGGCTCCCGCCCAGGGGGCGACGCAGTGGTGGAGCGGCAGCGGCAACAACCTGCGCAACACCCTTACGCGCACTGTGGACTTGACCGGCAAGTCCGCCGCCTCGCTGTCCCTGGACGCGTGGTGGGACCTGGAGAAGGACTTCGACTACCAGTACGTCGAGGTCTCCACGGACGGCGGCGCGACCTACACGCCGATCGACGGCACCCTCGCCGACGGCACCGCGATCCCGCGTGACGGCAGCGGCCGTCCGGCCCTCACGGGTTCGGTCGACGCCTACCAGAAGCTGACGT
>DATCQX010000297.1:0-13555 GCA_036569285.1 Streptomyces sp.
ATCGACGTCCGCGACTTCATCCAGGCCAACTACACCCCGTACGAGGGCGACGACGCCTTCCTGACCGGCCCCACCGACCGCACCCGGGCCGTCTGGGAGAAGGTCAGCGCCCTGTTCCCCGAGGAACGCGCCCGGGGAATCCTCGACGTGGACACCGCGACCCCCTCGACGATCACCTCCCACGCCCCCGGCTGGATCGACCGCGACCGCGAACTGATCGTGGGCCTCCAGACGGACGCCCCGCTGAAGCGCGCGATCATGCCGAACGGCGGCCTGCGCATGGTCGTCAGCGGGCTGAAGGCGTACGGCTACGTTCCCGACCCGTTCGTCACGAAGGTCTTCGGCACCTACCGCAAGACCCACAACGACGGCGTCTTCGACGCGTACACCCCCGAGATGCGCGCCGCCCGCCGGGCCGGTGTCATCACCGGACTGCCCGACGCCTACGGACGCGGCCGGATCATCGGCGACTACCGGCGTGTCGCCCTGTACGGCACGGCCCGCCTGACCGAGGCCAAGAAGGCCGAGCGGGCCCTGCTGGACGCCCGCGCCTCCAGCCCCGATGTCATCCGCGACCGCGAGGAACTCGCCGAACAGATCAAGGCGCTGGGCGAGCTGACGACGATGGCCGCGACCTACGGCTGCGACGTCTCCCGCCCCGCGGCCACCGCCCACGAGGCCGTGCAGTGGCTCTACCTCGGCTACCTCGCCGCCGTGAAGGAGCAGAACGGGGCCGCGATGTCCCTGGGCCGCACCTCCACCTTCCTCGACGTCTACTTCCAGCGGGACCTCGCGGACGGCCTCCTCGACGAGCGGCGCGCCCAGGAACTGATCGACGACTTCGTGATCAAGCTGCGGATCGTCCGCTTCCTGCGCACCCCCGAGTACGACGCCCTCTTCTCCGGCGACCCCACCTGGGTCACGGAGTCCATCGGCGGCATGGGCGCCGACGGCCGCACCCTCGTCACCCGCACCTCCTTCCGCTTCCTGCAGACCCTGTACAACCTCGGCGCCGCACCGGAACCCAACCTCACCGTGCTGTGGTCGCCCCGGCTGCCCGCCCCCTTCAAGGAGTTCTGCGCCCGCGTCTCCATCGACACCAGCGCCGTCCAGTACGAGTCCGACGAACTCACCCGCCCGCACACCGGCGACGACACCGCGATCGCCTGCTGCGTCTCCGCCATGACGGTCGGCCGCCAGATGCAGTTCTTCGGCGCCCGCGTCAACCTCGCCAAGGCGCTCCTGTACGCCGTCAACGGTGGCCGGGACGAGATGACCGGCGACCAGATCGCGCCCGCGGCGCCGCCGCTGACGGGGGAGTACCTGGAGTACGAGGAGCTGTCCGCCGCCTACGACAAGGTCCTCGACTGGCTGGCCGGGACGTACGTGAACACCCTCAACGTCATCCACTACATGCACGACAAGTACGCCTACGAACGCCTGGAGATGGCCCTGCACAACCACCCCGTGCACCGCCTGATGGCCTGCGGCATCGCGGGCCTGTCCGTCGCCGCCGACAGCCTGTCCGCCGTCAAGTACGCGCGCGTGAAGGTGTTCCGGGACGCCACCGGCCTCGCCGTCGACTTCCGCACCGAGGGCGACTTCCCCGCCTACGGCAACGACGACGACCGCGCCGACCGGATCGCCGTCGGCCTCGTCGAGTCGTTCATGGCGAAGGTCCGCCGCCACCCCACCTACCGGGACGCGGAGCACACCCAGTCCGTCCTGACGATCACCTCGAACGTCGTCTACGGCAAGCACACAGGCAACACCCCCGACGGCCGCCGCGCCGGACAGCCTTTCGCGCCGGGCGCCAACCCGATGAACGGCCGCGACAGCCACGGCGTCGCCGCCTCCGCCCTGTCGGTCGCGAAACTGCCGTACGCGCAGGCTCGCGACGGCATCTCGCTCACCACGACGATCACCCCCGAGGGTCTCGGCCACAACCCGGCGGAACGCGCGGGGAACCTCGTCGGCATCCTCGACGCCTACACGGTGACCGGCGGCTTCCACATGAACGTCAACGTCCTGGACCGGGCCACGCTTCAGGACGCCATGGCCCACCCGGAGAAGTACCCGGACCTCACCATCCGCGTCTCCGGCTACGCCGTCCACTTCGTCCGCCTGAACCGCGAGCAGCAACTCGACGTGATCAGCCGCACCTTCCACGGATGCCTGTGAAACGGGACGCTGTGAACACCACCGGCCGCGTGCACTCCTGGGACCTGTCCACCGGCGTGGACGGCCCCGGGACCCGGTTCACGCTCTTCGTCTCCGGCTGCCCGCTGCGCTGCCTGTACTGCGCCAACCCGGACACCTGGCACCAGCGCGACGGGGAGGAGACGACCGCCGACGAGGTGATGGCCGAGATCGGCAGGCACCGCCCCTTCCTGACGGCGGCCGGCGGCGGCGTCACCCTCACGGGCGGCGAACCGCTCCTGCAGCCCGCCTTCACCGGCGAGATCCTGCGCCGCTGCAAGGCGCTCGGACTGCACACCGCCCTCGACACCTCCGGTCTCCTCGGCGACCGCGCCGACGACACCCTCCTGGCCCGCACCGACCTCGTCCTGCTGGACATCAAGTCCTTCGACGTCACCGCCTACCGCCATCTCACCGGCGGCCGGCTCGCCCCCACCCTGAACTTCGCGACCCGCCTCGACCGCCTCGGCGTCCCGATGTGGATCCGGTACGTCCTGGTCCCGGGCTGGACGGACGACCCGGACGCCGTCGACGGCCTGGCCCGCTTCACCGCGGGCCTCACCGCCGTGGACCGCGTCGACGTCCTGCCCTTCCACAAGCTCGGCGCCCACAAGTACGACGCCCTCGGCATCCCCTTCCCGCTGCGCGACACCCCCACCCCGTCCCCGGAACTGACCGAGTCCGTCCGCGCCCGCTTCCGCGCGCAGGGCGTGCCCGCCTACTGACGCCGTTCCCAGGCCCGGTAGGCGGCCACCGCCGTCGGCAGCGTCGGGAAGATCCGCTCCTGCCCGACCGACTCCACCAGCCCGTACGCCCGCAGGTCGGCCAGCAGCTCCTGCTTGACCCGCGCGAGCGCGAACACCACACCCCGGCGGACGAGTTCACGGCGCAGCTCGTCGACGGCGTCCAGCGCGGTGATGTCGACCTCGACGTTGGCCTCCGTGTTGAGGACGAACCAGCGCACAGGCCCCGTCTGCTCGTCCACGGCGGCCAGCGCCCGGCGCCGGAAGTCCTCCGCGTTCGCGAAGAACAGCGGCGAGTCGTAGCGGTAGATCAGCAGCCCCGGGATCGTCCGGGCCTGCGGGTAGTCGTCCACGTCGTGCATCCCCGCCACCCCGGGCACCAGCCCCTCGACCGCGTCGTGCGGGCGCGCCACCCGGCTCAGCAGTTCCGCCACCGACAGACCGACGGCCACGACCACCCCGTACAGGATGTCCAGGGCCAGCACCCCGGCCAGGCAGCCCAGCGCCAGGAGGAGTTCACGGCGGCGGAAGGACGCCAGGCGCCGGAAACCCGCGAGGTCGATCATCCGGGTCGCCGCGTACACGACGAGCGCGCCGAGGACGGCCGACGGCATCCGGGTCAGCAGCGGGCCGAGGAACAGCAGGACGGCCAGCACCACCGCCCCCGCGACCAGCGAGTACGCCTGGCTGTGGGCGCGCGCCGAGGAGGCGAGCGCCGTCCGGCTGGCGCTGCTCGACACCGGGAAGCCGTGCAGCGCGCCCGCGCCGAGGTTGGCCGCGCCGAGCGCCAGGAACTCCTGGTCGGCGTCGATCCCCGGCCCGTCGCTGAACGCCCGCGCGGTCAGCACGAAGTCCGTGTAGGCGACCAGCAGCACACCCAGCGCGGGCAGCACGAGGCGCGGCAGCTCGTCCAGGGCGGGGAGGGCCGCGGACGGCAGGCCGGACGGCACCTCGCCGATCACCTTCAGGCCGTACCGCCCGTCGAGGCCGAAGGCGGCGACGGCGGCGGTGGCGAGGACGACCACGAGCAGCGGGCCCGGGACGGGCCGCGCGGACCGGGCCGTCAGGAGCAGGAACGCCAGGGCACCGGCGGACAGGGCCGCGGTGGCGGGGTGGACGTCTTGGACGTGGCGGACGAAGGACCACAGCTGGGGGAAGAAGTCGGTGCCCGACGCGCGCACGCCGGTCAGCTTCGGCAGCTGGTCCACGATCATGATCAGGGCCACGCCGGTCAGGTAGCCGACGAGGACCGGACGCGACAGGAGGTCCGCGAGGAAGCCCAGCCGCACCGCTCGCGCGGCCAGGCACAGCAGGCCGACCGTCACCGCGAGGGCCGCCGCGAGCGACGCGTACGTCGCGGGGTCGCCGGCCGCGAGCGGCGCGACCACGGTCGCCGTCATCAGGGCGGTGGTCGACTCCGGCCCCACCGACAGCAGCCGCGACGACCCGAACACGGCGTACAGCGCGAGCGCCGGGAGGATCGCCCACAGCCCCGCGACGGGCGCGAGCCCCGCCACCCCCGCGTACGCCATGACCTGCGGCACGAGATACGCGGCCACCGTCACCCCGGCGAGCAGATCGCCGGTCAGCCACGCCCGCCGGTAGCCCAGGAGCGTGACGAGACCAGGCGCCAGGCGGTGCCACTGCGGGGTGCGCGGGTCCTCGGGCATCTCCTGCCTTCCGTCGGGTGCCCTCATGATCCACCCGGCCGACCGGTTCGACATCAGGGCCGTTCGGCCCCGAGACGGCGGACCTTCGGCATCCGGCGCCGCCGGGGGCCCGGGAGAAGAGTGAGGGGTGTCGGACAACGTCCCGGACCCCGAGAGGAACCACTGTCATGGCCGTGCACGAGCAGCACCCTCACCACACCTTCGGATTCCGCGCCCGCCTGTCCCTGTCGAGGAGCACGACGGCGACGACGCACACCGCGTCGGAATACGCGTTCGCCTCGCTGCGGCTGCTCACGGGCTTCGTGTTCCTGTGGGCGTTCCTCGACAAGACCTTCGGCTTCGGCTACTCCACCGCCTCCGGCAACGGCTGGATCGACGGCGGCTCACCCACGAAGGGCTTCCTGTCCCACGTCTCCGCCGGACCGATGGAGTCGACGTTCCACTCCTGGGCCGGAGACACCTGGGCCGACTGGCTGTTCATGCTGGCCCTCCTGGGCATCGGCCTCGCCCTCACCACCGGCGTCGCCCTGCGGATCACCGCCCTCGCCGGGACCGTCCTGATGGCGTTCATGTGGATCGCCGAGTGGCCACCCGCCAAGCACCTCTCGGACGGCGCGCCCAGCATGTCCACCAACCCGTTCGCCGACTACCACCTCATCTACGCGCTCGTCCTGATCGCGCTCGCCGCGGTCGCCGCCGGCGACGCCCTGGGCCTCGGACGCCTCTGGGCCCGCCTCCCCGTCGTCCGCGACCACGCCTGGCTGCGCTGAACCCCGGACGCGCGGTGGGCCCGCTCTCCCGGCCCACCGCGCTCACAAGGAGGTGGACATGATGTCCCGTACCGTCACCGTCGGCCTCGACGGTTCCCCCGAGAGCCTGGCCGCCGCCGACTGGGCCGCCGGTGAGGCGACCGCGCTCGGCCTGCCGCTGAGGCTCGTCCAGGTCTGGGAACCGGTCCCCGCGCCGATGGCCCAGGCGCCGCTGCTCGGCCCGGAGACCCACCAGCACTGGACCGACCGCATCCCCCGGGAGGCCGCGCAGACCATCCGGCGGCGCCACTCCGGCATCGAGGTGAGCACCGAGCAGGTCACCGGCCACCCCGGCGACGCCCTGATCGAGGCGGCGAAGGACGCCGAGTTCCTGGTCCTCGGCTCACGCGGACTCGGTGGCCTCGCCGGTTTCCTGGCCGGTTCGATCGGCCTGTCCGTCGTCGCCCACTGCGAACGGCCCGTGGTGTTCGTCAAGAAGACGCTTCCGCCACCCGCCGGACCCGTCGTCCTCGGCCTGGACACCGACCTCCCGGACGCCGAGCTGATCGAGTTCGCCTTCGAGGCCGCCGCCCGCCGCGCGACGTCCCTGCGCGTGGTGCACGCCTGGAACCCGCCCTCGTACATCGCCTACGGCACCCCCGCCGACCCGGTCGTGCACGAGACCTTCATGCGGAGCGAGGCCGAGACCCTGGCCGCCGTCCTGCGGCCCTGGCGGCACGGGTTCCCGGACGTCGCGGTCACCGAGGACGTCCGCTACGGCAACCCGGCCGTCCAGCTCGTGGACGCCGCCCGGGACGCGTCCCTGGTCGTCGTCGGACGGCGCACCCGCCGCAGCCCGCTCGGCACCCACGTCGGGCACGTCACCCACGCCGCCCTGCACCACTGCGCCGCGCCCGTCGCCGTCGTCCCCCATCCCTGATAACCCCCCCGAGAATCCCTGAGCCCCCCCCGAGAAGAGGAACCCCCATGAAGGCAGCGGTCGTCCGGGCTTTCGGTGAACCCCTGGTCATCGAGGAACGGCCCGACCCGGAACCCGGTCCCGGCCAGGTCCGGGTCCGCGTCGAGGCGTCCGGGCTGTGTCACACCGACATCCACGCCGCGCACGGCGACTGGCCCGTGAAGCCGGTCCCGCCGTTCGTCCCCGGGCACGAGGGCGTCGGACTGGTCGAGGCGCTCGGCGCGGGCGTCACCTCGCTCGCCGTCGGACAGCGGGTCGCGGTGCCCTGGCTGGGGCGGGCGTGCGGGCGGTGCGAGCACTGCCTGTCCGGCTGGGAGACGCTGTGCGAGGAGCAGGTCAACACCGGGTACGGGTGCGACGGCGGGTACGCCGAGAAGATGCTCGCCTGGGCCGACTTCGCGCAGCCCGTCCCCGACGGGGTCTCCCCGTTCGACGCCGCCCCGCTCACCTGCGCCGGCGTCACCACGTACAAGGCCCTCAAGGTCGCGGGCGTGCGGCCCGCCCAGCTCGTCGCCGTCTCCGGCGTCGGCGGGCTCGGCCATCTCGCCGTGCAGTACGCGAAGATCGCCGGGGCCACCGTCGCCGCGATCGACGTCACCGACGACAAGCTCGACCTCGCCGCACGCCTCGGCGCCGACCTCGTGATCGACGCCCGCAAGGAGAACGTCGGCGAGGTCCTGAAGCGGCACGGCGGAGCCCACGCGGCGATCGCCCTCGCGGTGAACGACGCCGCGTTCGAGGCGGTCAACGCCGGGCTGCGGCGCGGCGGGAAGCTCGTCATGGTCGCCCTGCCCGCGCACGGCACGGTCCGGCTGCCGATCTTCGACACCGTCCTGAACGGCACGAGCGTCATCGGCTCGATCGTCGGCACCCGGCAGGACCTCGCCGAGGTCTTCCGACTGCACGCGCAGGGCCGCACCCGGGTCATGTACGAGACCCGGCCGCTCGACTCCGTCAACGACTCCATCGACGCCGTGCTGCGCGGCGAGGTCAGGGCCCGGATCGTGTTCGATCTGGGCGCGGGGAGGTGAACGCGATGACACCGCCGGTCGTCGTCGGCGTCGACGGCTCCGAGTCCGCTCTGCGGGCCGTCGACCTCGCGGCCGAGGAGGCCGCCCTGCGCGGGGTCCCGCTGCGGGTGGTGCACGCCTCCCTCTGGGAGCGCTACGAGGGCACTTCGCTCACCCCGGGCCACGGCAGGCCGTCGGAGAGGCTCACCGCCGAGAAGATCCTGCGGACGGCCGAACAGCGGGCGAACCTGCGCCGGCCCGAGGTCGAGGTCTCCCTCGACGTCCTGCCCGAGGAGCCCGAGTACGCGCTCGTCCGCGAGGGACGCGAGGCGTGCCTGCTGGTGCTCGGCACCCGGGGGCGCGGGGGACTGGCGGAGCTGCTGCTCGGCTCGGTGAGCCTGGCCGTCGCCGCCCGCGCCGGCTGCCCGGTGATCGTCGTGCGCGGCGAGCCGTCCGCGCGGGGCCGGGTGGTCGTCGGCATCGGCGAGAAGGGCACCGACTCGGCCGCCCTGGACTTCGCCTTCAAGGAAGCGCGGCTGCGGCACGCCGGCCTGGACGCCGTCCGCGCCTGGCGCTGCCCGGCCCGCGAGTCGACCGACATCCCCCTGCTCGCCGGGGAACCCGCCCGGCTGCACGAACAGCACGCCGTCGAGGCACTGGAGCGGGCGCTCAAGGACGCGCCCGGGGACGTCGACCTGAACCGGCGCACCGCCGAAGGCTCCCCGCGCACGGTCCTCCTGGACGCCGCGCGGGACGCCGACCTGCTGGTCGTCGGGGCCCGCCGCCACCCGGGGCACTTCGGCCTCCAGCTCGGCCGCGTCGCCCACGCCGTCCTGCATCACAGCGCTTGCGCGGTCGCGGTGGTGCCGGAAGTGGGGTGAGCTCCGCCTCAGCCGGCGAACCCCGGCACCACCAGGCCGGACTCGTACGCGATCACCACGGCATGGGTGCGGTTGTGCGCGCCGAGCTTGGTCAGCACGTTCCCGACATGCGTCTTCGTCGTCTCCAGGCTCACCGTGAGCGACTTCGCGATCTCCGGGTTGGACAGGCCGGTGGCCATCAGCCGCAGCACCTCCTCCTCACGCCCTGTCAGCGCCGCTTGCGGCAGGGCCTCGGCGGAACCCAGCGGCCGGGCGGCGACCATCCGGCGCAGTGCGGCGGGGAAGAGGATCGCCTCTCCGGCCGCCACCACCCGTACCGCCTCCGCGATCTGCCGGACCGGCAGCCGCTTGAGGACGAAGCCGCTGGCGCCGGCGCTGAGCGCGGCGGTGACGTAGCCGTCGTTCTCGAAAGTGGTGATCACCACGACCTTGGGCGGGTCGGCCGACTCGGCCAGCAGTTCCCGGGTGGCGTCGATCCCGCCCCGGCGCGGCATCCGGACGTCCATCAGCACCACGTCCGGCCGCAGTCGCCGCGCCTGATCGACCGCCTCCACGCCGTCCGAGGCCTCGCCGACGACCGTGATCCCCGGCTGCGCGGCCAGGAGCAGGCGCAGACCGCTGCGGGTCACCTCGTCGTCGTCCGCGATCAGCAGGGTGACGTCCGTGTCGGTGGGGGTCATGCCGGCACCCGGACCGGCAGCCGGACCGCCAGCCGCCAGTGCTGCGGGCCGTCCGGGCCGGACTCGATCCGGCCGTGCAGCAGCCGGACGCGTTCGGCGAGGCCCCGCAGGCCGTGCCCGGACGCCGGGAAGGCGCCGGGGCCCGCGCCGGCCTTGGTCCGGTTGACCACGTCGAGTTCCAGCGCGTCCGGCGTGGCCGCCACCCGGACCTCGATCGGGCCGCCCGCCCCGTGCCGCAGCGCGTTCGTCAGTCCCTCCTGCAGGATCCGGTACGCCGCCCGCGAGAGCGTCCCCTGTACCTGCGCGGGCTCGCCCGACAGCTCCACCACCGCGCCCGCGTGCCGCAGCCGGTCCAGCAGTTCGGGCAGGTCGTCCAGGGTCCGGGTCGGCGCGGCCCCCGGCTTCTCCTCGCGCAGCACGCCCAGCACGTAGTCGAGGTCCTCCAGCGCGGCCCGGGCCGACTCCTCGATGCCGCGCAGGGCGGCCCGTGCCGCGTCCGGGTCGGTGGACAGCAGCTCGCCCGCCACCGCCGCCTGGATCGTCGCGGCCGTCAGCGTGTGCCCGATCGAGTCGTGCAGCTCGTGCGCCAGCCGGTTGCGTTCGGCCAGCAGCAGTTCCCGCTCGGCCGCCAGCGCGTGCCGCTCGGCCGACGACGGCCCCAGCAGCCGTGGCGCGAGCCACCGCAGGGCGTTCGCGACCGCCACGCACACGGCCCCCGCTGTCAGCACGCAGCCGAGCGCCAGCGCCCAGCTGCCCCAGCCGCCCGTCACCCACACCGGCTCGCCGAACACGTCCAGCCCCGCGCGGACGCCGAGCCAGCCGCCCGGCATGACGACGCCCACGAGGATCAGCGCATTGACCAGGGCCCCCGCCCATCCCAGCGCCACGTGCAGCAGCAGCCACAGCGGGGTCCGCCAGCGGTCGGTGCCCGGCGGATTCGCGGGCAGGGGGTCCGGCAACGCCACCCGCAGCAGCCGGCGGGCGGACGCGATCAGCGCCCGCCGCGTGGCAGGAGCCAGCCCGGCCGCGCCGATCAGCGCCGCCCACACCAGCAGGGCCAGGGCGATCCGCGCCCCCTCGGGAGCGCGGCTCCACGCCAGCGCCGGCAGCAGGGCGAAAGGCAGCAGGGGAAGGCTCGCCAGCGCGCCCCCATAGGCGAACAGCGTGCCCGAATACGTGGAGCCGCGCAGCAACGGCCGAATTGCCCTGATCACGACAGAAGTATGCCTGGGCTGGTCACCGGGGCCCTCCCCCGATCGGGGGAGCAGGTTTTCCCCTCTTTCCGCGATGTGCGGCCGAGGCCCCCGAACCCATGATCAGTGCTGCCCAGTCGGACGAAAGGACAGCAGATGAACAAGCAAGCGATGGAGAGTCACCCGGTGTCTTCCCGCCCCCTCCGAGGCTCCGGCCCCGACAGGAACGGCTTGGCCGTGGCCGCCCTCGTGCTGGGCATCGTCGGCTGGGTCACCTCGGTCGTCTTCGCCGGTGGCCTCTTCGGTGTCGTCGGCGTGGCCCTGGGCGTCGCCGCCGTGTGGCGGGCCCGGCGGACCGGCGTCGGCCGGGGCATGGCCGTCGCCGGGCTGGTGACGTCGTTCCTCGCGATCGTGGTGTCCGTCCTGTTCGTCTTCTTCTTCGTCTGGTACAGCAACAAGACCCAGCAGTGCTACGACCCCGGCAGTTTCGCGAAGTACCGGGAGTGCGTGCACCGGCAGTTCACCGGGCACTGACGGGGTCAGTGCAGGGAGTCCAGCGCCGACTGCAGGGACCTGCGGTAGCCCGCGCTCGTGTACGTGGCGCCGGAGACCGTGTCGACGCGGGCGCTCTGGGCGGTGAGGGTCTCCCGGGTGAGCTGGGGGAGGGCGTAGGCGCTGATCTCCCGGTCCCGGGGGTTGTCGTCCGGGTGGGCGAGGACGGTGACGTCCGTGATGCGGCCGGCGCGGAGGGTGACCCGGACCTGGACGGGGCCGTAGCGGGTCGGCGCGGAGCGGCCGGTGGCCGTGCCCGTGCTGGTGGAGGGGAGGGGAGCGGGGGTCCCGGACGCGGTGACGCCCGGCTGCGTGTGCGGCTTCAGGGACAGGAGCAGCACGAACCCCGACACGGTCGCCGCGCTCGTCAGCACCACGCGGCGCAGGGGGTGGCGTTTCCTCAACGGGTGCACGGGGGCCTCACAGTTCGAACGACTCGTGGTGGATGCGGCGGTCGGGCACCCCGGCGGCGCGCAGTGCCTCGTACATGTCCTGCGCGAAACCGTGCGGCCCGCACAGGTACACGTCGTGGTCGGCCAGGAAGGGGACGGCCGCGCTCAGGGACGCCGCCGAGAGGTCCGGGCGCCGCCCGTCCGGCCCGTCCAGCGCGTACAGCACGCGTCCGCCCCGCCACCGGGCGATCTCCTCCAGCTCACCCCGCAGCGCCAGGTCCTCGGCCGCGCGGGCGCGGTAGAGGAGGGTGACCTCGCCGGGCAGCGTCTCGAACAGGGCCCGCAGCGGGGTGACGCCGACGCCGCCCGCGACGAGCAGGGAACGCCCCGAGGCGCTGCGGACGGCCGTCAGCGCACCGTACGGGCCCTCCACCCACACCCGGGTACCCGGCCGCAGCCGGGCCACGGCGCCGCTGTGGTCGCCCAGCGCCTTGACGGTGATCCGCAGCAGATCCCCGCGCGGCGGCGCGGACAGCGAGTACGGCGTGGAGGCCCAGCCCAGACCCGCGCCGAGGAACCTCCAGCGCAGGAACTGCCCCGGCAGCGCCCCCAGTTCGTCCAGGCGCCGCCCGCGCATCACGACGGAGTGCACGCCCGGCGCCTCCGCGCGCACCGCGTCGACGCGCAGCCGGTGGCGCAGGTTGAGCCGCACGGGGGTGAGGATCCGGAACCACACCACCAGGGCCGCGACACCGCCGTACAGCAGGTACCAGGCGATCTGCGCGGGGCGGTGGCCGACGAAGTCGGCGCCCAGCGCGAGCTGGTGACCGAAGGAGAGGAAGATCGCCGCGTAGGTCAGCAGGTGCGTGAAGTACCAGAACTCGTGGCCGACCCTCCGGCGCACCGCCCGCGCCGAGACGACCCCGACGGCCACCAGGACGGCCGCCCCCGCCGTCGCCTTCAGCATCTCCGGGTAGCCCAGGACCACCGAGAGCGTCTCCTGCACGACCGAGGTGCCGTCCTGCGCGGCGTACCCCAGCAGGATCAGCGCCACGTGGGCCACCAGCAGACAGACGGTCAGCCGCCCCGCCATCGCGTGCCACCGCGACACCCGGTCCGTCCCCACCCGCCGCTCCAGCAGCGGCACCCGCGCCATCAGACCGACGAGCACCGCACACCCGTACCCGCACAGCAGCCCCGCGATCCGCCCGGCCCCCGTCAGCCAGCCGGCCGTCCCGACGACCGTGCCGGTGTCGTGCCACCACAGCGCGAGGACGGCGACGGCCCCGCCCCACAGGAGAGCGAGGAGGGGGCCGGCGGGGGAGCGTGCGGGCGCCGCCGGGGCCGCCCTGTGCTGTGCGTACACCGTCGTCATCCGCTCGTCCTTCCTCCGGTCCGTTCCGGCCGATCCTGACGGCCCGACCTCTGTGTCTCCTCTCAGCCGACGGCATACGGCCCAGCGCACGCCCAGGTCGGACGGGATTCGGACAGGCCGGCACTCAGAGGAAACTCAGAGGCCGCGGCGACGGCACGGGCCCCGCGCAGGGCGCATCCTGGAGTCGAGATGAACGCTTCCCGATCCCGGGGCCCGCGCCGCCCCGCCCTGACCCGGACCGACGGCACCCCGCTGCGGGTCCTCGTCGTCGACGACGACCCCGACCTCGCGGAGGTGCTCAGCGGCGCCCTGCGCTACGAGGGCTGGGAGGTGGGCACGGCGGGCGACGGGGTTGCCGCCGCCGCGCAGGCCCGCGCCCTGCTGCCCGACGCCGTCGTCCTCGACGTCATGCTCCCCGACACCGACGGCTTCGCCGTCCTGCGGGACCTGCACACCGTCCGCCCCGACGTGTGCGTGCTGTTCCTGACCGCGCGGGACGCCGTCGAGGACCGCATCGCGGGCATCACGGCGGGCGGGGACGACTACGTGACGAAACCCTTCAGCCTCGACGAGGTCGTCGCCCGGCTGCGCGGACTGCTGCGCCGGGCGGGCATGGCCCGACAGCGGGAGGACGGACCGCGCCTGACCGTCGGTGACCTCGTCATGGACGAGGAGGCCCGCGAGGTCACCCGTGGCGGCGACCTCGTCGAGCTCTCCCCGACCGAGTTCGCGCTGCTGCGCCTGCTCATGCGCAACCCGCGCCGGGTGCTCAGCAAGGCCCAGATCCTGGACCGCGTCTGGTCCTACGACTTCGGCGGCGAGGCCCACGTCGTCGAGCTGTACATCTCCTACCTGCGCAAGAAGGTCGACGCGGGCCGGGCGCCCATGATCCACACGGTGCGCGGCGCCGGGTACGTCCTCAAACCGGCGGCCTCGTGAGTCGCCGCCCGTCCTGGCCGCGCACCCTGCGCGCCCGTCTCACGGCCGGGCTCGTCGTCCTGCTCGCCGTCGGCTGCGCGGCCGTGGGCGTCGCCGCCGTGCTGGAGCTCGACGGCTTCCTCACCGGCCGCCTCGACCAGCAACTGCGCGAAACCGGCGCACGGTTCCCGGCGAGCCTCGAACACGGCGGGAG
>DATCQX010000298.1:0-15646 GCA_036569285.1 Streptomyces sp.
GAACCCGAACGCCATCGCGGCGGCAGGGTCGTACTACCACCGGTTCGCCCTCGCGACGTACGACGTGACCACGGGCACCGCGACCCGTACGTCCCGTAATACCTCCGCGCTCACCGGGCAGACCAACGACCTCGCGTACACCCCGGACGGCAACCGCATCATCACCGCCAACCCCGGCAACGCGCACCACGTCTGGCAGGCGTCCGACCTCACCGAGGCCGGCGCCTACGCCAGCAAGGAGCACGGCACGTCGGTCGCGATCGCCCCCGACGGCACCGTCGCGGCGGGCTCCGACGCCCCGTACGACAAGGACGTCTTCGTCTACCGCCCCGGCCAGACCACGTCCGTCCGCAGCTACGACTTCCCGGTGACGGGTACGACGTCCGCCGGCGACGGCCTCGTCAACGGCGGACTCGCCTGGGAGCCGGGCGGCAGCCGCCTGTTCGCGGTCACCGACAACTGGGACAGCAACGTCCGCCTGCACGTCCTGGACGAGCCGACGAAGTCCGCGCCGACGGTCGCCGTCAAGGCCCCGGCCACGGCCGCGCTCGGCAAGGCGCTCACCGTCTCGGGTACGGTCTCGGGATCACTCTCCCTGCCTACGGGTACCCCCCTGACCGTGACCCGGTTCGACTCCGAGTCCCCCAAGGGCAAGTCCCTGGGGACGAAGAAGCTGGCCGCCAAGGGGGCGTTCTCCTTCACGGACACCCCGGCCGTCGCCGGGAACGTCACCTACAAGGTCACGTACGCCGGAAGTACTACGCACTCGGCCGCGTCCGGGTCCGCGCTCGTCAAGGTCGCCTACAACAAGACGGCCGTGAAGATCGACCGGAACAACACGACCGTCAACTACGGCACCAACGTGACGTACACGGCGACGCTCGGCGCGACGTACAAGAACCGCACCGTCGAGATCTGGGCCGACCCGTGGGGCGCGGAGCCGAAGCGGCTGCTCAAGCGGGGCAAGGTCAACGCCAAGGGCCAGCTGTCGACGACGCTGCGCATGACCCGCGACACCACGGTCAGCGCCGTCTTCACCGGCGACGCCCGCTACGGCAAGGCCGAGGCGAAGTCCGGCGTGCGCACCCGCGCGGGCATCACGACCTCGCTGTCGCGCCACTACAAGTGGACCAAGATCGGCAACACGCAGTACCAGACGTTCCACCAGACGGCCGACCCGCTGATCACCACGTGGATCAACGCCTACCCCGGGCGGTACGCGCGTATCGACCTTGAGTCGTACTACCAGGGTCGCTGGTACTCGGGCGCCTCCGAGTTCTTCGAGTTGGGCCCCGACGGCAAGGTGTACGTGGCGATCGACGGCGACGGCGCGGCCGGGTACCGGTTCCGCGTGCGGTCGGTGTACGTCGACGGCTACAACGGGGACATCGCGAACACGACGACGTACGGCGCGTGGAAGTACTTCAACTTCACGAAGTGAGTCCGCATGCACGGTGTGGGGACGCGCGGGGTGATACCTCGCGGGTAGTCGCGCGGTGATACCCCGGAGGTAGCCCTTCGGGCCGAGCCCGGTGCCCTTGGCGGGGTGCCGGGCTCGGTGCTGTCCGGGGTGTGAGGACCGGGGATGCCGGGGTGCGGGCGGGCTGGTGCTGTCGGGGTGCGGGCGGGCCGGTGTGAGGGGCGCCCGGCGTTGGTGCTGCGGGCCGGTGTAAGGGGCAGCGGGCGTTGGTGCCGTGGGCCGGTGTAAGAGGCACCGGGCGTCGGTGCCGGGGGCCGGGCAGGGTGACAGACTGGAAGCCATGACGATTCACGAGAACCTCCTCGGGGGCCCGCCCCCGACCCACCTCCCCGACGACCCCGAGCCGCGCGAGCTGCTCGCCGGCGGCACCTCGGCCGCCGATGTCGCCGCGAAGTACCCGAAGTCCTCGCTGGCCTGGGCACGGCTCGCCGACGAGGCGTTCGAGCGGGGGAGCGTGGTGGAGTCGTACGCCTACGCCCGTACGGGATACCACCGGGGCCTGGACGCCCTGCGCCGCAGCGGCTGGAAGGGCCACGGCCCGGTGCCCTGGGAGCACGAGCCGAACCGCGGCTTCCTGCGCGCCCTGCACGCCCTCGCCCGCGCCGCCGGGGCGATCGGCGAGCAGGACGAGTACGAGCGGTGCACGCAGTTCCTGAAGGACTCCTCGGAGACCGCGGCGCAGACGCTGGGCTGAGCCGCTCCCCGAGGGCGTACCCGTAGTACCCAGGTGCGTACTACGGGTCGTCCCAGGTGGCCCGTCCGGTCGTGTGACCAGGCGGGCCTTGCCTTTTCGGCCGACGATCGAAGAGGATGCCCGGCGGGGACCGGGGCCCCCGTGTCGGTAACGGCAGGGGCGGACCGCTACCCGGAGCGACAATCAGGAGACAGCGATGTCCCAGGAGGCTCACGGGGCTCACGAGCCCGAGACCCCCCACCTCGACTTCGCGGGTACGACGCCGTACGAGGACTACGTCCGGGCGGACGTGCTCACCCACCTCCAGCACCCCCTCTCCGACGATCCCGGAGAGCTGGTCTTCCTGGTCACCACCCAGGTCATGGAGCTGTGGTTCACCGTCATCGTCCACGAGTGGGAGACGGCCACGAAGGCCCTGCGCTCGGACGACATCCCGGTCGCGGTCGACGCGCTGAAGCGTTCCGTGCGGGAGCTGGAGGCGCTCAACGCGTCCTGGCGACCGCTGGCCCAGCTCACACCCGCCCAGTTCAACTCGTACCGCTCGGCTCTCGGCGAGGGCTCCGGCTTCCAGTCCGCCATGTACCGCAGGATGGAGTTCCTGCTCGGCGAGAAGTCCGCGTCGATGCTCGTCCCGCACCGCGGAGCCCCCCGCGTCCACGCGGAGTTGGAGAAGGCGCTGCACGAACCCAGCCTGTACGACGAGGTGTTGAGGCTGCTGGCGCGTCGCGGACACCCGGTCCCGGCCGAGGTGCTGAGCCGTGACGTGTCCCTGCGCTACGAGCCCTCGCCCGAGGTGGAGGCGGTCTGGACGGCCCTCTACCAGGGCGACCAGAACGCCGAACTCGCCCGGCTCGGCGAGGCGTTGACCGACGTCGCCGAACTGGTCTGGCGCTGGCGCAACGACCACCTGGTCGCCACCCGCCGCGCGATGGGCGCCAAGTCCGGCACCGGCGGCTCCGCGGGCGTGGCCTGGCTGGAGAAGCGAGCCCGCAAGAACGTCTTCCCCGAACTCTGGACGGCCAGGTCCCATGTCTGAACTCGACCTCAAAGCACAAGAGTTGGATGCCAGAGACGAACTCGCGTGCAAACGCGCCGAGTTCCTCCTGGACGACGGCTCGCACGACGGTACGCGCGCTGCGGGCGTCTACCTCGATGGCAACTCGCTGGGCGCCCTGCCCGCCGCCGTTCCCGACGCGGTCGCGGACGTCGTCCGCCGCCAGTGGGGCCAACTGCGCATCCGTTCCTGGGAGGAGAGCGGCTGGTGGACGGCGCCGGAGCGGATCGGCGACCGGATCGCCCCGCTGATCGGCGCGGGCCCCGGGCAGGTGGTGGTCGGCGACTCGACAAGCGTCAACGTCTTCAAGGCACTCGTGGCCGCCCGGCGGATGGCCGGCGAGGAACGGGACGAGATCGTCGTCGACGCCACGACCTTCCCCACGGACGGCTACATAGCCGAGTCAGCCGCGAGGATGACGGGGTGTACGGTACGCCCCGTACGACCCTCGGAGGTCACCGGCGCCCTCTCCTCCCGTACCGCCGCGGTCCTGCTCAACCACGTCGACTACCGCTCGGGGCGGCTGTACGACCTCCCCGCGCTGACGTCCGCGATCCACGACGCGGGCGCTCTCGCCGTCTGGGACCTGTGCCACAGCGCGGGCGCGCTGCCGGTCGGGCTCGACGAGCACGAGGTGGACCTGGCGGTCGGCTGCACCTACAAGTACCTGAACGGCGGCCCGGGTTCACCCGCGTACCTCTACGTACGACGGGACCTCCAGGGGGAGTTCGACTCCCCGCTGCCCGGCTGGAACTCGCACGCCGAGCCGTTCGGGATGAGCCCGTCGTACGTACCGGCGCACGACGTCGTACGGGGCCGGGTCGGGACGCCCGACATCCTCTCCATGCTCGCGCTGGAGGCGGCCCTCGGGGTGTGGGAGGGCGTGTCGATCGAGTCGGTGCGCGCCAAGTCCCTTGCCCTGACGGACTTTTTCCTCGAATGCGTCGAGGAGTACGTCCCCGCGGGCCGGGTCGAGTGCGTGACCCCGACGGCCCACGCGGAGCGCGGCAGCCAGATCGCGCTGCGCTGCGACGACGCGGGAGACGTGATGAAACGGCTCATCGCGGAGGGGATCGTGGGGGACTTCCGGTACCCCGACGTCCTGCGGTTCGGATTCACGCCGCTGTACCTCGGGTTCGCGGACGTGGAACGTGCGGCACGGGCACTGCGACTGGCTCTCAAGTAGCCCTGTCATACCCCGGGTCCGAGCGAAGGGCACACCGCACGAACACGCGCGGTGTGCCCTTCGGCACATACGGTGCGAGGCGCGAGCGTGTCATATCCGGGCAGAACCGTTTACCCCTCACCCAGCGTTACATCCACGTGTCCGCGCACGTCACGGGCCTGATACCGTCCCCGCCAGCGGACGAAATCACAGCCGTCCGCAGCTACCTGGTCGTCAATTCCACTTTGTTGCTGAGAGGTTGGAGCATGCCGGACGACGTCGCCGCAGCCCGGACCGCCGCCGAGGAGCAGTCTGCCTTCTCTCACCCGCCCGTCGAGCCCGACGCCGGCGCCGCCTACGGCGACCACCCCGACCAGGTGATCGACTTCTACTTCCCGAGAGGTACGGGGGCTAAGGGCTCCGCACCGCTGGTCGTCCTGCTGCACGGAGGCGCCTGGCGCGCCCGGTGCGACCGCCGGCACGTGACGCCCTTCGCCGGCTTCCTCGCCCGGCGAGGGTTCGCCGTCGCCAACGTCGAGTACCGGCGTGGGGAGTTGGCGGACGCGGCGGCCTCCGGCGGAAACGCTCCTGTGGACGACGGTGAGGGCGCGACGCCGGTCGCGGGGCGCTGGCCGGACACCTTCGACGACGTCGCCGCCGCGCTCGACGCGCTCCCCGCCCTCGTCCGGGACCTCCTCCCGTCGGCCGACCCGCGCCGCACGGTCCTCACCGGCCACTCGGCGGGCGGCCACCTCGCACTGTGGGCCGCCGCCCGGCACGTCCTCCCGGCGGACTCCCCCTGGCGCACAGCCGCTCCCGCGGACCTGCGCGGTGTGGTCGCGCTGGCCCCGATCGCCGACTTCGAGGTCGCGCGGAAGCTGGACGTCTGCGGCGGCGCGGCCACTCAACTCCTCGGCGGAGAAGGGAAGTTCGCCGAGCGGCGGCCGTACGCCGACCCGGCGCTGCTGCTGCCCACGGGAATCGCGACGACGCTCGTGCAGGGGCGTACCGACGAAGTCGTGCCGATGGCGGTCGCCGAGGCGTACGCGGACGCGGCGGCCAAGGCGGGGGAGATGGTGGGGGTCACCCTGCTGGAGGACGTGGGGCACTTCCCGTTGATCGATCCGGTGGCGGACGCGTGCGCGGTGGTGGGGGAGGAGATCGCGCAGTTGGCGTGGTGAGGTCGCCGTACCTGTGCGACCCGTAGTACCCGTCAGCCTCGCGATGCCCGAGCCTCTCGCCGTACCTGCGAGCCCCGTAGTACCCGTAGTACCTGCAAGCCTTGTGTGATGCCCGTGGCCCTCGCCATACCCGGCCCTCGCCCCACCCGACCCTCGTCATACCCGTAATACCTGAGAGCTACGTCGGAGAACAGCTCTCCAGCGGGACGCGAACGACGAGCGCCGATCCGTAACTTCGCAGCCAGTGGACGCCCGACGGCCGGGCGGACCGGATGCGAAGGGACACGGCGATGCGGCTCGGCGACGCGGAGAAGACGACGGGAAGGGCGGGGCGCCTGCTCCGCGCCCTGCTCGCCGTCCTGGTCGTCGCGGCGGTGGTCGTCCCCCTCCTCGCGGCGGCCCGCCCCGGTATCCCGGCCCCCGCCCCGGCGGCGCACCTCTCGCTGACGGCCGCACCCCTGGAGAAGACGTACGCGGCCAACCGGTCGAACGCCGAGCTGGCGTCGAAGATGGCCCAGGACCACGGCGACCGGCACAGGGCGGCGGCCGACCGCGCCCTCGCCGCCCCCAGCAGGCACCTCCTCTCCTTCGACGGCAGGGGCGACGGCCGGGCCACGGAAGTGCTGGGCGACCTCGCCCACGCGCACCGGATCGCGATTCTGATCCCCGGCTCCGACACCACGCTGGACACGTACGAACGCTTCCGCGCGGGCGCCAACGCCCTTTACCGCCGGCTTATCCGACAGGCCCCGGCGGGCACGGTCGTCGCGGTGATCGCGTGGCTCGGCTACACGACCCCGGCCACGATCAGCACGACGGTCCTGACACCGGACCGGGCGGACGAAGCGGCGCCGGAACTCCGCACGTTCGTCACCGGCCTGCGCGCCCTCACCGGCCCGGACGCCGACGTCAGCCTTCTGTGCCACTCCTACGGCACGGTGGTGTGCGCCCGAGCGGCAGCCGGGCTGGACGCCGACGAACTGGTCCTCCTCGGTAGCCCCGGCACCGGCGCGGACTCGGCGGCAGGCCTCGGCACCCGCGCCCGTGTCTGGGCGGCCCGAGGCGCGGACGACTGGGTGGCGGGCGTCCCGCACACCAGCGCGGACCTCTTCGGCACCACGATCGGCTTCGGCCCCGACCCGGTCTCCCCGGCCTTCGGCGCCCATGTCTTCGCCGCCGGCGACGGCGGCCACAGCGACTACTTCACCCCGGGCTCGGTCTCCCTGACCAACCTCGCCCGGATCGTTCTCGGCGAGTCCACGGAGGTCACCGGTGCACACGACAAGTGATCCGCGCGGAACGCGCCTTGGCCGGACAGCCGCCCGCATCGACGCCGCCACGCCCCCGCACCGCGACCGCGCCGTGGACGCCCTGCGCGCGCTGGCCATCCTCGGCGTCGTCCTCGGCCACTGGCTGGTGACGGCCCTGGTCGCCAACGGCGACACCCTGCGCACGGCGAGCCCCTTGGCGTCGATGCCCTGGCTGGCCCCCGTGTCGTGGACGTTCCAGACGCTCGCCGTGTTCTTCATGGTGGGCGGTCATGTGGCCACCCGGAGCTACACGGCGGCGCGGAAGAAGGCGCGCGACGCGGACCGTGGACGCGGGGAGGGCCGGGCAACGGGCCGCGCACCCGGGGAAGGGCGGACCACGGACTCCGCAGTTTTCGCGGGTGAGGCGACGCAGGCCGCCGGAGCTCGGCGGGAGGCGTTCCGGGACGGCGCTACCGGCGGCCTGCGCGTCGAGGCGTCCGAGCGGCAACGCGGCGTCTACGCCACCTGGTTGCGGGCCCGGCTCGCGCGGCTGTTCCTGCCGGTGGCCGCGCTGGTGGGGGTGTGGGCGACGGTGGCGGTCTGTCTGCTGCTGGGCGGCGCCTCGTTCGTGACGGTGCACACGGTGGTGAAGCTGGCGCTGTCCCCGCTGTGGTTCCTCTTGGTCTTCGCGGGCCTGACGGCGGCGACACCACTGCTGGCGCGGCTCAACCCGCTGTGGCCGCTGGTGGTGGTGCTCCACGTGGACCTGGTCCGCTTCGGTCTCGGCGGCCCCGCCTGGCTGGGCTGGGTGAACCTGGCGGCGGGCTGGGCGGTGCCGTACACGCTGGGCGCGGCCTGGACGCGCGGCGAGCTGGAGGGCCGGCGGGCGGGGTGGATCCTGCTGACCGGCGGGGCGGTGGTGACGGCGGCGCTGGTGATGTGGGGCGGATACCCGGCGTCGATGGTCGGGGTGCCCGGGAAGGACGTCTCCAACCTCAACCCGCCGACCCTGGCGGCGGTCACCTTCGGACTCGCCCAGTGCGGGCTGGCGCTGCTGCTGCGGGGTCGGCTGAGGCGGGCGATGAGCCGCCCCCGCGCGTGGGCGGCGGTGGCCCTGCTCAACCTCTCGGCGATGACCGTCTTCCTCTGGCACCAGACGGCCCTGATGGCGACGACGACCCTGACGCTCCCCGCCGGCCACTTCCCCGGCCTTCACACTCTCCCCGACACCCCGGCCTGGATCCCGTACCGGCTCCTGTGGCTCCCGGCGTTCGCGCTGGTGCTCGCGGTGTGCTGGGCGGCGTTTCACGGCTGGGAGACGCGGACGGGCCGGCGCGGAGGCAGGCGCGCGGAGGTCTCCAGGGTCGTGCGGACGAGGGACGGCGGGGCCGTCAACGGGACGCCGTCCTCCGACGCCGGTCGGTCCGAACGGCCGGGCGCGGCAAGGAAGTCCGCGTACCGGCTCACAGCCCGGAAGCCCTCGGTTCCGAGCCCGGAATCGACCGCTCTGAAGGGGGCCAACGGTGCATAAGGTGATGCGGATGACGGGGTTGGAGAAGCAGGTGGAGCGTGCGCTGCGCCGAGCACGGGCCGGAGCCCGACGGCGTGGAGTGCTGAGCGATGTCCGAGACGGCGGGCTGTCGGCGCTGACCGCGCTGCGCCGGGACCTCTGGCCGACGATGCGCGCGCCCTTGCCACCCTCGGTGTGGCTGCGCTGGCTGCCCCACGGCCTGGTGTGCCTGGCGGCATTCTTGCTGGCGCTGTGGAACGCCAACCAGTTCCACAACGAGTACCGGCTCGGTGTCGAGTTCGGCCTGGTGTGCGCCCTCGCCCAGGGCATGGCGCTGGTCATGGCGCTGTGGTGGCCGCTGCACGGCTGGTGGCTGTCGCTCGTGACGGCGGTGGTGGCGGCTCTGGGGGCGCGCAGCCACATGCTGACGCCCGAAAGGCCTCCAGGCCTCCCGGACATGATCCCTCTGACCGCGAGTGCCCACTGGCCTTGGGGCGCTCCCGGCATCGTCGTCCACTCGCTGGTCCTCTTCCTGCTCGCCCTGCGCGTCCCCGCGCGGGTGTCCACCGAGGTCCTCGCCCTGACCGCACTGGCCACCTGGATCGTCGAGGGCGTGATCGGCGGTGCGCACTACGTGTCGAGCGGCGTGCTGGCTGTCGCCGTCTTCCTCGGCGTCGTCCTCCTGGGCGCGGCACTGCGCGGCCGGCGTGAGGCCCGCACCCAACTCATCGAGCAGACCGGCATCACGGCGGAGGAACGCGCCCGCCGCACCCTCCTGGAGGAACGCAACCGCATCGCCCGGGAGCTGCACGACGTGGTGGCGCACCACATGTCGGTGATCTCGATCCAGGCCCAGGTCGCCCCGTACCTGGTCGCGGACCCGTCCGAGGAGCTGAAGGAGAACCTCGCGGGCATCCGCCAGAACGCCCTGGAGGCGCTGGCCGAACTGCGCCGGGTGCTGGGGGTGTTGCGTTCGGAGACCCCGGAGGACCCCAACGGCCCGTACGGGCTCGGCCCGGCGACCGGCACGGCACCGGACGCCCCGCAGCCCACGCTGGACCGGCTGGACGCCCTGCTGGACAACACGCGCGCGGCGGGCCTCGACGTCGTCAAGGTGGTGACCGGCCGGCCGCCGACGCCGCCGTACCCACCGGGCGTGCAGCTCTCGGCGTACCGCATCGTGCAGGAGGCGCTGAGCAACGTGCTGCGGCACGCGCCGGGAGCGCGCGCGACCGTGGCGATCGGGCACCAGAGGGACGGCGTGTGGCTGTGCGTCACGAACTCCCGCCCGAGCCGTCCGGCCGACCCGTCCCCCGGCGCGGGGCACGGACTGCTGGGGATGCGTGAACGCGCGGCGATGCTGGGCGGCTCTCTGACGGCCCACCCGAACCTGCACGGCGGCTACGTCGTCTCGGCGTTCCTGCCGAGAGACGGCGTCCGCGCGGACCCGCCCCCGGACGGAGACGCCCAAGCGGTCCTGGACGACCTGGAGTTCACCGACGGCCCACCCGAAAGCTCCCTGATCCGCCTGATCCTCCCGGAGCCGCTCCGCAAGGGCGGACGGGCCGGCGGCCAGTCCCCACCACCGGAGTTCCAGAACGACACGACAGGAGACGAACAGAGATGACGAACACCACGACGAACGCCGTGAACCCCCTGAACACAGCGGACGGCGCGAGCGGCGCGAGCGGCGCGAGCGGCAGGACCATCCGCGTACTCATCGCGGACGACCAGCAGATGGTCCGCCAGGGCTTCACCGTCCTCCTCAACACACACCCAGGTATCGAAGTGGTAGGCCAGGCGGTCGACGGCCTGGACGCGGTGGCGAAGGTGGAGGAACTCACCCCGGACGTCGTCCTGATGGACATCCGGATGCCCGACCTCAACGGCATCGAGGCGACCCGCCGCATCACCGCCGCGCGCCCCGACCTGAAGGTGCTGGTCCTGACGACCTTCGACCTCGACGAGTACGTGTACGACGCACTGCGGGCCGGCGCCTCCGGGTTCCTCCTCAAGGACGCCTCCGCCGACCAGCTCGCCGAGGCGGTCAGAGTGGTCGCGGCGGGCGACGCCCTGCTCGCCCCCGGCATCACCCGCAAGCTGATCACCGAGTTCTCCCGCATCAACGGCAGCCCGCGCGCCCCCGAGAGGGCCCGCCTCGACGAACTCACCGAGAGGGAGACGGAGGTGCTGTCGCTGATCGCGCAGGGCCTGTCGAACGCGGAGATCGCCGGGTACCTGTGCGTCGCCGAGCAGACCGTGAAGACGCATGTGGGCCGGATCCTGGTGAAGCTGGGGCTGCGCGACCGGACGCAGGCGGCGGTGTTCGCGTACGAGGTGGGCCTCGTACGCCCGGCGGCCCGCTGAGATGCGCACCGCCGGCTCGCCGCCCCGGTCCGGACCGGCCCTGAGGGGACCCGTAGTACTTGAGACGGACCTCGCGGAACCCCTCTCAGTGGTGACGACTCCGCTCCCGGCCCCGTCCTACGGTGTGAACGTGACCGAGACGACGCAGACCACCCGGACGCGGATCATGGATCCGCAGAGCCCGCACGGCGGTTCGGACGACCGCGCCTACACCCCGCGCAGCCCGGAGGCCAAGGCGGCGCTGGACGCCCTGCGAGGGCTGCGCAAGGACCTGATCGACGACGCCTTCGCCTACCGCCCCCTGCCCCGCCTGGGCGACGACAGCCGCCTGGTCCGCCGCATGAAGGGCCGCAGGCGGAAGTACGCGTCCTGGGCGCGGCACGGCCTGGTAGCGGCGGTCGGCGTCCTGGCGATGGCGAACACGTGGACGGGCGCCCGGAACGACGCGCTCAACGTGCTGTGCGTGCTGCTGGTCGTGGCGCCGGTGCTGCTGACGCTGGTCCGCCCGGTGGGCGCCTTCTGGGCCTCCCTCGCCTCGACGGCGGTCATCTCCGCGGTCGGCACGTCCTACACCCTCTGGCCCTGGGCCCTGGGCTCCCTCTTCGGGCACCTCGCGGTGATGACGGTCGTGGCGATCCGCACCCGCCCCCGGACGGCGGCCTGGATGTGGCTGCTGACGGCCGTCTACGGCTCCGTCGCCGAGTCGTTCTTCGGCTGGAGCCACAGCGGATACGGCACGGACACGGGCCCCATGCTGGTGCTCTCCGCGTTCTCCCTGCTCGCCGTCACCGTCTGGCACACCCGCCGGCAGGCGGAGCGGGAGGTCACCGCGCAGCAGACGGTCACCGAGCACGAGCGCTCCCGCCGCACGCTGCTGGAGGAGCGGACGACGATCGCCCGGGAACTGCACGACGTGGTGGCGCACCACATGTCGGTGGTGGCGATCCAGGCGGAGGCGGCCCCCTACCGGGTGGAGAACACCCCGCCGGAGCTGGCGAAGGCGTTCGTGACGATCAGGGAGAACGCGGTGGCGGCCCTCACCGAACTGCGCCGGGTGCTGGGCGTGGTCCGCGCCGAGGACTACGAGGTGCCGGACGCCCCGCAGCCGACGCTCGCGGACCTGGACAGCCTGCTGGCCAACGTCAGGGAGGCCGGCCTGCCGGTGCGGAAGGTGACCACGGGAGCGGTGCGGGAGCTGCCCCAGGGCGTGGAGCTGTCGGCGTACCGCATCGTGCAGGAGGCCCTGAGCAACACGCTGCGGCACGCGCCGGGGGCGTCGGCGACGGTGGAGTTCGGGTACGTCCTCGGGGGCCTCGGGATACGGGTGGTGAACGGCCCGGCGGCGAACCCGACCCTGGTCAAGGCCCAGCCGGGCGCCGGGCACGGCCTGACGGGGATGCGGGAGCGGGTGGCGATGCTGAACGGCGAGATGACGACGGGCGCCACGGACGACGGGGGCTACGAGGTGGCGGTGTTCCTGCCGGTCGTGAGCTACGGCACGGGTGAGGGGGAGACCGGGACATGACGATCAGGGTGCTGGTGGCGGACGACCAGATGATGGTGCGGGAGGGTTTCTCGGTCCTGCTCAACGCGATGCCGGACATCGAGGTCGTCGGGGAGGCGGTGGACGGGCGGGAGGCCGTGGCGAAGGTCCGCGAACTCTCTCCGGACGTGGTCCTGATGGACATCCGGATGCCGGAGCTGAACGGCATCGAGGCGACGCGGGAGATCATCGCGGCGGACGGCGCGGCGAAGGTGCTCGTGCTGACGACGTTCGATCTGGACGAGTACGTGTACCAGGCGCTGCGGGCCGGCGCCTCGGGGTTCCTGCTGAAGGACGCCTCGGCCAGGCAGTTGGCGGACGGGGTGCGGGTGGTGGCGGCCGGGGAGTCCCTGCTCGCGCCCTCGGTGACACGACGGCTGATCACGGAGTTCTCCCGGCTCGCCGAGACGGAGAGACCCCGGATCCCGCAGAGCGCGCAGGCGGCCTACGGAGAGCTGACCGAGCGGGAGACGGAGGTGCTGGTGCTGATCGCGCAGGGCCTGTCGAACGCGGAGATGGCGGAGCACCTGGTGGTGGCGGAGTCGACGGTGAAGACGCACGTCAGCCGGGTCCTGGTGAAGCTGGGGCTGCGGGACCGGACGCAGGCGGCGGTGTTCGCGTACGAGACGAGGCTGGTGGTGCCGGGGTAGCGGAGGAGCACAGGAGAGGTCATGTCGTAAATCTGTTCCCATGAACGTGTAAACCCCCTCCTCAGAAGCCACTTGGAGATCTACCCTCACAGTGCCACCGCGCCGCGACTGTGAGTCGGCTGAGAGATCCGGGCTGACCCGGCGGCAGGCGGCCCATCGCTCTTTTCTCATCGACTTCGCCCGGCCGGGGGACGGCGGGGTGGGATGTCGGATCCATTGGGGGGTCGACGACTTGAGTTCGTTGTTCACGCGTCGCACTGCGGCGACGCTCGCTTCGGCGGTGGCACTGGCCGCCGTCGGGACCGTGGTGGCGGCGCCGAGCGCCCTGGCCGACGGCGCGGGTTCCTGGCCGGGGACGGAGGGGAAGCTGCTGACCGACGGTCCGGTGCTGGTGGACCCGGTGACCGGCGCGCAGACGAAGGTCGGCTCCGGGGCGGGGGCGTACGCGGCGTGGGCGCCGGACGGCAGTCGCCTCGTCAGCGTCGTCGGCGGCAGGATCGCGAGCGTGCGGCCGGACGGGAGCGGGCAGTTCCTGCTGCCGAAGCCGCAGGGGGTGCGCAAGAGCGCGCCGTACCAGGACCTGACGTTCTGGTGGGCCGGGCAGGACGTCGTGTTCGCGACGGGAGGGCAGCTCGTCGCCGGTCCGTCGGACGGCTCCCGGGCCCCGGAGCCGCTGATGACGGCGGCGCTCGAACCGGCGTCGGTGTGCGACAGCGGCCCGACGGTGAACCAGAAGGGGCTCGTCGCGTTCACCCGGAGCACGGGAGCCTGTGGGGCGGGCGAGTCGGTCTACGTGTACGACAGCGCCCGGCGGACCGTGAAGAAGGTGCTGAACAACGCGTGGCAGCCCGCGTTCTCGCCGGACGGCGGGCAGTTGGCGTACGTCGCGAAGGACCTGAACGGCGTCAAGCAGGTCTTCACGGCGAACGCGGACGGCACGGGCGTGCGCCAGCGCACGAGCGGCACCGGCTGGGCCGAGCACCCCTCGTGGTCGCCGACGGGCAAGCGGATCGTGTTCGACGCGCACACCGCGACCGACGCGACGGACGTGCACAGCACGTCGTACGTCGACCTGGCCTCCGGCGAGGTGACGCGCGTGCCCGGCACGCCGAAGGGCGACCGGCCGAGCTGGCAGCCGCTGCGCAAGAACCAGACCGGCCGGGTGTGGGGCGCCAACCCCGACGCGACGAACATCGCGGCCTCGCGCTGGACCTGGAACACCCTGGGCGCACCGACCGTGCCGGGCCTGATGACCGCGCGCTCGGCGGTGCTGGTCAACCACGACGACTGGGCGTACGCGCTCACCGCCCCCGCGCTCGCAGGCAAGAAGGCGGGCCCCGTGCTGGCCACGCCGAAGACCGGCCTGACGACAGCCGTGAAGAACGAGCTGAAGCGGACCCTGAAGAAGGGCGCCTCCGTCTACCTGATGGGCGGCACCTCGGTCCTCACGAACACGGTCGCCACGCAGGTCAAGTCCCTCGGCTACACCCCCCGGCGGATCGCGGGCGCGGACCGCTACGCGGCCTCGGTGGCGTCCGCCAAGGCGATCACGGCCGCCCCGAAGTACGTCCTCGTCGCGACCGGCGCCGACTACCACGCGGCGCTCGCGGCAGCGGCGGCGGCCGGTTCCGACGGCACGAGCGGCGCCGCCGTCGTCGTCCTCAGCAACGGCAACAAGCTGACGGCCCCGGTGCAGGCGTACCTCAACGGTCTGAACCCGAACAAGACGATGATCATCGCGGTGGGTTCGCCCGCCGTGTCCGCGGTGGCTCACGGCCGCTTCCCGAAGTGGCCGTCGAACTCCGTGTACTACCCGGTCTCCGCCGGCACCGACGAGGCGACGTCGGTGGCGCTCGCGAAGTTCTGGTGGGCCGCGTCGAGGCAGGTCACCCTCGTCGGGCCGTCCTGGCGGGACGGCGTCTCGGCCGCCGCCGCGATGAACGTCTTCAGCCCGCTGATCTGGACGCCGAAGGCGACGGTCCTCCCCGGCGTCGTCCAGAGCTACCTCACCCAGGCGTCGGCGAGCATCCGGTTCACGGTGACCTTCGGGGGTACGGGTACCATCGCCGCCGCCACGCTCGACGCGGCGGGCCGGGCGATCAGCGCGGGCCCCGGGCAGGTCGAGTATCACGGGTACTACAACGGGGTGATCCCGCCGAAGTCGGCGGCGCGCGCCGCCGTCGTCCGCTGAACCCGATCAGAGAGCGCAGAAGTGCGGGGGACCGCCGCTCTCACCAGGCCGGCCGACGGGGCGACTGGTGAGAGCGACGGTCCGGACGGCGGCGGGCGGAGCGCCGTCCCGCCGAGTTCGTGGGGGACGCTGTTGGAGCCGTACCGCGACGGGTGATCTGTACGAGCCTGCCGCCGAAGGCGCCCCCGCGCACGAGACACCCCTGGTCAGCGGCCGTTTTCCGGGTTAGCGTCCCGGCATGGCAGCCTTCGACCCCTGGGACCCGGCGTTCCTCGCCGACCCGTACCCCGCGTACGCCGAACTGCGCCGACAGGGGCGGGTGATCCACTACGAGCCCACCGACCAGTGGCTCGTACCCCACCACGCGGACGTCTCGGCGCTGCTGCGGGACCGGCGGCTCGGCCGGACCTATCTGCACCGGTACGAGCACGAGGACTTCGGCCGGACCCCGCCGCCCGCCGAGCACGAGCCGTTCCACACGCTCAACGACCACGGCATGCTGGACCTCGAACCGCCGGACCACACCCGCATCCGGCGCCTCGTCTCAAAAGCCTTCACCCC
>DATCQX010000299.1:0-3096 GCA_036569285.1 Streptomyces sp.
CGCGTCGAAGTCCTCCAGCTTCTCGCCGTTCGACGCGAACATGATCGGCTTGCCGGTGATCTGCCGGATCGACAGCGCCGCACCGCCTCGGGCGTCACCGTCGAGCTTCGAGAGGACGACACCGTCGAAACCGACGCCGTCACGGAAGGCTTCGGCGGTGTTGACGGCGTCCTGGCCGATCATGGCGTCGACGACGAAAAGGATCTCATCGGGGCTGACGGCATCCCGGATGTCCGCCGCCTGCTGCATCAGCTCGGCGTCAATACCCAGCCGGCCGGCCGTGTCCACGATCACGATGTCGTGGACCTTCGACTTCGCGAACTCGATCGAGTCCTTCGCCACCTGCACCGGGTCCCCGACACCGTTGCCCGGCTGCGGGGCGTACACCGCGACCCCGGCCCGCTCGGCGACGACGCTCAGCTGGTTGACGGCGTTGGGGCGCTGGAGGTCACAGGCGACGAGGAGGGGGGAGTGCCCCTGCTCACGCAGCCACCGCCCGAGCTTGCCCGCGAGAGTCGTCTTACCGGCACCCTGGAGACCGGCGAGCATGATGACGGTGGGGGGGTTCTTGGCGAAGCGGAGACGACGGGTTTCGCCGCCGAGGATGGTCACCAACTCGTCGTTGACGATCTTGAGGACCTGCTGGCCGGGATTCAGCGCCTTGGAGACCTCGGCACCGAGCGACCGCTCCTTGACGTTCTTGATGAAGGAACGGACGACCGGGAGGGCGACGTCCGCCTCAAGAAGCGCGATGCGGATCTCACGGGCAGTGGCGTCGATGTCCGCTTCGCTGAGCCGGCCCTTGCCCCGGAGGGTCTTGAAAGTTGCTTGCAGGCGGTCAGAGAGAGTATCGAACACGGCGACGTCGGTCCTCGGAGTCGGGAGCAGGGTAAGCGTCTTCCAGGGTATCCGGCCGCGCTGCGGATTCGCCCCCGCCCGCCGAATACGCGGACGTGCCTCCGGTCCGCCCCTCACTTCTCCCCCGAACAACGCGCAAGCCCCACCCCACCCCTCCCTTCCGGCGTCACGTAGATCTCCGAGAGATATCCGGTCCGGCCGTCCTTCCACTTCGCGGCGTACCAGAGGTCGGAGGTGACGCCTCCGGTGTTGGCTTCGACCCCCTCCGAGGTGACGTCCTTGTTCGTGAGCCGTTCGCCGCGTGTCCAGCAGCTGACGACGAGGCGGGCGCCGCTCCACATCTCGGTGCCCGGGAGTTTGCAGCCGCGCCGGGCGCAGAAGGGGACGGTCTTGGTGGAGAGGTAGGCGGGGCTGCGGTCCTCGGCGAGGGTGTTCCGGCCGACGGCCACCTTGTTCTGGACGACGACGGACGCGAAGTCGCGGTGTCCTGGCGGCTGGTGGGACTCGGTGAGCCACAGCCGGGCGGAGACTCCGGCGGCGGCGAGCGTGACCAGTGTCAGCGCGGCGGCGACGCGTGCGGTGCGGGAGGCTCGGGGGCGGGGTGCCGGACGGGGCGGTCCCGGTTCTCCCGGCGGTGCGGCGGTCCCCCACGGCGGCGCCCACGGCGGTGGGGCGACCGTCTCCGCTCCCGTCTCCACCGCGCGCCGGACCTCGCTCCAGTACCCCTTCCAGGCGTCCTGCCCGCCCCCGCACGCCTGCGCGAACGCGAGGGTGACGGCCAGGGTGGGCAGCCTGCGTCCCGCGGCGGCCTCCTGGAGTGTGCTCACGGAGTACCCGGAGCGGGTGGCGAGCTGCGCGTAGGTCAGTCCGGCGCCGGATCTCACGTCCCTGAGCCAGAAGGCGAGTTCGCGTACCGGAGTGCCATCGCGCACGAGTTGTCGTTCGGGCCGCGCCATGCTGTCCCCCCGGTGGCGATGCGGCGAGTGTGCCATTGTCCGGGGAGGTGAGGTCCGGTGTCCACGGGGAGGCAGTCGCCGGTGGGCGTCCCTTCACGGCGCCGCTGTCGGCAACGCTCTCGGGTCGGCGGCCAGCAGCTGTGACCACTCGGCGAGCCGGCTCGTGCGGACGAGCTGGCGCGGCAGGGCCGTCGGGTCCGTGTCGGTGATGCTGCGCAGCACCCACCAGGCGATGCGTGCCTGGAGGTCGGCGACGGCGGCCGGGAACTCGGGTCCGTGGTCGGGGACGTCGTCGTGGTCGCGGTGCGGTTCGGGGAGGCGCAGGGACAGGTCGTCGGGGTCGGCGCGCTCGGCGAGTACGGCGGCGACGGCGTCGAGTGTGCGTCCGGTCTCGGCGGCGCGGCTCGGGACGTGGTAGCGGGTGCGGCCGGCGACGCGTTCCTGGCGGCGTGCCCACCAGGCGAGCATGGCGGGTGAGGGGCGGCAGAAGACGATGCGTGCCGGGGTGTGGCGCAGGTGGGTGAGCGCGATGTCGTCGAGTCCGCCGGGGGTGGCGAAGGCGTAGGGGCGGACGACGACGACCGCGGGCCACGGGGTTCCGCCGAGGTGCTGTTCGCGGATGTGGGCGGCTACGGACGTCCAGGCGGTGGTGCGGCCGGTGACGAGGTCGCGGCGGACAGGGACGAGGAGTCCGTCGGGGGTGACCTCGGTGAGGGAGCGGACGAGGACGTACTGGCGGCCGAGTGCTTCGGCGAGGAGTGCGGCGGCTGTGCCGACGAGTTGGCGTCCGCCGACGAACAGGAGGGTCGGCAGGCGGCCGTCGGGGGCGGTGACGGGTCCGGTGGAGGTGCCGGCGAGCGGGTCCTGGACGAGGACCTGGGGGGCGCGGCCGTCGCCGGTGGTCAGGCGGTTCCACTGGCCGGTTCCGGGGTCTCCCTGCCAGCTGTGCTCTCCGGCGGAGCGCAGGACGGACTGGACGCGGGCGCGCAGTTCCAGGCGTACCGACCAGTAGTCGGGGTCGCGGTGCACGGCCTGGGCGGGTGGCCGTCCTTCGACGGCGGCGAGCCGTGCGAGGCGTTCGGCGTCGTCGAGGGGCAGGGGGTTCTTGCCGGGGTTCAGGGTGAAGTGGGCGACTTCGTGGCTGGGGCAGCGGTAGCGGCGTCCGGAGGAGATCCGGAAGGTGTGCGCGGTGAAGCGTTCGGCGCCTTCGGGGTCGTCCAGCAGGGCGCGGACGGCGTGCAGGGGTGCGCCGAGTGCCGGTGCGGGTGGGGGTTCGGCGGGG
>DATCQX010000300.1:0-12028 GCA_036569285.1 Streptomyces sp.
GTACCGCATGTACCGCCCCGCCCGCACCACCGCCAGCCCCACCAGCATCACCCCGGCCATCAGCCCCACCATGAGGACACCCGACGGCCCGTACCGGGCGACGATCGGTACCAGGACGACCGTCATCGCCCCCGTCGGCCCCGACACCTGCAGATCCGACCCCCCGAACACCGCAGCCACCGCCCCCGCCACCACCGCAGTCGCCAAGCCCGCCTCAGCCCCCAGCCCCGACGACACCCCGAACCCGAGGGCGAGGGGCAGCGCGACGATCGCCACGGTCAGCCCGGCCAGCAGATCCCGGCGCGGAGCACGCCGCATCCCGGCGAGATCCGCGCGCCCGGGCAGCAGGGAAACGATCCGGCTGTGGAGGGTGTTCATCCCCTCGGCTCCCCTCACAGACCCCACCCCCCCCGGGGGGCGGACACGAAAACGCCGCGCCCGCGGCAACCTGCGGGCACAGCGAACGTAGCATCTAACGAATTGCGAACTTTAGCAATTCCGCATCAGAAAGATGCCGCGCACAGAACCACTCGGGTCACGCCTTCTTGACCACACTCGACTTCAGCTGCATCGCCCCGAACCCGTCGATCTTGCAGTCGATGTCATGCCCGTCGACCCCGTCGACCAGCCGGATCCCGCGCACCTTCGTACCGGCCTTGATCCCGGAGGGGCTCCCCTTGACCTTCAGCGCCTTGACGACGACCACGCTGTCGCCGTCACTCAGCACATTGCCGACGGCGTCCTTGACCACCCGCTCGCCGGTGCCGCTCGCGGCCTCTTCGGCGGGTGCCCACTCGTGGCCGCACTCCGGGCAGACCACCAGGGCGTTCATCTCGTAGGTGTACTCGGACGAGCACTTGGGACAAGGGGGAAGGTTCTCGATCATCCCGCCAGCCTATCCGCCGCTCACCGGCCCCTCCTCCGCACGCGCGAGGTAGACGGTCGCCGTCATCGGCGCGGTCACGGGTCCGGCGCCGAGGGCTTCCGTCATCTTCCGGGTGACGGCGGCCTCGATGGCCCGCGCGTCCTCGCGGGCCCCGACGGTCGCGCTCACAGGGGTGCCGGTGAGGAACCCGGTGGCGACGGACGCGGCGGACTCCGCGACGCCGTGCAGCGTGACCTCCTCGGTGCAGGCCAGGGACAGGCCGGCGGCCTTGAGGTGCTCGGCGACGAGGGCCTGGTCGGTGTAGCCGTGGGGCACGTCCGTCAAGAAGGAGAGGGCGCCGCCCGGCATGGACTCCTCCAGGGCGTTCTGGAAGGCGGCTCCGAAGCCGTGCGAGGCCAGCGGGCCCCAACTGCTGAACAGGAAGCGCCCGTTCGGGGCCAGGACCCGGCGCACCTCGGCGTAGGCGGCGGGTTTGTCGGGGAAGAACATCACCCCGAACTGGCACACGACGAGGTCGAACTCGCCGTCCTCAAAAGGTAGTTGCCCGGCGTCCGCCTGCCGCCACCGCGCCCGCGGTTCCCGTGCCGAACCGGCCGCGACCATCGCCTCGTTGAGGTCGGTCGCCACCACGTGGCCCCCGGGTGACGCGTCGAGCAGCGCCGAGGTCAACGCCCCCGTCCCGGCGGCGAGTTCGAGGACCTTGCCGAAGCCCAGCGCCGCCACTCGCGCGGCCATGTCCTCGGCGAAGGGCCGGAAGAACACGGGTACCAGGTGGCGTTCGTAGGCATCCGGCATGGACCGTGTCCACCGCCGGTTCACGTCGTCTGCGGTCACGCGGCAGAGACTAGCCACGATGACGGTCCATGGCTGGAAAACCGCGCCATCCGTCGCGGTTCCGTGTCGGCGCCGCGCGGACAGCCGGTGCGGACGGCCCCCGCCCGCTCCTTGCGGACCACGGGCCGAGGCGGTGCCGGTGGCGCGGTCCGTGGCGAGGGATCCGGCCCCCCGTCAGGCGCTCGCGCGCACAACCAGCCTCGTCGGCAGGATCAGCGGCGTGGGGTCCTGCCCGTCCACGAGCGCGACGAGCATGCGGGCCATCTCCCGTCCGAGGGCGGTGATGGGCTGGTGGACGGTGGTCAGGGGCGGGTCGGCGATCCGGGCCACGGCGAGGTCGTCGAACCCGACCACCGCGACGTCGGCGGGCACCCGGCGCCCGCTCTCCCGCAGGGTGCGCAGCGCTCCCGCCGCCATGTTGTCGTTGGCGGCGAACACGCCGTCCAGGTCGGGGTGGTCGGCGAGGAGGGCGGCCATCGCGGCGGCGCCGCTGGTCTCGCCGAAGTCTCCCTCCCGCGGGGGCAGTGGGGGCAGGCCGGCGGCCAGCATCGCGTCCCGGTAGCCCCGGTGGCGCGCTCGCCCGGCCTCCGTGTCGAGCCGTCCGCAGATCGCGGCGACGCGGGTGCGGCCCCGGCCGATCAGGTACTCGGTCGCCTCGCGGGCGCCGCCGACGTTGTCGACGTCCACGTACCAGCGCGGGGCCCGCCCCACCGGGCGTCCGCCGAACACGACGGGCAACTCCGCCTCCTCGGCCATGCGGCCCAGCGGGTCTCCCTCGCGCAGCGCCATCAGCATGACGCCGTCGACGCCCTTGGAGCGCAGCAGCGCCTCCACCCGTGCGCGGCCCCGGTCGGAGGCGGCCAGGCAGAGCATGAGGTGCAGGTCGGCCTCCTCCAGTGCGGCGGAGGCCCCCACGATCACCTGGCCGAAGAAGGGGTCGGCGAATATCGAGGGGTCCTCGCCCGAGACGATCAGGGCAGCCGCTCCCGTCTGGCGGGTGGCCAGCGCGCGGGCTCGCGGGTTGGGGACGTACCCGAGCTCTCGGACGGCCCGTTCGACGGCCTGGCGTTTGACGCGGCTGACGTAGGGGGCGTCGTTCAGGACCCGGGAGGCCACGGAGCGGGAGACGCCCGCGAGTTCGGCCACGGCTTCGAGTGTCGGCCTGCTGCGGGCTCCGTCTGCTGCCATGAACCGTGATCCCCGTCCGTCGTCTGGAAGCGCTTCCAGGCACAGGACTGTAAAGGCTGGTCATCGCCGTGTGAAGAGTGCGTCGTACGTTCACTCTTGACAGCCTCAACAGGGCATCACACGATATCGACCACACCCGGAAGGCCCTGACGCCACTGGGAACGCTTCCAGTTGGGAGCGCTCCCACGCATCGTCGCCGGTCGTCCGCGGTGTCGTCCCGCCGGAGAGCCGCCGGCATCGAGGGACGTGTACCGAGCCGCACTTCCTCACCGCGCCGCCCACCCTGGACGAGGGTGGGCGGTGCTCCCCCACCAGGAAACCGAGGTACATCCATGCGCCGAAAGTTCCGCGCCCTGACGGCGGCCCTGCTCGCCCTGCCGCTGGCGCTCGCCGTCGCTCCGTCCGGTCACGCGGCCGGGCCGGCCCTCAAGGCCAACGGGTTCTACGTCGACCCCAACTCCAGCGCGCGGCAGTGGGTCAACGCCAACCCGGGCGACGGCCGGGCGTCCGCCATCAACTCCTCCCTCGCGAACACTCCGGCCGCGCGCTGGTTCGGTTCCTGGAGCGGCGCCATCGGTACCGCCGCGGGCTCGTACGCGGGGGCCGCGGCGAACGCGAACAAGTTGCCCATCATGGTCGCGTACAACGTCTACAACCGTGACTACTGCGGTGGGCACTCGGCGGGCGGGGCCTCCTCGCCGTCCGCCTACTCCACTTGGATCTCCCAGTTCGCCGGCGGGATCGGCAACCGTGAGGCCGTCGTCATCCTGGAACCGGACTCCCTCGGGGACTACGGGTGCATGAACCAGGCGCAGATCACCGAGCGGCAGAACATGCTGACCGGCGCGCTCTCCACCTTCAGCCGTCAGGCGCCCAAGGCCTTCGTCTACCTCGACTCCGGCAACCCCGGCTGGGCCGACGCGGCCACGATGGCGCAGCGCCTCAACAACGCCGGCCTGCGGCAGGCCCACGGCTTCTCCCTCAACATCTCCAACTACTTCACCACCGCCGAGAACATCAACTACGGCAACGCCGTCAACCGCGAGCTGAGTGCCCGCTACGGCTACACCAAGCCGTTCGTCGTCGACACCAGCCGCAACGGCAACGGCTCCAACGGCCAGTGGTGCAACCCCGCGGGCCGCAAGATCGGCACCCCCACCCAGATGGGCGGCGGCGCCGAGATGCTCCTGTGGATCAAGACCCCCGGTGAGTCCGACGGCAACTGCGGCGTCGGCTCCGGCTCCTCCGCCGGCCAGTTCCTCCCCGAGGTCGCCTACAAGATGATCTACGGCTACTGACCCCCCGGACAGCCGTGGCCCGAGCCGCCTGCACCGCGCGCTCGGGCCATGGCACATGTGCGTTTCGCGAACGCCCCCGAATCATTTGTTCAATCGTGGAAACCTCGCCTCGCGGCTTCGCGTGCCGCTTCCCGAACGGCTCTGATCGTGGATTCGGAACGTCTTCGCCGCAACCAGGCGAGGGCGGAATCGGAGGGGGAGAGATCGACCACGTCGATGAATCTGACACCCGGGCGTGGAAAATACTCGCGGGCGGCCCTCGGCAGAAAGCACATCGCCTCTCCGGCGGCCACCGTGTGCAGCAGGGATTCCATGTCGGTGACGACCGGGCCATAGCGCACTCGGCTGCCGTCAGGGCGGGGATCGACCGCCCAGAAGTCCCACCACAGCCGCGGCACCTCCTCGGGCACGTCGGCCACCGGAACGCCGGAGAGTTGAGCCAGCGTGAGCCGTGGCAGGACCGCCAGGGGGTGCCCGGCGGAGAGGCAGGCCACGCGGGGCTCGGTGGCCAGGTGGTGGAGTTCGACGCCGTCCGTCACCGGGGGCCGGATGAAGGCCACGTCGACCTCCTGCTGTGCCAGCGCGGCTTCGTGATCGCCGAACAGGAGGTTGACCAGCTGAACGGTCGTCCCGGGGTGGCGGTCCTGCAGGGCGCCGAGTACGGCACGGGTGTGGGCCATGGACGCCTCGGCTCCCATGGTCCCCACGACGAGCCGTCCGGAGATCTGCCGTGCCTGTCCGTCGGCCACGCGCCGCAGCCGGTCCACCGCCGCGACCGCCGCTCGGGCTTCGCAGAGCACCGCCTGCCCCGCCTCGGTCAGCGTGAGCGTCCGGCTCGTGCGCTCCACCACCCGTAACCCGAGGCGTTTCTCCAGCTCCCTGATCTGCTGGCTCAGCGCGGGCTGCGTCATGAACAAGCGCGCGGCGGCACGCCCGAAATGGAGTTCCTCACTCAACGCGATATAGAGCCGGAGCTGGTGGATGCTCGGCTCCTTCGATATCGGCGTTCCCACAAAGGCCCTTTCCACCACCCGGCCTGCCGCTATAAAGGGCAGGTTATCGATCACCAGGAATCCTGCGCTCCTGAATTGCTGACACCTCTTGGGTGACCGGGCGATAGTCGATCAGCACCCGACTCCGAGAAAGGTTGTTCAGCATGTCCTTGCTCAAAGAAAAGAACCGGAAGACCCGGCGGACCCTGCGCGGTCTCGCCGTGGTGGGCGCGGGCGCCACGCTGGCCACCGTGATGGCCACCGCGCCGGCATCCGCCGCCTGGGGATCCGGTATCACCCGGATCCAGGCCGGCACGGGCGTCCTCGGCGTCAATTGGGACGCCCAGTCGCCCAGGTTCCTCAACACCGTCGGCGGGGGCTTCACCTCCATCACCGGCGTGGGCAATCCGCGCCTCCACGTCCGCGTCCTCGACGCCCAGAACCGGGAGATGTTCAGCAGGGACCGTTCATGGAGCGGCAACCGGCGCGATGAGGACGCCAGGTTCGAGGTCACGGTCCTCATGCCCCGGGACGCCGCGCGCGTCTGCGCCACGCTCTACGAGAGCGGCGGCTACATGGACACGGCCTGCTCCCCCGTCTACTTCTGAGCCCCGCACCCCGAAAGGAACACCATGAAACGCATGGCCGCCGCGATGGCCACCGGAATCGTCCTGGCGGGAACCGCTCTGACGGGAACCGCCTCCGCCACGTCCGCGGTGCCCGGAGACAGGGTGTGTCAGTCGACCACCCTGTTCGTCACTCACGAGTTGTGCGTGACCTTCCAGAACGTGGCTGACGCCGACGTCGTGGAGTTGGAAGTCCGCGCCACCACCAGAACCGGCATGGGTCACTGGCAGTTGTTCGGCCCGCGCGGCACCGTCAAGGACAGCCTGGACGGGGAGTGGAAGGACCGCACGCACTACTGGTCCGGATACGAGGACGGCGCGAACGGTGACCTGTGGTGCGCGGTCTTCTGGAGGGACACCGGTGCCGGCTACATCAAGGGCACCCAGCCACTGTGTGTGAAGGCGACCAACCGGTGGTGAACGGCTGAGCACGGGGCCTCCCCCGACGAGCGGGCGGCCCCGTACCTTCCGTCAGTACAGCTTGTTGACGGCCGTCGTCGTGGTCTTCTTGAAGGCGGTCACGGGGGCGTCGTCGAAGTCGCCCATCTGTGCCCACCGGACGACGGTGACGGTCTTGTCGTCCCGTCCGACCGACCACAGGGAGACGTCGCTGGCACCCCAGGATGTCTCGGTGTGCAGGCCACGGACATGGGCGCCCTCCTCGACCGAGAGCGTGCCGTAGTCGCGGCTCTCGGCCTTGACGTCGGGTGACGTCTGCTCGATGCGGGCGGCGCAGGTGCGGATCAGGTCGTCGTACTGCTTGGCGAGGGCCTTCGCGAGGGTGGCCGAACTCGTGACGACCGTCAGCTGGACGGCGCCGGTGTCCACGTCGGTGCGGAACTCGCGGTGCCGGTAGTCGTAGGACGGCACGCCCTCCGTGCTCACACAACCGCCGAGTGCCTCCGGGAACCCCTCGGTGACCGGCCCCGCGGTCCACGGCGACGACGGGTGGCGCGGCAGTTCGGACGCTGCCAGGAACTTGGGTGCGGCGACCTTCGGCGTGGCGTCGGCGGTCGGCGCCATGAGGACCGAGCCCGCCGCGAGGGCGCCGATGACGAAGGCGGTGAGGGCGCTGGTTCGGATACGCATGGGTGTTCCCCCGTGAGTGAGTGCGTGGATGTGGCCGCCGCCGGGTGGTCGGCCCGGCCCTGTCCGGTGCGGCACCAAAAGCATCAGCTGTCCCAGGATCCGCGCGCAACGCCGTCCGCCCGATCAAGGAGGGTGGAACCGTCCCACCCCGTCTGACGTGCGGGTATGGGGGTGCCTGGGATGCCGTCCCCGGCGGTCCGAGGCGCCCGTCACCCCAGCCGGTGCCGTCCGAAGAACCCCCACATCGTGTCGGCCGCGTGCACCTCGTACGACACCTTGCCCAGGTCCGGGAACTCGTCCGGGTAGGGCGAGCCGGGCCAGGTGTGGCCGCCGTCGGAGATCGTGTACAGGCCCACCTCCGCGCCGTCCCGGCAGGCGCGGTGGGTGGTGAGGGTGACGTGTTCGGTGAGCCGGCGCTCCCGGGGCGCCCTGCGGCAGCCGTCCAGTACGGCCCACCTGTCGAACGCGGCGCGGACGGAGTAGCCCCAGTACCCGGTGCCGCCCCCGTCATACGGATTGACCGTGTCGGCCTGACCGTGAAACGCGAGCACCGGGACCGGGCGGGACGGTGTGCAGGTGGCGGGGTCGGGGCCGGTCGGCGTCGGGATGCCCGCGCGCAGGCCTCCCACGGGGGCGATCGCGGCGATCCGGTCGGCGAGTTCGCAGGCCAGCAGGGACGTCATGCGGGCGCCGCCGGAGAAACCCGTGGCGTAGACCCGGCGCTCGGCGACGCACAGGCGCGCGGACACCGCGTCGATCGTGTCGGCGAGAAAGCGGACGTCGTCACGGTCGTCCGGCGACGGGTACTCACCGGAGGTGTTGGGAACACCGGGGATCACCCAGGTGTACCCGCCCGCCGAACCGGCCTGCCGGACACCGCCGTCGGGAACGGCGACGAGGAACCCGTACCGGTCCGCGGCCTCGTCCAACCCGCTGATGGCAAGCTGCCGGAGCCCGTTCGAGCCACTGCCGTGCAGATTCAGGACGAGAGGGACGTCATGGCGACCGGTGTAGCCACGCGGGACGTACACCGAAACGGCCGAGTCATCCACGGGGACGGTGAGAACGCCCTGCGAGGCCGCACAGTCGGACAGAGGCGCGGCTTCCGCAGCGCTCGGCAGCGACAGGCCGACCGCCAGAGCGAAGAGGAAACAGGCGAGGCGTCGGAGCACTGAGGTCTCCTTCGGGGGAAGGGGTGCGTGCGGTGCTGAGAAGATCGTGCGGGACCCCCGGGCCCGCCGACCAGCCCTCGAACTCGCCGTTGTCCAGACCGGCTTCACACGGCTCTGGCCACGCGTCTCCGTCTCGCGCCGGACGGTTGGACGAGTGGCTACGCACGCTGTACCCCCTTCACCGTCTCCGGGGGCTGCCATCATGCGCAGATGGCCCGCGACATCGTGTTCTTCCTCGCTCCCGACGACGAGACCGCCGCTGCGACGTACCCTCGGGGACCAGGCGCGGCCTTCGAGTCGGTGACCTGCCATTTCATCGAGCCGGACACCGCCGTCGCCGAGTGGGGCATGTACTTCGAGAAGCCCACGCCCGAGGCCCTTCCGGGCGAACGGATCCCCGACCGGTTCTGGCCGCGCTGGGTCATACCCGTCATGAACGACGCCGTCGAAATCCTCGCTCTCCCCCAGCAGTTGACGCAGGCGTTGGCCGGTGCCGGTCCCGCCGAGTTGGAGGGGCTGGCGGCTCGGTGGACCGCGAGCCTCCGTGCCGCCGATGGGGACGACATAACCGGCGACGACCTGCCGGCGGTCCTGACGGGGGTCGCCCGGCTCGCGGTGTCGGCGGTGGGGTCGGGTGGTGGGGTGTACAGCTGGAGTTTCTGAGGGGCGGGAGGGGGCCGGCGCTCACGCTGTGCAACGGGTCAAGGTCTCCGCGAAGAAGTCCAGTGACCGGTCGACTTCCTTGAGGGAGGGTGTTCGGTTGAGGTGGCCGTGGAGCATTCCGGCGGCCAGGTACGTTCGCACCGGCACGCCCGATTCTTCCAGTTGGCGGGCCAGGAGGTCGCCGGAGGGGCGGAGGTCGTCGTACTCGGAGAGGAGGATCGCGGTCTCGGGGAGGGCGTGGAGGGGGGCGGTGCCTGGCAGGGCCTCGGGTGGGAGGGCGGTCAGGCGGCCGACGTAGTTGCGGACCATGTGCTCGATGTCGGTGGTGGAGAAGCGCAGGAGGGGTGGCAACTCCCGCATGGTGGTGGCGGTTTCGTCGTCCAGGGCGGGGGTCGGGAAGTGGGCGAAGGGGTACGCGAGGAGAAGGACGTCCGGGCGGGGTTCGTCGCGGTCGCGCGCCCGCAGGGCCGTGGAGAGCGCGAGAGCGGCACCGGCGCTGGCCCCGCCGAGGCCGCGCGGGCCGTCGTACGTCTCGGCGAACCAGCGCCAGGCCGCATGCGTGTCGTCGAGCGGGACGGGGTGGTGGACGCCGTCCACGGCCAAGCGGTAGTCGACGGAGACGACCGCCGCGTGGGCACGGGCGGCGAGTTCGGCGGAGACGACGTGCGCCTCCGGCATCTCCAGGTCACCGGCCATGAATCCGCCGCCGTGCAGCCACAGGAGGGCGCGGCGGGGTTCGGCGGGGGTGTAGACGCGGACGGGGATGTCGCCGTGCGGGCCCGGTACGGTCCGGTCGGTCACGGTGACGTCGGGCATGCTCCACTCGCCGGGGTCGGTGGAGAACTCCCTGAGCCCGCGCTCGGCTTCGGGGTCGGACCGGAGGTCCTCCCAGGTGTGGCCGAAGAGGAGGTGGACGCGGTCGGCGAGGTACGGGTCGAGCGGCATGGCGGCTCCCAGGTGCGGTGCGGGTCGGTCGGACGGCTCCGGTGCGAGGGCGTCACGGAGAGCGCGAGCCCGGGGTGCCGTCCGCCTCCCGGACAATCCGCGCACCTCACGCTCGCCGCTCCCCCGCTGCCCCGTCAACCACCCGAGTGGCGTCCGGAGCCGATTTCGTACAAGCTCACGCCCATGGTCTCGGTATTGCAGAACGTGGCGGTCGACTGTGCGGACGCCTACCAACTCGCCCAGTTCTGGAGCGAGGTGACAGGCAACCCCCTCCACCCGGACAACCGCCCGGGCGACCCGGAGGTCCAGGTCCTCCTCCCGGAAGGCCCCGTCCTCTACTTCAACCAGGTCCCCGAGCCCAAGACCACGAAGAACCGCCTCCACCTCTGCCTGCGCCCCGACACGTCCCGCGACGAGGAAGTACAACGCCTCCTCGCCCTGGGCGCCGCCTTCCTCAGCGATCACCGCAACCCGGACGGCACCGGCTGGGCGGTCCTCACGGACCCTGAGGGCAACGAATTCTGCGTCCTGCGCAGCGCGGGGGAACGAGCCGCCGCTCAAGCGGAGTGAGGGTGTCGAGGGGTGGCCGTCCCAGCCTGGGCGACGGCCACCCCTCGGCGCCTCTCAGCCGGCGCTACCCACCAGCTTCCACGGCTCGTGGTCGGAGTCGGCCCCCGTGCCCGGAGCGCTCCCCTTCGTCTCCCACTTGGCCTTCCACACCTTGCCGTTGTACTTGACCGTGGTCTGCTCGATCGGCTGGCTGGCCGGGGAGTAGACCTTGGCCGCGTCCCAGTTCGCGGCGTTACAGCCCCCCGCGGGCGGGGTCGCCGTGCTGAGGCCCTTGAGGTTGTCGCTCGCCGGGGCGTATGCCGTGCCGCCGATCGACAGGCTCGTGTTCACGGGGCCGGTGATGGGGAGGAAGTAGATGATCGGCAGGTCGAGGGACTTGCCGGCGGGGATGATCTGGCAGTAGTCCAGCGTGGTACTGACCCGGTGGAACGTGGACCCGGCCGTCAGAGTCCACTGTCCGCCCTGCTCGCCGGTCTGCCAGTTGCCGTCCTTGACCAGGGGTGACGTCGAGGCCGGGATGTCGAAGGACAGCTTCGTGTCCTTGCCGCCGCCGAGCGTGCGCCCGGTGTTGTTGGTGATCCGGACGGTCGGCTGCATGGGCCACAGATTCGCCGTGGAGGTCGGGTAGTTGACCATCTCGACGCTCACGTTCGCGGTCACCGTCGGCCCGGCACCCCCGGTTCCGGCGCGCAGGCTGTTGTTGTAGGCGCCGATGTTGCCCAGCTTCTCGTTCAGCCGGGTGGTGAGGGTGTATCCCATCCCGCACGGGGTGTCCGGCTGGACGTCCACCGGGCAGGCGTAGTCCCCGCCGAGTTCCCACATCATCACGCCGCCCGCGCCGGTCGACTTGACCAGATCGGTGACGGCGTCGATGCCCTGTTCGTCCTCGGTGGAGATGAACACTTTCTTCTCGGCGTTCCACAGCCAGGACGTCTTCGTGGCGTCGTCCCAGTACCGGGTGTACTGGCCGGTGCGCCGGTCGGTGGCGTCGGTCTGCGGTTTCAGCCCGACGCTGGGGGCGTAGACGGGCGTGATGTTCTTCTCCAGGTTCTTGGCGTGCCACAGCGGGTTCGTCCCGGAGCCGAGTTCGCTGCCGTTGTTGGTCTCGTCGTGCCAGATGTTGTCGATGCCGAACGCGCCGTCGCCGCAGGGCCGTTTGATGCCGGTGCCGGGCTCGCAGCCGTCCGGTTTCTGGGACTTGCCCCACAGCCCGTTGGTGCCGCCGGTGACGTTCTGCCAGCCGCGCGTGTAGTAGGGGACACCGATGTTGACGCGCCCGGCCTGCAGCGCGCCGCGCATGTACTTCATGGCCCAGTCGGTGTTGAAGTAGCCGATCTTGCCGTACTCGGGGGTGGTGTACTGGTCGGCGAGTTCGGGGTCCTTGCCGTCGTCGAAGAGTGTCGCGTTCGGGCCGACGACGTCGTTCCAGGTGCCGTGGTAGTCGTAGGCCATCAGGTTGGTGAAGTCCTGGTACTTCAGCGCGGTCTGGTTCGCCATGCCGCGCACCAGGTGGCCGGAGGCGGAGGACGCCGAGGTGAGCAGGTAGTACTTGCTGTCGGCGGCGGAGGCCCGGTTCAGCGAGTCCCGCAGTGTCTTCATCAGCGCCGTGTACGCCGTGGGCAGCCCCTTGCGGCGCGGGTTGGACACCGCCCAGTCGGCCGGGTTGCCGGTGTCCTCCAGGACGGTGGGGTACTCGAAGTCGATGTCGACGCCGTCGAACCCGTAGGTCCGCAGGAAGTCGACGACCGAGCCGGCGAACGTGTCG
>DATCQX010000301.1:0-2361 GCA_036569285.1 Streptomyces sp.
CTGCTCCAGATCACGATCTTCGCGCTGGGGATCATGCCGTACATCACGGCGAGCATCATCCTCCAGCTGCTGACCGTCGTGATCCCGCGCCTGGAAGCCCTCAAGAAGGAAGGGCAGGCGGGTACCGCGAAGATCACGCAGTACACCCGCTACCTGACCGTGGCGCTCGCCATCCTTCAGGGCACCGGTCTCGTCGCCACCGCGCGCAGCGGCTCGCTCTTCTCCGGTTGCAGTGTCGCGAGCAGCATCGTGCCCGACCGCGACATCTTCACCACCATCGTCATGGTCATCTGCATGACCGCCGGTACGGCCCTCGTCATGTGGCTCGGTGAGCTGATCACCGACCGCGGCATCGGCAACGGCATGTCGATCCTGATGTTCATCTCGATCGCCGCGACCTTCCCGTCCGCGCTGTGGTCCATCAAGAAGCAGGGCACCCTGGCCGGCGGCTGGATCGAGTTCGGCACCGTCATCGCCATCGGCCTCGTCATGGTCGGCCTCGTCGTCTTCGTCGAGCAGGCGCAGCGGCGCATCCCGGTCCAGTACGCGAAGCGGATGATCGGCCGCCGCTCCTACGGCGGCACCTCGACGTACATCCCGCTCAAGGTGAACCAGGCGGGCGTCATCCCCGTCATCTTCGCCTCGTCGCTGCTCTACATCCCGGCGCTCATCGTCCAGTTCTCCAACTCGCAGGCCGACTGGGCGACGTGGGTCACGCGGAACCTCGCGGACACGGCGGCGCCCGTGCACATCGCGCTGTACTTCCTGCTGATCGTGTTCTTCGCCTTCTTCTACGTCGCGATTTCCTTCAACCCCGAGGAAGTTGCCGACAACATGAAGAAGTATGGTGGATTCATCCCGGGCATCCGGGCTGGCCGACCGACCGCTGAGTACCTCTCCTACGTGCTCAACCGGATCACCTGGCCGGGTTCGCTGTACTTGGGCCTGATCGCTCTCGTCCCGACGATGGCGTTGGCTGGTTTCGGGGCAAACCAGAACTTCCCGTTCGGCGGTACCAGCATCCTGATCATCGTGGGTGTCGGTCTGGAGACGGTGAAGCAGATCGAGAGCCAGCTCCAGCAGCGCAATTACGAAGGGTTCCTCCGCTGATGCGAATCGTCCTCGTCGGGCCGCCGGGTGCCGGGAAAGGTACGCAGGCCGCGTTCCTGGCCCAGAACCTGTCGATCCCGCACATCTCCACGGGTGACCTCTTCCGCGCCAACATCAGCCAGCGCACGGACCTCGGGAATCTCGCCAAGTCCTACATGGACGAAGGCAAGCTCGTGCCGGACGAGGTCACCATCGGGATGGCCAAGGACCGCATGGAACAGCCGGACGCCGAGGGCGGGTTCCTCCTCGACGGCTTCCCGCGCAACGTCTCCCAGGCGGAGGCGCTGGACGAGATGCTGCGGACCGAGGGCATGAAGCTCGACGCGGTCCTGGACCTGGAGGTCCCCGAGGAAGAGGTCGTCAAGCGGATCGCCGGGCGGCGGGTCTGCCGGGAGAACTCCAGCCACGTCTTCCACGTGACGTACAGCCCGCCGAAGGTGGAGGGTGTCTGCGACGTCTGCGGTGGCGAGCTGTACCAGCGGGACGACGACTCCGAGGAGACCGTCCGTACGCGGCTGGAGGTCTACCACACGCAGACCGAGCCGATCATCGACTACTACAAGTCGCAGGGGCTGGTCGTCACCATCTCCGCGCTGGGCAAGGTCGACGAGGTCACCGGTCGCGCCATGGAGGCTCTCCAGGGCGAGTAGGCCCCGTGGGCGTTTCGTCTTGAACCCCCGCCGTCCCCAGGGACGGCGGGGGTTCTTTGTTTGCACTTTGCCGTTTCGTGAAGTGGCTGTGGACATACAAGATCCCGATCGCTAAGGTCATGCCTGACCAACGGGGGAACGGTGGTCGGCAGGGCCAACTTCCGTATGCCCCCGTGCAGTTGAGCTGTTCCACGGCTCGCACAACGGGGAGAAGTTTCATGAAGACTCTGCTCAAGCGCGGTGGCATCGTCGCCGCCTCCGCCGCCGTCGCCTTCGGGTTCGCGACCTCGCCGGCCATGGCGACCGACGTCAGCATCAGCCTGCCGGACGGGCGCGGGACGATGAAGTTCATCGACGACGGTGACAAGTTCCGCGTCTGCGACACCCGGGCCGACGGTCACGGGGTCACTGGGATCGTGCGCCAGCTGCGCGCCGACGGGCGGATCGTCACGATCCTGACCATCGACGACGGTGGCGACGAGGGGTGTGACACCAAGGAGACCGACCTTCTCGGCCGGACGCCGCACGACATGAAGCTCTGCTGGAACGACAGCAACGTCTGCGTGACCTCGCCGGTGATCCGCGAGAGCTGAGCCTCGGC
>DATCQX010000302.1:0-5572 GCA_036569285.1 Streptomyces sp.
TGCCCGCGTGCGGTCCGCGTGATCCGCACGTGCTGGCCGGGGCGCTGTGGAAGTCGAAGGCGGGGCACTGGTTCCTGCTCGCCGCCGGGGACAAGGACACGGCGTCGGTGCGCACCGAGGGCGGGGTCAAGGTCTCGGCGCGGGGCAACCTCCTCGTCGTCCGCACCGAACAAGGGGTGCAGGCGAGTGTGGAGGGGACGCTGAAGAGCGGGAAGGCCGTCAAGGGGCTGCGGTAGGGCGACCGGTCGCCGGAATTCGGCCGTGCGCGGGGGTTCACCCCTGCTCTACCCATCAGTACATTGACATCATGTCTAACAAGCACGAGCCTCGTCCGGTCGAGGGCGAGCGGGTCGGCCTCAAGGCGCGGAAGGTGTCGTTCACCTGGGACGACACCCCGCTGCACTGGGTGCCCGGGGACCCCTTCGCCACGCACACCATCAACGTGCTGCACCTGCTGCTGCCGGCGGGCGAGCGGTGGTTCGTGCACGTGTACCGGCAGGTGCTGCCCTACATCCGGGACGAGCGGCTGCGCGCGGACGTCATCGGGTTCATCGGGCAGGAGGCGATGCACTCGCAGGCGCACGACGAGGTCCTCCCCCACCTGCGGGAACAGGGACTCGACCCGACGCCGTACACCGCCCAGGTGGACTGGATGTTCGAGAAGTTGCTCGGTGACCGGACCCTGCCGCCGGGGCGGGCGCGGCGCTGGTGGCTGATGGAGCGGGTGGCGCTGATCTCGGCGATCGAGCACTACACCGCGTTCCTCGGGGACTGGGTGCTGAACGCCGAGGAGCTGGACCGGCGGGGCGCCGACCCGATGATGCTGGACCTGCTGCGCTGGCACGGCGCGGAGGAGGTCGAGCACCGGTCCGTCGCGTTCGACCTGTTCATGCACGTCGACGGCGGGTACCGGCGGCGGGTGCGGACGTGGGCGACGGCGTTCGCGACGCTGGTGTTCCTGTGGCAGCGCGGGACGCGGTACTTCATGGAGAACGACCCGAGCGTGCCGGGCGGGAAGGCGAGCGTGAAGGCTTTCTATCTGAGCGGGAGGCAGGGGACGCTGCCCGCGACGGGGGATCTGCTGAAGTCGATCCCGCGCTACCTCAGCCGCGCGTATCACCCGTCGCAGGAGGGGTCGACGGCGCAGGCCGTCGCCTACCTCGCGACGTCTCCGGCGGCGCTGGCAGCCGAGAAGAGGGCCGCGTGATGGGGCCCCGCGTTTTCTCGACGCCCCGGCTGCGGACGGTCGTCGCCGTCGCCGGTGCCGGTGCCGCGCTGCTGGTGAAGCGTTCGCTGCGCCGCCGTATCCAGTCCTCCCCGCTGTGGCCGATGCCCGCGCTGGAGGAGCCGATCTCCGGGCGGCCCCGCACGCGCGGGCTGCGGCTGCTGGTCGCGGCGCACGGGACGGTCGCCGAGGGGGTCGTCCAACTGCGCCTCGAAGGGCGGGAGTTGCCGCGCTGGGAGCCGGGGGCGCACGTGGATCTGGTGCTGCCGTCGGGGCTGGTCCGGCAGTACTCGCTGTGCGGGGACCCGCAGGACACCTCGTCGTACACGGTCGCCGCGCGGCTCGTCGAGGACGGGCGGGGCGGTTCGCGGGAGGTGCACGAGGGGCTCCGGGTGGGCGACGAGGTCGAGGTGCGCGGGCCGCGCAACCGTTTTCCGCTCGTGTCCGGCGCCCCCGCGTACGTGTTCGTGGCGGGCGGGATCGGGATCACGCCGATCCTGCCGATGCTGCGGGCGCTGCCGGAGGGTGTGGAGTGGCGGCTGCTGTACTGCGGGCGGTCTCGGGCTTCGATGCCGTTCCTGGAGGAGGTCGAGGCGTTCGGGGCCGACCAGGTGACGGTGGTGGAGGGGCGGCCCGAACTGGGCTCACTGCTCGGGGAGTTGGCCGAGGGGACGGTCGTCTACTGCTGCGGGCCCGAGGGGCTGATGCGGGCGGTCCAGGAGCGGGTGCCGGGGGTGCGGCTCGAACGGTTCGGTGCGAGCGGGGAGTTGAGCCTCGGGGCCGCCTTCGAGGTCGAACTCCGGCGCAGCGGGCGGGTGGTGGAGGTTCCGGCCGACGCGTCGGTGCTGGCCGCTGTGCGCAAGGAGTTGCCGGACACGCTCTACTCCTGTGAGCAGGGGTTCTGCGGGACGTGCCGGCAGCGGGTGCTGGAGGGCGAGGTGGACCATCGGGACGAGTTGCTCACCGATCAGGAGCGCGGCGACTCGATGCTGATCTGCGTCTCGCGGGCCCGGGGTGAGAATCTCGTGCTCGACATGTGAACACCCTTGCCGATCCGGTCGGTTGCCGGGGGGTGAGGCTCGGTAAAGTTGTCGCCATGACAACCGGGGTGCGTCGGAGAATGGGCGTCGACGAGCGACGGCAGCAGCTGATCGGCGTCGCGCTCGAACTGTTCGCCCAGCGGTCCCCGGACGAGGTGTCGATCGACGAGATAGCGGCGGCGGCCGGTATCTCCCGGCCGCTGGTGTACCACTACTTCCCGGGCAAACTCAGCCTGTACGAGGCCGCGTTGAAGCGTGCGTCGGAGGATCTGGCGAGCCGGTTCGCGGAGCCGCACGAGGGTCCGCTGGGCACTCGCCTGCTGCGGGTGATGCGGCGCTACTTCGACTTCGTGGACGACCACGGCCCAGGTTTCGCCGCCTTGTTGCGCGGTGGCCCGGCGGTGGGCTCCTCGACGACCAACGCGCTCATCAACTCCGTGCGCCAGCAGGCGTACGAGCACATCCTGTCGCACCTCGGCGTCGACGACCCGCCGCCGCGCCTCGAACTGCTCGTCCGCTCCTGGATCTCCCTGGCCGAGTCGACGGCCCTGATCTGGCTGGACGGCAAGCGCATCCCCCGCGAGGAGCTGCAACTCCAACTCGTGCACGACTTCGCCGCGTTGACGGCCGTGACCGCCGCGTTCGACGACGAGCTGAAGGAGTTGCTGCGCCCGGTGCTGAGCGGGGAGCCGGCCGACGGCCCGTTCGGGATGCTGGCGGTCCGGCTCATCGCGCTGGCGTCGTAAAGGGGGGCGCCTCCAAAAGGGGGTTACCGCTGGAGGTTCTTGTACGACGGGTCCAGTTCCCGGACTTCGGCGGAGGCGTGCAGGACGATCCCGTCATCAGCGAGGTGCTTCTTCAGCAACTCCAGTACAGCCGCCGTCAGTTCGGCCTTGACCTCGGGGGTGCGGCCGGCGAGGAGGCCGATGGTGACGTGCACGACGCCGTGGCCCTCTCCCTCGTACCCGAAGGCTGTGAACTCGGCGGCGTGGAACCGGGTCTTGCACGCCTCCGGCTTGGCGGCGGCGATCTCGACGACCGCGGTGTGCAGGTCGCGCGCGAAGGCGGCGCGGTCGAAGGACGGGGTCAGTTCGGCGGAGTGGCCGACGGTGATCTGGGGCATGGCGGAACTCCTCGGTCGGACGGGCTTCCGCCACCCTAACCTCGCGGGGATCGCCTATCTCAGCCGCAGCGCCAGCATCGCGATGTCGTCCTCCCTGCTGTCCGCGAAGCAGGCCAGCAGCAGGTCGCAGAGGGTGTCGAGGCCTTCGGCGGCGCCCGCGGCGACGGTGCGGAGGCGTTCGAGGGAGAGCGCGAGGTCGGTGCCGCGGGTCTCGATGAGGCCGTCGGTGACCATCAACAGCCTTTGGGAGCAGGTGAGTTGCAGTTCGGCGGGGGCGGGCCTCGGCAGGCCGAGGCCGAGGAGCGGGCCGTTCGCCTCGACGTACTCGGCGGTGCCGCCGCCGATCACCAGCGGCGGGATGTGACCGGCGTTCGCGACGCGGACCCGGCCGGTGTCGGGGTCGATGAGCGTCAGGCAGACGGTGGCGGTGAGTTCGGGGTGGTAGCACTGGAGCATGCGGTCGAGGCGGGCCGCGAGGACGCCGGGGTCGCTGTCCTCGATGCAGTACGCGCGCAGGGCGTGCCGGATCTCGACCATGACCGTCGCCGCGTCCAGGGAGTGTCCGACGACGTCGCCGACGGCCGTCAGCACGCCCTGGCCGGTGGGGAGGGCGGCGTAGAAGTCGCCGCCGATCTCGGCCTCCATCGAGGCGGGCACGTACCGCACCTCGACGTCCACGCCCGGGAGTTTCGGCAGGCTGGCGGGGCGGGGCAGGAAGCTGTGCTGGAGGGTGAGCGCGACGTTCCGCTCGACCTGGTACATCAGGAGGGGCTCGGCGGCCAGCGCGGCGGCCTGCGCGAGCCGGGCGAGGAGCCCGTCGTCCGCGGTGTCGGGGGCGTGCGCCGGGCGTGCGGGGGTCGCCACGCACACCTGTGTGCGCGGGTCGCGCGCGGGCGCGAGGATCAGCCGGGCGTCGTCGCGCGCGCTCCCCCGGAAGTATCCCGGCGGCCACAGCGCGGCGGGCACGACGACGTCGCGGCCCCCGCCCCGGCTGTCCGCGAGCCGGGTGACGAGCCGGACGACGGCTTCGTCCGCGTCCGCGTCGGGCGGCACGACCAGGGCCCGGCCGCGCGGCAGCCCCCGGTGCACGCGCCCCTCGGGGCCGACGACGAGGACGACGGCCGGGGTGCCGGCCAGCCGGGCCGCGCTCTCGGCCGCCACGTCCGCCAACTCCTGCACGTCACGCGCGCTCTGCACGGCGACGACGGCCTCGGCGAGCAACGCCAGCCGCCGGGCCGCCTGTTCGGCGTCGTCGCGGGTGCGCGCCCCGCGCAGGGCCGCGCGGACGACGGCCTGGATCTCCAACGGGTCGGCGGGAACGGTGAGATACGCCTCCCCGCCCGCGTCGAGCCCCCTGCACCGGTCGCTCGGCGCGACCGCCGCGGCGGAGAAGTGGACGACGGGCAGGGGTGCGGTGCCCGGGTCCGCCTTGAGCCGGTGGCACAGTTCGAAGCCGCTCATGTCGGGCAGCCCGACGTCCACGAGCGCGACGTCGATCCCGGTCCCGGCCCGCAGCCGCAGGTCGATCTCACGCAGGGCGTCGAACCCGCCGGCCGCCTCCACCACCTGGTGTCCGGCGCGGCGCAGGACGGCGCCCATGGCGTAGCGGCTGGCCGCCACGTCGTCGACCACCAGCACGGTCGCGCCGGCGTCGTCTTCGGTGATTCGCTGAGTGTCGACGGCCGTCTCCTCTCCTTGCGCGTGTGCGAGGCGAGCCGTGCATACAGATCTCATGCGTGAGACAAGTTACTAAAACCGTCAGGCTGTACGGGAGAAAACCGCCACAGTGCGTTCCGGAACGGCGAACGTGCCCGAAACCCGTTCATAGCGCGATCCCTTTACGGTAGGGTCCGCGCCCGCTTGTTGAACAGGGTGCAACTGGTAACCGGTACCGGCCAGTTCGGTGATCTTCTGCTCTTGCCTGGTGGGGGTCGCGTTGAAGACGACGACCAGGTCGGCGAGGCGCATGGTGATCACTCCGGGTGTCTCGTCCGGGCCCGACAGGGGGAACGAGAGGGCTGACTGCACCTGGGCCGCCGTGCCGAGGGAGAACGCCTTGTCGGTCGTACGGATTCTCAGCAGGTCGCGGTAGGCGGACGCAGTGGCGTCGATCTGACGGCAGTTGACCTTGATGGTGGTCAACAGGGGTTTCGCGTAGGGCCATTTGGCGGAGTTGTCGGCGGC
>DATCQX010000303.1:0-3538 GCA_036569285.1 Streptomyces sp.
GGCCCAGCCGTTACCGCCTGTCGGGACGCTCATGCTGGATCAGGTCGCGCAGAAGTTCGGCGAGTTCCAGTGGGCGGGGTTCGGGAAGTTCTACCTGCGTCCGATCGGTGGCGGGGTCGAGTGGAACGTGGCCCCCGACTCCGTCCGTGCGGCCACGCAGGACGAACGCGACGCGGCGTACGCGCGGGAGCCGTTCAGAGCGCTCGGAGGGCCGTCGTGATGCTGCCGCTCACCGCTACCCAGATCAGCTCCATGAAAGAGCTGGCGCAGCTCCCCACGGACGACTTCGTGGTCTGCGCCGACTGCGCGGAGATCGAGCGCGTCGACTGGCGGGCCGACACCCTTCCGTGGGCCAAGGGCCATACCGAGACGTCCGGCCACACCACGTTCCGGCTGCTGCGTACGGCCGATTTCGAAGTCCCGCGATAACCCCCCGGACCCGCAGCCAGGCGCCCCGTGCGCCGTCTGCGGCGGGCGTGTGACGGAGGTCGTCCCGTGGGTCGTTGAGGTCGGCTGACACGGGTGCCTCCGTCCGCGTCCGAACTGTGAGGCCCCGTTCACCTGGACTGGGACACCTCCGGGTGGGCGGGGTCCATGTTCACCAGAAAGGATTACTCCGTGACGAACCCGGAGCGGGCCACTGCCAGGCAACGCGTGCTGGACGAACGGGAGTTGGTGATCCATCGGTATCGGAAGGGCGCTCCGCTCAGCGGCCTCGCGGAGGAGTACGGGGTCACCGCAGGCTGGTTGGGGAGGCGGTTCGACGAGTGGGGCGAGCAACGCCGGGGCCTCGTCGACGCGTTGTTCTACCGAAGGTCCGGTGCCCGCGTGTTCAAGGGGCGTGCCCGACGCCGCAGCAGTGCCGAAGTACGGGAAGCGCGCGCGGAGTTCGTCAATGCGCGAGAGAGTGTCGTGGGCCGGTACCAGCGGGGGACATCAGCGGCGGCCCTGGCCCGGGAGTTCCGGGTCAGTCCGACGTTCGTCGCGGAGCGGCTCTCGGAGTGGAGGGCGGGGGACGACTCGGCGTCGTCCACCTCACCCTCGTCCGCCACGTCGTCCGTCCCGGAATCAACCGCCCCCAGAACCGACGCCCCGCCCCCTCACCCCGCCGCGATCTCCGCCAGCCTCCGCGCCTCCCCCCGCGTCTCCCGGGCGATCTCCTCCTCGTCGACCGTCAACAGCCGTCCGCCCTCGACGATCTGACGACCGTTCACGAACGACGCCGTCACCGGAGCCGCCGCGCCGAACACCAACGCGGTCACCGGATCGGCGATCGACGCGTGGGCCAGGGTGTCCATCCGCCACAGCACCAGGTCGGCCAGCTTCCCGGCCTCCAGGGACCCGATCTCCCCGGCGCGGCCCAGGACTTGGGCGCCTCCGTAGGTCCCCAGGCGCAACGCCTGCCGGGCGTTCAGCGCGGCCTCGCGGTGGGCGCCCAGGCGGTTGATCAGCAGGGCGTTCCTCAACTCCGTGTGCAGCTCGCCGGATTCGTTGGAGGCGGTGCCGTCGACGCCGAGGCCGACGGGGACGCCGGCGGCGAGCATGTCGGGGACTCGGGCGATGCCGGCGGCGAGGCGGGCGTTGGAGGAGGGGCAGTGGGCGACGCCTGTCCGGGTGCGGGCGAAGGCCTCGATGTCGGAGTCGTTCATGTGGACGCAGTGGGCCATCCAGACGTCCTCGCCCAGCCAGCCCGTGGATTCGAAGTAGTCCGTGGGGCCCATGCCGAACAACTCGTGGCAGAACTTCTCCTCTTCCACCGTCTCGGAGCCGTGCGTGTGCAGGCGGACCCCGAGGCGGCGGGCCAACTCGGCGCCCTGGCGGAGGAGTTCGGTGGAGACGGAGAAGGGGGAGCAGGGGGCGACGGCGACTTGGGTCATCGCGTCGAAGGAGGGGTCGTGGTGGCGGCGGACCGTCTCCTCGGTGGCCGCGAGGGCGCCGTCCAGGGTCTCCACGGCGAAGTCCGGCGGGAGGCCGCCGTCCGACTCGCCCCGGTCCATGGAGCCGCGCGCGAGGGTGAAGCGGACGCCCATGTCGTGGGCGGCGCCGATGATCGCGCCCGCCAGGTCGCCGGTGCCGCGCGGGTAGACGTAGTGGTGGTCCATGGCGGTGGTGACGCCGCCACGGGCCATCATCGCGAGGGAGCCGCGCGCGGCGGCGGTGACCATCTGTTCGTCGATGCGCGCCCAGGTGGGGTAGAGGGCGACGAGCCAGTCGAAGAGGTTGTGGTCGGTGGCGAGACCCCGGGTGATCCACTGGTAGAAGTGGTGGTGGGTGTTGACCAGTCCGGGGGTCACCAGGTGGCCGGTCGCGTCGATGCGGCGGGCGACGTCGGCGAGGCCCTCGGGGGCGCGGCCCGCGCCGACCGATTCGATGCGGTTGCCGTGCAGGACGACGTGGCCGCTCTCGTGTTCCGTGTCGTCGGCGTCCACGGTCGCGATCGCCGCGTTCTCGATGACGATGCGCTGGGCCATCGCTCAAGTCCTTCCGGGAGTTCAGAGGTTGGTGAGGTCGACCGGGATGCGCGCTTCGGCGCCGTCCCGCAGGATCGTCGCCTCGATCAGGCCGTAGGGGCGGTCGGCGGCGAAGTAGACCTCGTTGTCGTTCTTGAGGCCGAAGGGCTTCAAGTCGACCAGGAAATGGTGCTTGTTGGGGAGGGAGAAGCGGATCTCGTCGATCTCCGGGCGGTGTTCGACGACGCGGGCGCCCATCGCGTACAGGGTCTGCTGGAGGGAGAGCGAGTACGTCTCGGCGAACGCTTCGAGGATGTGCCGCTTCGTCTCCGCGTACGACTCCTGCCAGTCGGGCATCTCCCCTTCCTCGCCGGACCAGTTGACGCGCCAGCGGGCGGTGACGTCGGTCGCGAGGATCCGGTCGTACGCCTCGGGGAGGGTCGTGTACTTGTCCTTGACGTAGCCCCAGAATTCGGAGTTGGTGGAGTTGAGGACGGTGAGGTCCTTCAGGCCGGAGATCACCTCCCATGACGATCCGTCAAAAGTGACCTGCGTCAGTCGAGTTTCCTGCCCCTCGCGGACGAAGGAGTGCTCACCCTCTCCCCCATTGGCGATGCGCTCCCACGCGAACTCCTCTATACGGACCCGCGCTTGATGGATCGTCTCCTGCGAACTCACGAAGTGCCGGGCGAGGAGGATGCCGAACTCCTCGGCGGAGTCGATGCCGTGCTCCTTGGCGAACGCGTACACCGTGTTCTTGGTGGTGTCCGTCGGCAGGACGGTCGCGTTGGAGCCGGAGTAGTGGACCTCGGTCATGTCGCCGCTGAGGGAGACGGAGACGTTCAGGTCCTTGATGTGGTGCGTGGCGCCGTCGCGGACGATCCGCACGACGCGGGTCTCGGCCTTGCCGTACTGGTTCTGGCCCAGGAGTGCGCGGGTCATTGGTCCTAGCTCCCTCGGTAGACGGAGTAGCCGAACGGATTCAGCAGCAGCGGTACGTGGTAGTGCTCGCCCGGCGCCACGGCGAACGCGACGGCCACCTCGGGGAAGAACGCCGTCTCGACCTCGAAGAGGAGGCGGGCGTGCGT
>DATCQX010000304.1:0-5621 GCA_036569285.1 Streptomyces sp.
GTGTGGTGGCTTCGGGGGTGAGACGATGAGTGTCGTCGTGCCGCGCTCCCAGGGCGGGGTGCCGACCCTCGGAGCCCTGACCGTGGGGCAGTTGCTGCGGTTGTGCGACGTCGCCGGGCTCGCTCCCGCCGACGCCGAGAACTACGCCGCCGTCCTCCTCGGGGCCCTCGGGCCGGTCGCCGAGCGGCCGTTGGACCTGCCGCCGCCGACCCGTACCTTCCTCTCCGACGACCACACCCCCGTCGAGTTCTCCCTCGCCCACCTGCCGGACCGGCTCCCCGCGCTCCGCGTCCTCGTCGAACCCGGATGCCTGGCAACGGACTTGGCGGGCAACGGTCGTGCCGGACTCGCCGTCGTCCACGAACTGGCCCGCGCCTGGGACTTCTCCACCGTCCAACTCGACGCGCTCACCGACCTGTTCTTCCCCGACGACCCGCACGGGCCGTTCGCCCTGTGGATCGCCCTGGAACTGCGCGCCGGCGGGGTGCCGGCCGTGAAGGTCTATCTCAACCCCTCCGCCTCCGGCCCGGAGTACGCCGCCGCGACCGTCCACGAGGCGCTGCGGCGCCTCGGCCACCACGACGCGTTCGCCGCACTGCCCGACGCCGACGGGTACCCCTTCCTCGCCCTCGACCTCGGTGACTGGGACACACCCCGGGCGAAGGTCTACCTCCGCCACGACGACCTCACCGCCGCCCGCGCCGGCACCCTGTCCCGGACCCGGCCCGGACCGTCCGCCGGTGAGATCGAGGAGTTCCTCACGCTCGCGGGGGGCTTCGACGACCGTCCGGACGGCGTCGACCTACACGTGCCACTGGCCGGCCGACCTGGCCTGACCTGCCACGCCTTCACCGAGAATCGCACAGGGCTGCCCAGCGGGTTCACCCTCCACGTCCCTGTCCGCGACTACGTCCGCCACGACGGGGAGGCGTTCAACCGTGCGGCGCGGGCGCTGCGCCGTTACGGCATGGATCCCGTGGCGCTGCGCCGCGGGATGGACGCCCTCACCTCCCGCCGTCCCGAGGACGGGGTTGGGCTCATCGCCTATCTGGCACTTGTCCATCAGCAGGGGCGGCCCGCTCGTATCACCACCTACCTCTCCGCCGAGGCGTATGAGGTGTGCGCGCCGAGGCGTCGCCTTCCGGCGTCCGTGCGGGTGGGGCAGGCGGGGCGGGCGGGGGTGGGGGCGTAGTGGGGTGGAGTGCGGGGTTGTTAGTGGCTGCGTGATGTGTGATGTATGACGTGTGATGTGTCATGTGGGGTGTCATGCGCGTGACGTGCCTGCGCTGAGGGGGGTGGGGGGCTCCCCTCGGGGTGGGGTGTGAGGTTTGATGTGTGCTGTGTGGGATGTGGGGGGCGTGAGGTGTGAGGTGTGATGTGTGATGCATGACATCCCACCGGCGGGGCCGGTGCGGCCCTACTCGTTGCGGAGTTCCTCCAGGTAGTCCGCGACATTGACCTGGGTCGAGGAGCCTTCCGTCTGCCCGTACTGGCCGGCGATCCCGTCGAGGTAGTCCGCGATCTCCTTGCGCATGACCTCGGGGGAGGGGAGGGCCGCCTCGCCTGTGAGGACGCGGGCGATCCAGTGGGCCTGGGCCTCGATGAGCCGGGTGATCGAGCCGAGCGGGCGGACCAGCCCGGCGAAGTACAGTCCCGGACGGTCGGCCGCGACGACCCGCTTGTACAACTCCACCGCGCCCTGCGGTCCGGTCGGGCAACCAGCGGGCAGGAAGGGGAAGTCCATCCGGTAGCCGGTGCAGTACACGATGGTGTCGGCCTCGACGGACGTCCCGTCGGTGAACACCACCCGGCCGCCGTCGAGACGGTCGATCGCGGGCTTCGGGGTCACCGCGCCGTGCCGGATGCGGCTGAGGATCTCGTCGGAGATGGTGATCGCCGAGGCGAAGAGGGGGTGGTCGGGCTCGGGCAGCCCGTAGTCGGAGAGTTTGCCCTGCGCGACGAGCAACGCCTGGTCGATCAGGCGCCGTTGCTCCTCCAGCGACATCGCCGCCCACCACGGCGCGTCGGCGATCTCGTCCAGAGACATGCCGAAGAGCTGCTTGGGCAGCACGTGCAGCCCCCGGCGTACCGAGATCACGGTGTGCTCGGCGTGCCGGGAGAGGTCGGCGGCGATGTCCACGGCAGAGGCGCCGAGGCCGACGACCACGACACGGCGGCCGGTGAAGTCGCTGCCGTCGAGGTAGTCGAGGGAGTGCAGGATCGTTCCGTCGAAGGTGTCGGCGCCGTTGGGCAGGGCAGGCATCGCGGGCTGTGTGTTGTTCCCCGAGGCGACGATCACCGCGCCGAAGCGCCGCGAGACACTCGCGCCGTCCGTGCCCCGGCTGACGACGGTCCACCCACCGTCGTCCTCCTGGCGCACCGACTCGACCGCCGTGTTCAGCTCGATGTGCTCCAGCAGGCCGGCCCACTCGGCGAACGACCTCAGGTACGTGGTGACTTGATTGTGCCGGGGGTAGAGCGGGTACGAGTCCGGCATCGGGAAGCCGGTGTAACTGGTGAGTTCCTTGGCTGTGTTGAGATGCAGCGACAGGTAACCGGGGCCTCGCTCACCGGCGCCCGGCTGCCGCCACAAGCCACCGACGTCCGGCGCCTTCTCCAGGCAGACGAACTCGACGCCCTTCTCCTTCAGCGCCCGCGCCGTGGCAAGCCCCGACCGCCCCGCACCTATGAGGCAAACTCGCATGCTGCTCTACCCACTTCCTCTACAGGAACGACACCATCCTTTCGTCCAACAGGGTTTGACATGCCCATAGGCCCCTTTGCTCACTCACGGCACATCAGCGACAAGGATCACAAGAGGCGGTCTTGTGCTGGGGGTGACGTGGTCGCCTTCGGGGCGCGTCGGTGGATCGAGGCGAGGGCGGGGTATCACACATGATGTTCCCCGGGGCCGTGGCTCAGTCCGGCTGCGCGGTCGCCCACAGGCCTCGGACGTGGCTCAGGTGACGGGTCATGATCGTGCGGACGGACTCCTCGTCGCGGGCCAGGAGGGCGTCGAGGAGATCGAGGTGTTCGGCGGCGGAGGCGAGGATGGCGCCGGACGCGGCGAGGGCGTTGAGGCCGTACAGGCGTGAGCGTCCGCGCAGGTCACGGACCACGTCCACCAGGTGCGCGTTGCCGGCGAGGGCGAGCAGGCCGAGGTGGAAACGGGTGTCCGCCTCGACGTGCGCGATGAGGTCGCCGGCCACCGACGCCGTGATGATCTCCCGCGCGGCGGGCCGCAGGGCTTCGAGCGACGTCGTGTCGGCCGTCCTCACCAGCCCCACCACTGTGGGGATCTCGATCAGCGCCCGGATCTGCGTGTACTCGTCGAGTTGCTCGTCGGACACCTCGGTCACCCGGAACCCCTTGTTCGGCACCGCGTCGACCAGCCCCTCCTTCGCCAGCGCCAGCATCGCCTCCCGCACGGGAGTCACCGACACCCCGAACCGCGCCGCCACACCCGGCGTCGAGTACACCTCCCCCGGCCGCAGTTCCCCCGCGATCACCGCCGCCCGCAGCGCGCTGACGACCTTCTCCCGGTAACTGCTCGGCCGTCCGAGCACAGGGATGGTGGGGTCGGGGGTGGAAACCATGCTGCCGTACTGGGTGGTCATGAAAGTCTCCGTAGGTTCGCCGAGCCGAAGTCGGGCAGAAAGTGCCCTGACGCGAGAAGCCAACAGCCGTGCAAGGCACCCGAGTTCGCCAAGAGCGCCGCTCGACGGCGCCCTTGGCGAGGAGGAGGTGCGGCGGGCCGTCGGCGCAGCATGCTGACGGCCCGTCATCCCCCCTCGGGTGCGCGGCGTTTCCCCCTCACAGGACGAACCCTGCCGGGAACGGGTCCGTCGGGTCCAGTAGGTACTGGGCTGTTGCAGTGACCCAGGCCCGGCCCGTGAAACTGGGCAGGACGGCGGGGAGACCGGCGACCTCGGTGGTGCCGAGGAGGCGTCCGGTGAAGCGGGTGCCGATGAAGGACTCGTTCACGAACTCGGTGTGCAGGGGGAGTTCGCCGCGGGCATGGAGCTGCGCCATGCGGGCGCTCGTGCCGGTACCGCAAGGGGAACGGTCGAACCAGCCGGGGTGGATCGCCATCGCGTGACGCGAGTGGCGGGCCGTCGAACCCGGTGCCCAGAGGTGGACGTGATGGCAGCCGCGGATCGAGGGATCCTCCGGATGGACCGGCTCCTCCTCGGAGTTGATCGCCTCCATCAGCGACAGACCGGCCCGCAGAATGTCATCCTTTCGGGCACGGTCGAACGGCAGCCCGAACTCGTCCAGCGAGAGAATCGCGTAGAAGTTTCCGCCGTATGCCATGTCATATGTCACCGTCCGCCCGTCGCCGAGCGTGATCTTGCGGTCCAGGGCGACCGCGTACGACGGCACGTTCCGCAGCGTCACCGCTCGCGCCGCGCCCCCTTCCACCGCGACCTCGGCGACGACCACCCCTGCCGGAGTGTCCAGCCGGATCGTCGTGACCGGCTCCACCACCTCCACCATCCCGGTCTCCACCAGCACGGTCGCCACCCCGATCGTGCCGTGCCCGCACATCGGCAGATAGCCCGACACCTCGATGTAGACGACCCCCCAGTCACAGTCCGGCCGCGTCGGCGGCTGAAGGATCGCCCCGCTCATCGCCGAGTGGCCGCGCGGCTCGTTCATCAGCAACTGCTTGATGTCGTCCCGGTGTTCACGGAAGTACAGCCGCCGCTCGTTCATCGTGGCGCCGGGGATGGTGCCGATCCCGCCGGTGATCACTCGGGTCGGCATCCCCTCGGTGTGCGAATCGACGGCGTGCAGGACGAGCTTGCTGCGCATCTCCGTTTCCCTTTCCCTGAGTTGACCAAGTCACCGTCGAGCCGGGCGAGTTCGCGCCACGCTCAGGCTGACGCTCACGCGAGCCCCGAGGCCACCGCTTTCTCGGTCGCCGCCCGAACGGCCGCCTCCTGCTCCGGCAGCAACGGCACCCGAGGCGGCCGGCACCGCCCGCCGTGCCGGCCCACGACGTCCATGGACAACTTGATCGCCTGCACGAACTCCACCCGTGAATCCCACCGCAACAGCGGATGCAACTGGCGGTACAACGGCAGTGCCGCCGTCAGATCACCGGCCACCGCCGCCCGGTACAACTCGACCGAGGCACGCGGCAACGCGTTCGGATACCCCGCGACCCACCCCTTCGCCCCCGCCACGGCCAGCTCCAGCAGCACATCGTCCGCCCCGATCAACAGGTCCAGATCCGGGGCGAGTTCCGCGATCCGGTACGCCCGCCGGACATCACCGGAGAACTCCTTCACCCCCTGGATGTACCCCTCCCCGTGCAACCGTGCGAGCAACTCCGGCACCAGGTCGACCTTGGTGTCGATGGGGTTGTTGTACGCCACGACCGGCAGCCCCGCCGCCGCGACCTCGGCATAGTGACCGACCACCGCACGCTCGTCGGCCCGGTACGCGTTCGGCGGCAGCAGCATCACCGCCTTGCACCCCGCCTCACCCGCCCGCTCGGCCCACCGCCGCGACTCGGTCGCCCCGTACGCCGCCACACCGGGCATCACCCGCTCCCCGCCGATCGCCGCGACAGCCGTCTCGACGACCCTCACCCGCTCCTCGGGCGTCAGCACCTG
>DATCQX010000305.1:0-11862 GCA_036569285.1 Streptomyces sp.
CCGTGCTGGACCTGGGCATCCTCAGCATCATCTACAGCCTCGCCGTCCTGCTGCCCAGCCTCGGTGTTTCCGTCCGCCGCCTGCACGACACCGGCAAGTCCGGCTGGTGGATCCTCATCGCTCTCATTCCGCTGGCCGGCGTGATCATCCTGATCGTGTTCCTCGCCACCGAGGGCAAGCGGGAGCCCAACGCGTACGGCCCCGACCCGAAGGCCGCCGTGGCCTACTGACCGCGTGACGCCGACTGCATGACAGCAGGGCCTCTTGACAGCCCGGATCCGGAAATCGGACCGAGCGTCAAGGGGCCCTGTTGTGCGCCGGTCCTCGCAGAGGGACGTGTCGACCAAGGCGAGGAAGTCCTCTTCTGCCTGGAGGGAGGCGGGGATCTTGTCGAGGGAGAGGGAGACGACTTGGCCGCCGGGGCCGGTGGCGACGAGGGCGCGATGGCCGCCGGGGACCGTCCCGGCGTGTCCCCACCAACTCCCTCCGCACGAAAGGGGCGAGGAGATCACGCCGGGAGGAGACGAGCGCACCGCTGACGCCACCGAACGTCATGTTCCAGTCCGTGCCGTCGGTCAGGGCGCCGTCCTCGGAGGTGAAGTAGGAGCGGGAGTGCGGCCCTTGGAGCCGGGGTTCGTCGCCGGGCCAGTAGGTGTCGCGCATCCCGAGCACCTGGTAATTAGTGGTGGCGTAATGCCAGTCACCCGACGGGGCCGGCAGAGCGAGCGCCCTCGCCACCAGCTCGCGCGGCTCGAAGTGCTCCCACTCCGGCGCGTCGAGATAGTCCGGCAATCCGCTGGTGTGCCGCAGAAGATCCCGCCGGCGCCCGTCGTGATCGGGCGTGTCGATCAGCCCCGGCACAAAGCGCTCCACGGAATCCCCGAGCAACAGCCGCCGCTCCGCCACGAGTTGCAGGACGACAGCAGCCGTGAACATCTTGGCCACACTCCCGGCCCTCAGCCGCTCCGTGACATTCATCGAACGCCCACTGCGCAGATCCGCCGTTCCGGCAACCTCACTCCACCGGCCACAGGGCCCGCTCCCGACCAGAACCACAAATCTGAGACGCGCACCGCGTCTCAATGCGACTCCCGGCTCACCCCACTCCCACTACCCCCCACCAGAAAATCGAGATCGGCCCCGGTGTCGGCCTGAAGGACGTGGTCCACATAGAGGCGTTCCCAGCCCCGCCGGGGATGCGCGAAGCCTTCGGTGGCTGGGGTTCGGAGGGTGAGTTCCTCGGGGGAGACGTCGAGGTGGAGGCGGCGGGAGGGGGTGTCGAGTTCGATGAAGTCGCCGGTGCGGACGAGGGAGAGGGGGCCGCCGGCGGCGGATTCGGGGGAGACGTGGAGGACGACGGTGCCGTAGGCGGTGCCGCTCATGCGGCCGTCGCAGACGCGGACCATGTCGCGGACGCCCTTCTCCAACAGCTTTTTCGGGAGCGGCATGTTGGAGACTTCCGGCATGCCCGGGTAGCCCTTGGGGCCGCAGCCGCGCAGGACGAGGACGGTGTCGGCGTCGACGTCGAGGTCGGGGTCGTCGATGCGGGCGTGGAAGTCCTCGACGGAGTCGAACACGAGGGCGCGGCCCCGGTGCCGGAGGAGGTGGGGGGAGGCGGCGGCGGGTTTCAGCAGGGCGCCGTTCGGGGCGAGGTTGCCGCGCAGGACGGCGATCCCGCCCTCGTCGACGAGGGGCGCGGCGCGGTCGCGGATCACCTCGGTGTCCCAGATCGCGGCGTCGTCGAGGTACGACACGAGCGGCTCGCCGGTGACCGTCAGCGCGTCCGGGTCCAGCAGGTCCCGTACCTCGCGCAGCACCGCGAGAAGCCCCCCGGCCCGGTGGAAGTCCTCCATCAAGTACCGCCCGGCGGGCTGGAGATCGACGAGCATCGGCACCCGTGAGCCGATCCGGTCGAAGTCGTCGAGCGTCAACTCGATGCCCAGCCTCCCGGCGATCGCGAGGAGATGGACGACGGCGTTGGTGGACCCGCCGATCGCGGCGAGGGCGACGATCGCGTTGTGGAAGCTCGCCTTCGTCAGGAACGTCCCCGGCCGCCGGTCGGCCGCGACCATCTCGACCGCCAACTTGCCCGTCCCGTGGGCCGCTTGGAGGAGCCGGCTGTCCGGCGCGGGCGTCCCCGCGACCCCGGGGACGACGGTCCCGAGCGCCTCGGCGACCAACGCCATCGTGGACGCCGTCCCCATCGTGTTGCAGTGCCCCTTGCTGCGGATCATCGCCGACTCGGAGCGGGTGAAGTCGGCTTGGGAGAGGGTGCCGGCGCGGACCTCCTCCGAGAGTTTCCACACGCCCGTTCCGCAGCCCAGGAGTTCACCCCGGAACGTGCCGTTGAGCATGGGCCCGCCGGGGACGACGACAGCCGGCAGGTCGACCGAGGCGGCGGCCATCAGCAGGGAGGGAATCGTCTTGTCGCAGCCGCCGAGCAGGACGACGCCGTCGATCGGGTTGGCCCGCAGCATCTCCTCCGTCGCCATCGCGGCCATGTTCCGCCACAGCATCGCCGTCGGCCGGACCTGCGTCTCACCCAGCGACACCACCGGCAGGTTCAGCGGGACCCCGCCCGCCTCGTACACGCCGTTGCGCACGGACGCGGCGACCTCGTCCAAGTGCGCGTTGCACGGCGTGAGGTCGGAGGCGGTGTTGGCGATGGCGATCTGCGGGCGGCCGGTGAAGGCGTCGTCCGGGGCGCCCCGGCGCATCCACGCCCGGTGGATGTAGGCGTTGCGGTCCTGTCCCTCGTACCACTGAGCGCTGCGGAGCGTCACGATGAAGAACCTTCCAATAATCGACACGCAGGTCTAATCTTTGGAACGTCATGGAGCATACGCAGGCGGATGACGGACCGACAGACCCCGGAACCGACCGGCTGGTCGGGTCGGACCGGGTCCTCGCCGTCCTCAAGGAACTGGCCCGCCACCCCGAGGGCGCCGGGCTCGAAGAGCTGACGCGCGCCATCGGCAGCCCGAAACCGACCGTGCACCGCGCCCTGGGCGCCCTGCGCCGGGCCGGTCTCGCCGGGCAGGAAGCGCCCGGCCGGTACGTCCTCGGGGACGAGTTCCTGCGCATGGCGTTCGCCCACCACGAGGCCCGCCCCGACCACGTCCGCGTCCGCCCGGTCCTCGAAGCCCTCGCCCACCGCTTCGGCGAGACCGCGCACTACGCCGTCCTGGACGGCCGCGAGGTCGTCTACCGCGCCAAGGTCGACCCCCCGACCGGCGCGGTCCGCCTCACCTCCACCATCGGCGGACGCAACCCCGCCCACACCACCGCCGTCGGAAAGCTGCTGCTGGCAAGGGAGTTGACGACCCTCGCGGACGTCGAGACGTGGATCGGCGCGCACCCCCTGGAGCGCCGCACGCCCCGAACCCGCTGCACGGCGGCCGAGTTGCACACCGAACTCGCCGCGACCCGGCAACGCGGCTACGGCCTGGACGACCAGGAGAACGAGACCGGCGTCCACTGCCTCGCCCTGCCCGCGTTCCTCACCTCGCCGTCCACCCCCTCCGGCGCGGTGAGCGTCAGCGCGCTCGCCTACCGCACCCCCCTGGCCGCGCTCCTCGACGCCCTCCCCGACTTCCGTGCCCTGCTGGCCGGTTGACCCTCCCAGGAGACGAACCCCCATGTACCTCATGCGTATCGGTGCCCCCGGCGCCGAGAAGCCCGTCGCCCGCATCGACGACGACACCTACGTCGAACTCTCCGACGTCGTCACCGACTTCGACGAAGCCTTCTTCGGCTCCGGCGGAATCGACCGCATCCGCCCGGTGGTTGCGGAACGCGCCGCCGCCGGACAGGTCTCCCGCTTCGCCGGGGAACGCGTCGGCGCCCCCATCGCCCGCCCCCACCAGATCCTCTGCATCGGCCTCAACTACCGTGACCACGCCGCCGAGTCGGGCATGGCCGTCCCCGACGAGCCGATCCTCTTCACCAAGTCCCCCAACACCCTGATCGGCCCGGACGACGACGTCCGCATCCCGCGCGGCTCCGTCAAGACCGACTGGGAGGTGGAGCTGGGCATCGTCATCGGCAAGCGCACCAGCTACCTCGACTCGGTGGAGGACGCGCGCGACGCGATCGCCGGATACGTCGTCGTCAACGACGTCAGCGAACGCGCCTTCCAGCTGGAGCGCGGCGGGCAGTGGGCCAAGGGCAAGTCCGCCGAGACGTTCAACCCGGCCGGGCCCTGGCTCGCCACCACCGACGAGATCGACGACGTCCTCGCCCTCGACATGTGGCTCGACGTCAACGGACAGCGCCGCCAGACCGGCAACACCAAGACGATGGTCTTCGACCCCTACTTCATCGTCCATTACCTCAGCCAGTTCCTCACCCTCGAACCCGGCGACCTCATCAACACCGGCACCCCGCCCGGCGTCGGCATGGGCCTCACCCCGCCCGTCTACCTGAAGCCCGGCGACACGGTCGAACTCGGCATCACCGGCCTCGGCACCCAGCGCCAGCACGTCATCGCGCCCCGCTGATGCGCGCGTTCGTCCTCACCGCCCCGGGCACGTACGAGGTCGCCGACCTCCCCGCGCCCGAGGCGGCACCCGGCGAGGTCGTCGTCGACGTCGAACGCGCCGGGGTCTGCGGCACCGACGTCGAGTTCTACACCGGCCACATGGCCTACCTGCACCACGGCCACGCCTCCTACCCGCTGCGCCCCGGCCACGAGTGGTGCGGGCGGGTCACACGGGTGGGGCCCGGCGTCGACGCGGCCTGGCTCGGGCGGCGCGTGATGGGCGACACGATGCTCGGCTGCGGTGACTGCCGCCGCTGCCGGCGCGGCCACCAGCACGTGTGCGACCGCCGCCAGGAGGTCGGTGTCCGCGGTGGCCGCGCGGGCGCCCTCGCCGAACAACTGGCGGTCCCGGCAAGCTCGTTGCACGCGCTGCCCGAGCAGGTGGACGCCGAGCTGGGCGCGTTGGTGGAGCCCGGCGGCAACGCGCTGCGCGCCGCCCGCGCCACCGGGGCCGGGCAGGGCGACCGGGTTCTCGTCTTCGGGCCCGGCACGATCGGCCTGCTCACCGCCCTGTTCCTGCGGGCGCAGGGCGCCGAGGTCCACCTCCTGGGCATCACCCCCGAGTCCCTCGCCTTCGCCCGCTCCCTCGGCTTCACCCACGTCTGGCAGTCCGTCCCCGACCTGCCGTACGACGCCGTCGTGGACGCCTCCACCGCCGTCGAACTCCCCGCCCGCGCCCTGGAGTTGGTCGAACCGTCCGGGAGGGTCGTGTACATCGGGCTGGCCCGTGAGCCGAGCCTCGTCGACACGCGGACCCTCGTGCTCAAGGACGTCACCGCGACCGGGATCCTGTCCGCATCGCCCGGCCTCGACGGCGCGATCCGCGCCTACGCGGAGGGAGTTGTCGACCCGAGGCCGCTCGTCGCGGCGACCGTGGGGCTCGGGGAGGTGGGTGCCGTCCTCGCGGGGGAGCGCCCCGCGGGGAGCCTTTCCGGGCCCAAGGTGCTGGTGGACCCGGCCAGTTGATGTCCGCCCACTGGCCGGGCCCCAACTCCCGCCTCAGTCCCGCGAGTTCCCGAACAGCAGCCGGTAGCCGATCAGCAGGACCAGGGAGCCCGCGATCGCCGAACCCCACGTGTACAGGTCGAAGAAGTCCTTCACCACCGGCCGGTCGAGGAACCGGGCGGAGAGCCAGCCGCCGATGAAAGCGCCCGCGATACCGATGAAGGTGGTGCCGATGCAGCCACCCGGGTCACGTCCGGGCAACAGGATCTTGGCGATCGCTCCGGTGAACAGGCCCAGGATGATCCAGCCGATGATGCCCACGTTGTCGACCTCCGTCGGTACCGGCGGACACGCGTACCGCCGGTTCAGGTTTGCTTGGTTGCGCAATCCTATGAACTTCAATGGTGCCCCGACCAGGGGTTCTGGCCCCCTGGTGCCGCCCCGTCGAGGTTCTGTCACCAAATCAGCACATCGGGGCGTGCGTCATACCTGAGGAGGAGCCCGGAGACCCCGGCTCGTGCCGTCGCAGCAGGGGCAAGTGCCCGTAGCGGCACGATGCCCGGCACGGGCGCCGGGGGCGAACCTGTCGGGGTCCCGCACCCCGACCTGGAGAGAACCCTTTCCCGTGGCTACCTTTCTCTACCGCATGGGCCGCACGGCCTTCCGCCGCCGCAGGCTGGTGGTGCTGCTGTGGGCCGTCCTGCTCGGCGGCCTCGCCGTGGGCGCCCTCAAGGCCCCCGCCGCCACCGACGACGGCACCTCGTTCATGCCCGGTATCGAGGCGCAGAAGGCGTTCGACCTGATCGGCGAGCGCTTCCCGGGCCGCGCCTTTGACGGCGCCGACGCCCGCGTCGTCTTCGTCGCGCCGAAGGGCGAGAAGGTCACCGACACCGGCAACAGGGCCGCGATCGACCGGCTGGTCACCGAGTCCGCCGCGCTCCCCGAGGTCGAGTCCGCCGTCGGCCCCTTCGCTGCCGGAGCCGTCAGCAAAGACGCGACGACGGCGTACGCGCAGGTCACCTACAAGGTGAAGGCCGCCGACCTCACCGACGCCGACAAGAGCGCCCTGGAGAAGGTGATCGACCGGGCCCGTGACGCCGGGCTGACCGTCGAGGCCGGCGGCACCGCGCTCACCTCCCGGCCCGCCGCCGGCGGAGCCTCCGAGGGGATCGGCGTCGCCGTCGCCGCCGTCGTCCTGCTCCTCACCTTCGGCTCCCTCGCGGCGGCCGGGCTGCCGCTGCTGACCGCGCTGGTCGGGGTCGGCGTCAGCATGGCGGCGATCACGGCCGTCGGCAGCCTCTTCGGGCTGACGGCGACCACCGGCACGCTCGCCACGATGCTCGGCCTCGCCGTCGGCATCGACTACGCGCTGTTCGTCGTCTCCCGCTACCGCGAGGAACGCGCCGCCGGTGAGCGGCCCGCCGAGGCCGCCGGGACCGCCGTCGGCACGGCCGGCAGCGCCGTCGTCTTCGCCGGGCTGACCGTCGTCATCGCGCTCGCCGGACTCTCGGTCGTCGGCGTGCCGATGCTGACGAAGATGGGGCTGTGCGCGGCCGGTGCCGTCGTCGTCGGGGTGCTGGTCGCGCTGACGCTCGTCCCCGCGCTGCTCGGCATGTGGCCGCACGCGACGCTGTCCCGCGGGGCCCGCCGAGGAGGGACGCTCAAGGAGGCCGGGGACAACGGCGGTTCGCGGTGGGCGCGGTTCGTGCTGCGGCGTCCGGTGCCGGTGCTCCTCGCCTGCGCCGCCGGGCTCGGGATCATCGCGATCCCGGCCACGGACCTCGAACTCGGCATGCCGGGCGCCGAGTCGAAGCCGGTGACGACGACCGAGCGGCGCGCGTACGACGACCTCGCGGAGGGGTTCGGGCCCGGGTTCAACGGGCCGCTGACCGTCGTCGTCGACGCGAAGGGCGTGGACGACGCGCGGGGCGCCGCCGACGCGATCGCCGCGAGGATCAAGGGCACCGAGGGCGTCGTCTCGGTCTCCGCGCCGCGCTTCAACCAGGCCGGTGACACCGCCCTGTTCTCCGCCGTGCCCTCGACCGGGCCGAGCGACGAGGCCACCAAGAGCCTCGTCCAGCACATCCGCGCCGAGCGTCCGGCGACGGAGAAGGAGACCGGCGCGACCTTCGAGGTGACCGGGTCGACCGCGATGAACATCGACGTCGCGCAGAGCCTCCAGGACGCGCTGGTGCCCTACCTCGCGGTCGTCGTCGGGCTCGCGCTGGTCCTCCTGCTGCTGGTGTTCCGGTCCGTCCTCGTGCCGCTCAAGGCCGCGACCGGGTTCCTGCTGTCGGTGCTCGCCTCGCTCGGCGCGGTCGTCGCCGTCTTCCAGTGGGGGTGGGGCGCCTCCCTCATCGGCGTCGAACAGACCGGGCCCGTCATGAGCCTCATGCCGGTCTTCCTCGTCGGGATCGTCTTCGGACTCGCCATGGACTACGAGGTGTTCCTCGTCGCCCGTATGCGGGAGGCGTACACGCACGGGGAGTCCGCGCGGGACGCCGTCGTCAGCGGCTTCCGGCACAGCGCGCGGGTCGTGGTCGCCGCCGCCGTCATCATGATCGCCGTGTTCTCCGGGTTCGTCGGGGCGGGCGAGGCCATGATCAAGACGATCGGCTTCGGACTCGCCGTCGCCGTCCTCTTCGACGCGTTCGTGGTCCGGATGGCACTGGTGCCCGCTGCGCTGGCGCTGCTGGGGGAGCGGGCCTGGTGGCTGCCGGGGTGGCTCGGGCGGGTGCTGCCCCGGGTGGATGTGGAGGGGACGGGGCTGCGGGCGGGGGCGGACGACGAGGGGGCGCGGGAGGTGGAGGCGGTACGGGTCTGAGGGCCGAGGGGGTACGGGGGTGTGGCTCCGAAGTCGTACGGGGACGGCTGCGCGGGGGACCCCATGAGCCCGGCACCGAACCCGGCATCGAGCCCAACGCCAAGCCCGGTACTAGCCCGGGGAACGGCCCCCTACCCCTCAGGTCCGACACCATGATCTCCCGCCGAGGACTGAGGGGTTTGACAGGATGACCTCCCGACGACCCGTCCCCCCGGAGCCCCACCCGTGACCCCCTCCCGGCGCCCCCACCCGCACGCCCCCGCCGCCGACGTCCGGCTGCTGGCGGCGGTCATCGCGGCCGACGTCGGCCACAGCGCGCTGAGCGCCTGGCTGGGGTTCGGGGCGTCGCACCTGCTGCCCGCCGCGATCCTCGCGAGCGTCGCAGGCGTCGTCCTGCTCTGGCGGCACCAACGGCCCCTCGCGGTCGTCGCGTTCACCACGGCGTGCGCGATCGGACAGGGCCTGCTGGGGCTGCTGGTCACCCCGCTGCTGACGGCCCCGCTGATCGTCGCGCTCTACTCCGTCGGCGTCCGCGAGGAGGCCCGGACCCGGCGCGTCGCGGCCGTCGTCGCCGGGACCGGCATGCTGGCCATGGGCATCGCCCTGACCCTGCGAGGGCACGAGTTCTTCCTCACCGTCGTCAACCCCGTCGCCTGGACCCTGCTGCCGGTCGCGTTCGGCGGCTACGTCCAGGTCCGCCGCGCCCTCGCCGCCTCCCGCGCCGAACAGATCGAGCGCGCCCGCGAGGAGGAGGCGCACCGGCGGGTCATCGAGGAACGGATGCGCATCGCCCGCGAACTGCACGACGTCGTCGCCCACCACCTCGCCCTCGCCAACGCCCAGGCCGGCACCGCCGCCCACCTGGGGCGCGCCCACCCCGAGCAGGCGTTCGCGATCCTCGACCAGCTCGCCGTGACGACGGCTTCCGCGCTGCGCGAGCTGAAGGCGACCGTGGGCGTCCTGCGCCAGGAGTCCGACGGCGAGAACCTCGCCCCGGCACCGGGCCTGGCCCGCCTCCCCGACCTGACGGCGTCCTGCGCGGCGGCCGGGACCATGGCGCGCGTCGAGGTCGACGGAGAGGCGCGCGAACTGTCCCCCGCCGTCGACCTCACCGCGTACCGCATCCTCCAGGAAGCCCTCACCAACGTCACGAAGCACGCGGCCGGCCCCGACGCGGAGGTACGGCTCGCCTACACCGACCGGCACCTCACCCTGACCGTCCGCAGCGCCCTCGGCCCCGCCGCGCCCCCCACCGGACGCGGCTACGGCCTCATCGGCATGCGGGAACGCGCCCTCGCCGTCGGCGGCACCTTCCACGCCGGACGGCGGCAGGACGGCGGCGTCTTCGAGGTCGCCTGCACGCTGCCCCTGCACCACCACGACCCCGACGAAGGCGCCACCCCATGACCACCCGTGTCCTCCTCGCCGACGACCAGGCCCTCCTGCGCGCGACCTTCCGCATCCTCGTCGACTCCGACCCCGGCATGACGGTCGTCGCCGAGGCCGCGGACGGCCGCGAGGCCGTCGACCTCACCCGCGAACACGCCCCCGACGTCGTCGTCATGGACATCCGCATGCCCGGCACGGACGGGCTCGCCGCGACGGCGGAGATCTGCGCGGACGAGGCTCTCGCCGCGACCCACGTCCTGATCCTGACCACCTTCGAGGACGACGAGAACGTGGCCCGCGCGCTGCGGGCGGGAGCCGGAGGGTTCCTCGGCAAGGACGTCGGCGCGGACGTCCTCCTCGCCGGTATCCGCACGGTCGCCGCGGGCGAGTCCCTCCTCTCCCCGGCCGCCACCCGCAGCCTCATCACCCGCTTCCTCGCCACCCCCGACCCCGCCGAGGCCCTCGCCCCGCCCGCCCTCCTCGCCACCCTCACCGACCGCGAACGCGAGGTCATGGCCCTCGCCGCGCTCGGCGGGTCCAACGCGGAGATCGCCGAGCGGCTCGTCCTCAGCCATCTGACCGTCCGCAGCCACATCCAGCGCGCGATGACGAAGCTCCACGCCCGGGACCGGGCCCAACTCGTCGTCATCGCCTATCAGTCGGGGCTGGTGGAGGTGCCGCCGAGGTGACGGTGCCGTGGGGTTCGCGTCGGCGCCCGGGAGCGACCCGTTCGGGTGAAACGTGTGCGGGCGGGCCGAGGGCGCGAGGACTGGGGAAGGAGACTGGGCGGGCATCAGCGAGGCATGCCATCTCGCCTTTGCGCGGGGTGAGTTGACGTCCAGGAAGGGGCGGGGATGGGTGCGATGGAGGAGGTCGCCGCTGAAGGAGGGGACGTCGGCGCGGGCGGGGTGGAGCCCGAACGTCCTTCCGGGGGAGGCGGCGGCCGGTGGGGGAAGGCGGTCGGCGCGGTCGCGGCGCTCGGGGGGTTCGGGGGGCTCGCTCTGCTGGTGCCCGTGGTGATGGGGTTGTTCGGTGACGAGCAGCCCCCTACGCCGCCCACCCCCACCCCTGTCACTTCGTCCGCCGGGCGGGAGCCCTTCGTCACGTTCGAGCAGCCCGCCGCGCGTGGGGACGCGCAGGTGGAGATCGGCCTCTGCACCGAGTTCCGGGGGCGCTCCCGGCTCGCCGACGGGTACCGGCTGTGGCTCGTCGGGCGCGTCTCGACCGAGGACGCCTACAACCTCTTCGGCGAGGCGAAAGTCTCCGCCGCGACCGGAGACTGGAGGCTCAGGGCCCAGGTCGGCGCCGAGGGGCAGACCGGTGCGGTCTTCGAGATCCTCGCGGTGCCCGTACCGGTGGCGGTGTCCGACTACCTCCTCAACGCCACGGACTACCACGGGCGTTACCTCGCCCCGCACGGGGACGGCTCCCCGATGCTCGGACTGCGCAACACGGCCCTGCCGCCTGATGCCGACACACTTCACGGGGACAGCGTCATGGTGCGGCGAGCGGCGGGCGAAGGGTGTTGAGGGGCGGCGGCCGAGGGGGCTTGATGGGCGGACGTCGGGGGCGGGCAGGGGCCTCTGTCGGGGGCGTCATCGATTCGGCTTTCCGTTCGCCCGTTCATCCGCCCGCGTGATCCCCTCCGCAGCGGCGCCACCCGGCGCGAGGGTGGCGCGTTGGGGTTCCGTGACACCAGTGCAGTGACGGTTCTGCAACCGGGCCGCCGATCGGCTTCCGACCCCGGTGCTCTGGTGTCGCGCTCGTGAACATGCAGGTCAGGGTTATGGAGAGTTACGACGTGTGGACATGTGCCGAGATCCCCGGGACCCTGCCCGCGCCCCGGCGCGGTCGACCGGCCGACGGAGGTCTGCTCGGCCGGGAGGCGGAACTGACCCAACTGCGCGCGGCAATCGCCGGACACCGCCTGGTGACGGTGACGGGCGCGGCGGGCGTGGGCAAGAGCCGGCTGGCCCGGGCTGGGGTGGAGGCGGGGGCTGTGGTGTGGGTGGGGGAAGGTGGGAGTGGTGCGCTGGCGGAGCGGGTGGTGCGGGCGGTTGAGGGCTTGGGTTGTGCGGGTGCGGGTGCGGGTGCGGGTGCGGGTGCGGGTGCAAGTACAGGTGCAGGTGCAGGTGGGATGGACGAGGCGGGGACGGTCGTACGA
>DATCQX010000306.1:0-3631 GCA_036569285.1 Streptomyces sp.
GAGGATCTCGGCCCACTCCAGACGGCGCCTGGAGGCGATGTTGACGACGGTGACCCCGGCCTCGTCGGCCACGACCCGGACCCGGGCGAGCAGCGCGAGGACCCAGAAGACCAGGCCGCCGGTGACGATGAAACTCAGCCGTTCCCCGGGGCCGAGCTGTTCGAGCAGCAGGGCGACGGCGGAGATGGTGAGGAAGATCATCACACCGGAGCCGAGCAGCACCGCGCGGGTGCGGCCGGGGCGGAAGGTGACGGGCAGTTCAGGCATGGCTCGGTCTCCCCCCGGTCCCTCAGAGCCGGCAGGCGTGGATGGCCGTCGTCAGGATCGCGCGCGCGCCGAGGTCGTACAGGTCGTCCATGATCCGCTGGGCCTCCTTGGCGGGGACCATGGCGCGGACGGCGACCCAGCCCTCGTTGTGCAGCGGGGAGACGGTCGGGGACTCCAGGCCGGGCGTGAGGGCGACGGCCTTCTCCAGCTGCTCGACGCGGCAGTCGTAGTCCATCATCACGTACGTCCGGGCGACCAGGACGCCCTGGAGGCGGCGCAGGAACTGCTGCACCTTCGGGTCGTCGGCCTCCGCGCCGGTCCGGCGGATGACGACCGCCTCGGACTTCATGATCGGCTCGCCGAACACCTCGAGTCCGGCGTTGCGCAAGGACGTCCCGGTCTCGACGACGTCCGCGATGACCTCGGCGACACCCAGCTCGATGGCCGTCTCGACGGCGCCGTCGAGGTGGACGACGGAGGCGTCGACGCCGTTGTCCGCGAAGTACTTGGCGACGATGCCCTCGTAGGACGTGGCGACCGTCTTGCCGTCGAGGTCGGCCAGGCCGGCGGCCGTGCCGGGCTTGGCGGCGAAGCGGAACGTGGAGCGAGCGAAGCCGAGCGGGAGGATGACCTCCGCGTTCGCGCCCGAGTCGACGAGGAGATCCTCGCCGGTGAGGCCGATGTCGAGGCGGCCGGAGGAGACGTAGATCGCGATGTCGCGGGGGCGGAGGTAGAACAGCTCCACCTCGTTGACCGGGTCGACGACCCGCAGCTCCTTGGCCTCCCGGCGCCCCAGGTAGCCGGCCTCATGCAGCATGTCCGCCGCAGGGCCGGAGAGGGAACCCTTGTTGGGGACGGCGATGCGCAGCATGAGGGCGGCTTCCTTCTGTCGGGAGGGGGTTGTTCTGAGCGCGTTTTCTACAGGTGGGCGTACACGTCGTCCAGCGAGATCCCGCGGGCGACCATCATCACCTGGACGTGGTAGAGGAGCTGGGAGATCTCCTCCGCCGCGGCTTCCTTGCCTTCGTACTCGGCGGCCATCCAGACCTCGGCGGCCTCTTCGACGACCTTCTTGCCGATGGCGTGGACGCCCTTGCCGACGAGTTCGGCGGTGCGGGAGGTGGTGGGGTCGCCGGTGGCGGCCTTCTGCTGGAGCTCGGTGAACAGCTCCTCGAACGTCTTCTTGGACATGGTGAGGTCACTCTAGCCCGACGCTCATCTGGCTCAGTGCCACGGTTCAGATACTGAACGCAGCACGGCCGCCGTCGCCAGCGCCGCCGTCACCGCCTCGTGCCCCTTGTCCTCGTTCGAGCCCTCGATACCGGCCCGGTCGAGGGCCTGGTCCTCGGTGTCACAGGTGAGGACGCCGAAGCCGACGGGGACGCCGGTCTCCACCGAGACCTGGGTGAGGCCCTGGGTGACGCCCTGGCAGACGTACTCGAAGTGGGGGGTGCCGCCGCGGATGACGACGCCGAGGGCCACGATCGCGTCGTAGCCTCGGCCCGCGAGGACCTTGGCGGCGACGGGGAGTTCCCAGCTGCCGGGGACCCGCAGCAGGGTCGGCTCGTCGATGCCGAGGTCGCGCAGGGCGCGCAGGGCGCCGTCCACCAGGCCGTCCATCACCTTCTCGTGCCACTGGGCCGCGACGACGGCGACCCGGAGGTCACCCACATTGCGTACGGACAGCTCCGGTGCGCCCTTGCCGCTCACTTCTCTCCTCGGTTGTCTCGCTGGTCGCCGCCGGCCTCTTCCAGCCAGGGCAGGTCGTGTCCCATCCGGTCCCGCTTGGCGCGCAGGTAGCGGATGTTGTGCTCGCCGGCCTGGACGGGGACCGCCTCACGGGCCGTCACCGTCAGGCCGTACCGGGCGAGCGCGGTGGTCTTGTCGGGGTTGTTGGTCAGCAGGCGGACGGTGCGTACGCCCAGGTCGGTGAGGATGCGGGCGCCCGCGCCGTAGTCCCGGGCGTCGGCCGGCAGCCCCAGCTCCAGGTTGGCGTCGAGGGTGTCGTGCCCCTGCTCCTGAAGCTCGTAGGCGCGCAGCTTGGGCAACAGCCCGATCCCCCGCCCCTCGTGCCCCCGCAGGTACACGACGACCCCGCGTCCCTCCGCCTGCACCCGCTCCAGCGCCGCGTCCAACTGCGGCCCGCAGTCGCACCGCTGCGACCCGAACACGTCCCCGGTGAGGCACTCGGAGTGCAGCCGCACGAGGACGTCCTCACCGTCTCCGATCTCCCCGTGCACGAGCGCGACGTGCTCGACACCGTCGGCGGCACGGTAGCCGTAGGCGGTGAAGGTGCCGTGGGCGGTGGGGAGGGGGGTGGTGGCTTCGCGGTGGACGAGGGGATCCGGGGGCTGGAGGGCCGTTTCGGCAGGCCGGACGAGACTCCGGGCACCGGCCGGCCCCGGGACCTCGGCGGGCGCGGTGGACCGGAGAGCCGTCTCGGAGGGGCCGCCGGGCCGGACGAAGCCCCGCACCGCGACCGGCCCCGGGGCTTCGGCGGGCACGGCGGACCTGGCGAGGCTCCGCACACCCGTGCCCTCGGCGGCTGCCGAGCCCGCACTCCGGTCACCGACGGTCAGGTCGGCCCCGGCGTCCACCAGAGCCCGCCCCGGGCGCCCGGCGTCCGCATCGGCACCCGCCAGGGCCTGCCCCAGGCGCCCAGCCTCCGCGCCGGGGTTCGCGGCGGCTCCTCCCGAGCGCTCCGCCTCGATGCCAGTGCCGCTCGGTGCGACTGATGTCGTCGCCTCGTCCCCGGCGGTCCCGAGGCGCTGCCTCAGCCCCTCCCCCAGCGCCCCGAACCCCACGCTCGCCAGGCTGTCGTCCCCCGCGAGTTCCCGGCTCCGCCGGTACTTGATCAGCCCCTCGATGGAGATGATCGTCAGCCCGTGTTTGCGGGCGAAGGGGATCAGTTCCGGCAACCGCAGCATGCGGCCGTCCTCGCCGGCGATCTCGACGATCGCTCCGGCCGGGCGCAGGCCCGCGAGGCGGGCGAGGTCGACGGCGGCCTCGGTGTGGCCGTCGCGGGTGAGGACGCCGCCGTCGCGGGCGCGCAGGGGGAAGACGTGACCGGGGCGGACGAAGTCGGTGGCGACGGCGTCGGGGCTGGTCAGGAGGCGGATCGTGGTCGCGCGGTCGGGCGCGGAGATCCCGGTCGTGACGCCGTGGGCGCCGGACGCGTCGACGGAGACGGTGAACGCCGTCTTCATGGACTCGGTGTTGTCGTCGACCATCTGCGGCAGCGCGAGCCGGTCGAGTTCGGCGCCCTCCATGGGCACGCAGATCAGTCCCCGGCACTCGCTCATCATGAACGCGACGATCTCGGGGGTGATCTTCTCGGCGGCGACGACGAGGTCGCCCTCGTTCT
>DATCQX010000307.1:0-2085 GCA_036569285.1 Streptomyces sp.
GTCGTCCTGGTCGACGCGGACCTGCGCCCCGCCGTCGTCAACACGCACGCCGCGCGGGCGCTCGGCACGGGCCGGACGGCCGTCCTGGGCCGGCCGCTGGGCGAATTGCTCACGCACGGCGTGCAGGAGCTGGAGAGCGCCTTCACGCACGTCCTCGCGGAGGGCGCTCCGCCCGCGCCGGCCGAGATGTGGATCGGCGTGCGCACGCCGGACGGCGAGCGGCGGCGCTGCTGGCGCAGCGGATTCCTGAGGCTCGCCTCGCCGCTCGCGGAGGAGCCCGTGCCGCTGGGTGTCGGCTGGCTCTTCCAGGACGTCACGGAGGCCAAACAGGGCGAGCAGGAGGCGGCGCTGCTGCGCTTCCGCGCCAACCAGCTGCACCGTGCCGCGCGCGCGGCGGCCGAGTGCGAGGACCCCGCCGAGGCCGCGACCGTCCACCTCGATTTCGCGCTCGCCGGATTCGCCGACCACGCCTTCCTGGACCGCCTCCACACCGCCCCGCGCGCGGACGCCGACCTCACCGCGCCCGTGCGGCTGGTCCGGGTCGCGGCGACCCCTGCGGGCGGGCCCGGACCGAGCGTCCTGAGCGCTCACCCCGGTCTCCCCGTCGGCTATCCGGAAGGGCACCCGGCGCTCCAGTGCGTCGCCCGCGCGGGGACCGTCCGCGCGGGGGCCGGCGGCATTCCCGACGACCAGGCACGCATCTGGGCGCGCACCCGGCAGTGGCCCGAGGACACCGTCCACGCCCTCTCCACCGTCCTGCGCAGCCGTGGACGCACCCTGGGGGCCGTCACGTTCCTGCGCGGCAGGGGGCGTACGGCGTTCGAGCGGGTCGACACGACGTACGCCGAGGACGTCGCCGTCCGGATCGCCGCGGCGCTGGATCTGGCGGGGGAGAAGGGCCTCTAGGGGCGCTCGGGGCCCGTCGTGAGGCAGCTCCGGTACGTGGGTCAGCTCCGGTAGAAGATCCGGTCCCGGTACTCGTCCATCACGCGCGCGTTCCACGCGTGGCCGCCGTCGACGTTGCCCGACCGCAGGAGGGGCGGTTCGACGCCGCGGTCGGCGAGGGAGGCCGCGGTGGTGGCCATGACGGCCTGGAGGAGGGCGGAGGTGACGACGGTGGAGGCGGGGGCGAAGGGGGCCGCGACGGTGTCCAGGGACAGCTCGGCGTCACCGACGGCGACCTTGGAGTCCAGGACGACGTCGCAGTGGTCCTTGAGGAAGGTTCCGGAGGAGTGCCGGGAGGCCGTCTCGGTGGCATACGCGACGGACGTGACGCCGATGACGCGCACACCGCGTGCGCGCGCGTGGAGGGCCATTTCGACAGGGAGCGGGTTGCGTCCCGACAGGGACACGATGATCAGGGCGTCGCCCGCGCGGAGCGGTGAGTTGTCCAGGACGACCGTCGCGAGGCCGTCCACGCGCTCCAGGGCGGAGCCGAGTGTCGCGGGGCGGACGTCGACGCCCACCAAGCCCGGGACGGACAGCAGGTTCATCACCGCGAGGCCGCCCGCGCGGTAGACGAGGTCCTGTGCGGCGAGTGAGGAGTGGCCCGCTCCGAAGGCGAACAGCCGTCCGCCCGCGACGATCGTGTCGGCCAGCAGCTCGCCCGCCGCCTCCACTGTCTCGGCCTCCTCCACGCGCACGCGCTCCAGCAGTGCGGTGGCAGCCTCGAAGAACCTGTCCCCGGCCCCGCGCTCACCCATCCCGAAAGCCCCTTCGCGCTGTCCGTGGATCACACCCGCCCGTTCCACGCATCACCGTGCGGTCTGGACCAGTGCGGTGTCAATACGGGGGACGCGTGCGCGCAGGGCGGGTGGGTTTCGGGGCCGGGCGACCGGCTTGGGGTACGCGTGTGGGGCGGGAGTGCGGCTGGGTGGGTGGCTGGGGTGGGGGGCGTTTCGCTCACCCGCGCTGGCGGGGTGCCGCTGCGCCCACCCGTGCCGCCCCTAGCGGCACGACTGCCCGCAGCTGGGGGCGGAAGGAGGAGACGGCGGGTGCGCGTGGGTTCACCGGGGTGGATCTGCCTTCGGCATCGGCCGTCCGCGTGTAGGTGAACAACTGGGGCGGAGGGTGGTGCGCAGGGGG
>DATCQX010000308.1:0-27720 GCA_036569285.1 Streptomyces sp.
CGAACGGGGCGGTCGGCAACTGCCGGTGCAGGTGCCGGTGGAATGCCTGGTCGAAGGAATCGGGGCGGCCTTTACTGGTTCTCGAGATCGACGGGAAATGACCGGCGACTCACCGAGAAGGGGAGAACCAGAGATGAACAAGGCTGCGAACAAGGCTGCGAACAAGGCCGCGAACAAGGCTGCGAACAAGGCCGCCGGTAAGGTCGCGGGCAAGGCCGCGAACAAGGCCGCTGGCAAGGCCGCGGGCAAGATTGCCGGCAAGGTTGCCTGAATGAAGTAGGCAGACACGGCGCCGGTGGATCCGCAGGTGATGCCGGCGCCCTGTCTGAACTGCTCTGCTGCTTCATCTTCGGCTTCGTTCTCTCTCGCTCTTTCTCCTGCTTTCTCTCTCTGTTTTTCATTCGGTCGGCTCAGCCTCAGGGGGGAGGTATATCGTGCTCTATATAGAGCAGCTCGGTTCCGGTGTGCCGGATGCCAAGGTCTCCGTCGTGGAGCTGCGGGAGACTCTCGGTCTCTCGGAGAGTCAGGTTCGCCTTTACACGCGTTTCCTCGGTCTGGACACCATCGCCGTGGCGCGGGAGCAGGAGCTCTCCGACCTGCTCGTGGCCGCGGGCGGACAGGCGCTGGCGGGTATCGACCCCTCCAGCGTGCGCCATGTGATCCACGCGTACACGCTGCAGTACACGCCTCCGCCGGGGCGACGCCTGCTGGACAAGGTGCTCCGTGAACTGGGGCTCGGTCACGCTTCGGCGTTCGGTGTCACGCACCAGAACTGCGTGGCGGGCCTGTACGCGCTGGAGGTGTCCCGCACCCTGCTCCAGGGCGCGCCCGAGGACGCCAAGATCCTCGTCCTGACCGGTGACCGCATCCCCGAGCGCGAGGTGCACACCATTCCGGACACCACGATCATGGGTGAGGCCGTGTCCGCCTGTGTGGTGGGGAAGGACACGCGCGGGCACCGGGTCATCGGAAGTTCCACCCATGTGTTCGGAAAGTTCTACCAGTGCCTCGCGCTTTCCGACGAACTCAATCTTGAGTACAAGAAGTTCTATCCCGAGGGACTCACCGGGGTCATGCGCCGGGTGATGTCCGACACCGGATACGAGGGGAACGACATCGCGGCGGTGCTGCCGCACAACGTGAACCGGATGTCCTGGAAAAAGGTGCTCACCGATCTCGGGATTCCGTCGGACCGGATCTATCTGGATAACGTGCCTAAGCTGGGGCACTGTTTCACGGCCGATCCGTTCATCAATCTGCGCTCGGCTCGGGAGAGCGGCCGTGTGCGCCGGGGAGACATTGTTCTCATGGTCGGTGCCGGTCTGGGTGCCACCTTTACAGCCACCATTGTCGAGATCGGGGAAGGGGTGCCAGGATGAACTTTTCCGGGCGGCTGAAAAGCGCCTTGGTCGGTGATCCGGACGCACGTTTCGTATATCTGAACAATTTCGAGGTCGAGCGCAGCTGGGCGGTGGGCGAGCCCAAGCTGCCCGGCGCCGGTATCTCTTTCGCGGGCGTCACCGTCAACCGCATGGAGGAGATGGGCGCCCTGCTCGCCGAGCGGGACGACATCGTCGTACTCAAGGCGCCCATGGACGTCGGGTACGCCGCGTATCTGCGCGGACTGGGTGCGATGGCCGGGCGGACCCTCACCGCTGAGGTGAGCGATCCGGCCCGCACGGTCACCGAGGACGCGCTGAACTCTCCGCGGCTGCTCGAGGAGTTGCGCTCCCTCGCGGACGGGCGGACGTATCTGATGCCCATGGGCATCTCGCCGGTCGAGGAGGAGCTGGCCAAGGAGACCGGGCTGCCGCTGGCGGGCACCACCGCGCACATCTGCAAGTCCGTCAACGGCAAGATCTTCAGCCGGAAGCTGGTCGACCGGCTGGGCCTCAGGGCTGTCCCGGGCGGTATCGCGCACAAGGTCGGCGAGCTGGCCGAGGTGCTCCGCGCGCAGTTGGCGGGCGGTGGCCGGGCCGTGGTCAAGGAGTCGCTCGGCGTCTCCGGGCGCGGCATGGTGATCGTCGACGACGAGCGGGCCGCCACGCGGCTGCTGCGGCTGATCGAGCGGCGTGGCGCGGACGCCCCGGCCGAACTGGCCGTGGAGTCGTGGGTGGAGCGCGCCCTGGACCTGAACTACCAGTTCACGGTCTCCCGCACCGGTGTCGTCCGCTTCGAGACGGTCAAGGCGGCGGTGCTGCGCGGCGGGGTCCACCAGGGGCACAGTTTCCCGGTGCGGTTGTCCGAGGCGGTGACCGCCGAGCTGCACCACGCGGCCCAGGTCATCGGTGCCGCGCTCTTCGAAGAGGGCTACTACGGCATGGTCGGCGTCGACGCGATGCTCGCGCCGGGGGACGTGCTCTACCCCTGTCTTGAGATCAACGCCCGCTTCAACATGTCGACCTACCAGAGCCGTATCGCCGAGGAGTTCATCCCCGAGGGCAAGCACGCGATCGCCGCGACGATCCATCTGCGCCTGTCCCGCGAGCACACCTTCCCCGAGGTGACCGAGGCGCTCGGCGAGCTGCTCTTCGACGGCGGTGACCGCCCCGGTGTGCTCGTCAACAACTTCGCGACGCTGGGCGCCGCCGCTCCCGCGGACGGTGGTGAATTCCCCGGCCGGCTCTACCTCGTGTGCGTCGCCGACAGCGCCGAGGACGTGCTGCGGCTGCGGACCGAGGCCGAGGAACGACTTCAGAGGATGGCAGGCAACGCATGAGGATCCAAGGCATCGAGTACGAGGAGCTGGCGCAGCGGTACGGCACTCCGCTGTACGTCTACGACGGCGACGTGCTCACGGAGACGGTCACCGGGCTGCGCCGGGCCCTGCATCCGGGGCTTGAGGTGTTCTTCTCGCTGAAGTCCAACCCGAACATCAGCGTCTTCTCCGTGCTGCGGGCCGGGGGCGCCCGGGCCGAGGTCTCCTCGCTGGTGGAGCTGCGTACGGCGATCGCGGCGGGCGCGGCGCCCGGCGACATCATCTTCCTCGGGCCCGGCAAGAGCGAGCGCGAACTGATCGCGTGCCTGGAGACGGGTATCTACGCCATCGTCGTCGAGTCGTTCGACGAGCTGGACCGCGTCGAGCGGCTCGCCGCCGAGCGGGACCTGCGCCAGCGGGTGCTGCTGCGCGTCAACCCCGCCTACTCGGTGAGCGGTTCGCGGCTCACCATGGGCGGCAAGCCGCGCCAGTTCGGCATCGACGAGGAGCAGGTGCTGGGCGCGGGCGACCTTGTCGCCAAGTACCGGTACGCGGATGTGGCGGGCGTCCATGTGTACATGGGCACACGGATCCTCGACCCGGAGGTGCTCGGGAAGAACACCCGCTATGTGCTCGAACTGGCCGAGCGGGTGGCGAGCAGCACCGGCATCCGGCTGGACACCGTCGACATCGGCGGCGGCATGGGCGTGGCCTACTTCGACGGCGAGGAGGACCTGGACCTCGACGAGGTCGCGAAGGAACTCAACCCGCAGATCGAGGAGTTCCTCACCCGCCGCCCCGGGACCCGGCTCATCCTGGAGTCCGGCCGGTATCTGGCGGGGCGGGCCGGTGTCTATGTGCTCGGCGTGCGCTACACCAAGGAGTCCATGGGTGAGTCGTTCGCGATCGCGGACGGCGGTACGCACCACCACATGGCGGCCGTCGGCATCGGTTCGTTCGTCAAGCGGAACTTTCCGGCCGTCCTGCTCAGCAAGGACGGCGAGAAGCGCACGGCGGAGCGCAAGTGGAACGTCACCGGTCCGCTGTGCACGCCCAACGACACCCTGCTCAAGCAGGTGGCCCTGCCCGACCTGCGGGCCGGCGACCTGATCGGTGTGGAGCGCTCCGGCGCGTACGGGCCCACCGCGTCGCCCGGACTGTTCCTCAGCCACGGCTATCCGGCGGAGGTGCTGGTCAAGGGCGGCGTGCCGCACCTGGTGCGCAGCCGGGACGAACCGGAGGACCTGATGCGCAAGCAGCACCTGGTCACCGGGGCCGCGCCCGAGCCCGTCACCGCCCACGTCTGAGCCCGTCACCGAAATCCCTCTGTTCATCCTTTTCACCAAGGAAGTGACCACGCATGAACCGCACTGATGTCATCGAGCACATCCGCGTCGCCCTCGCGACCGTCCTCAACAAGGAGATCGGGGAACTCTCCGAGGACGCCCGCCTGTTCGAAGACCTCGCCCTGGACTCGACCAGCGTCATCGAGCTGCTGATGGGCCTCGAGGACACGGTGGGCCTGGAGATCGACCCGGACGACCTGGAGCCCGAGGTCTTCCAGACGGTGCACAGCCTGGCCGACTACGTCGAGGCGGGCCTCACGAAGGTCGCGGCCTGATCCGATGACCGTGCCGCAGACACTGCCGGCCCCGGGCGCGGGGGACACGGCCCCGGCCGGCTCCGGAATCCGGCTGTCCGGCGTCGTCCGCGGGGTGTTCGCGGACCGGGGTGAACCGCTGGTCGGCTGGAGCGCGCAGCTCATGGACGGCGTCATCGGTCTCCACGGCCTCCCGGTGGCGGGCGGCACCCTCGCCGCCCGCCGCGGGAACAGCTTCATCACCCTGAGCACCCGGCTGCTGGACGGCCTCGGTCCGGGAGCCCGGGAGCGGCTCGGGGAACTGGACGGGGTGTTCCTGGCCTACCGGACCCCCGATCTCTTCTCCTACGACGTGGCCGGCTGCTACCTGGCCGAGCACCTTCCGGGGACTCCCGTCCCGTTGGCGGTCGCCGACCAGGGCGCGGGCGCCCCGTTCACCGCCCTCGGGATCGCCCACGCGATGGCCGTTGCGGGCCGGCTCGGCCGGGGTGTGCTGTTCGTCTACGACCAGCGGGCGGGTGGCTGGCCGGCTCCCGGTGAGGCGGATGTGCCCGAGGACACCGACGCGGCCGTACTGCTGGTCTTCGGGGCGGGCGAGGGGGGCGCGGCGGACGGGCCGGTGCTGAGCGAGTTGCGCGAGGAGCCCGTCGTAGCGGTACGACCTGCTCTGGAAGCTCTCGCGGAACGTCATCCCACGGCTCGGATCGTCGCGGGCGGCGCTCTGCTCGACGCCGTGGGAGAGGACGTCGCGCAGTGGGGCGGGCGGGTCGTCGGCCCGCCGGACGGCCACCACTACACCGGGCCCTGGGCCGCGCTCGCCGGGTTGTGGCCGCTCGCGGGACCGGTCGTCCTCGCCGAGTACGAGCCCGTCACCGGGCGGCTGCACAGCTGCCTGTTCAGCCCGTCGTCCACCCAGGGGGCAACGGCATGAGCGCCATGTCAGCCTCGGTGGGGCTGTCCCGGGTGAGCGTGCGGCTGCCCCGGCGCACCGAGCGCGTCGACGACGTGCTGGCCCGTGCCGGGCGCGGCGTCGGGGAGCGCCGGCTGTTCTCGCGGTTCTACGGGCTGCGGGAGACGCCGACGCTGGGGCCCGGGGAGCGCATGGAGGACCTGCTGGCGGATGCCGCGGACGCGGCACTGGGCGGGCACCGCGCCGATCTGGTCCTGTACGGGCACACCCACACGATCCAGGACTTCGCGATGCGGCCCGGGTTCGCCGACCGGCTGCGGAACCGGCTGGGCATCCCCGCGGCGGGGTTCTACGGGGTCTCGCAGGTCGGCTGCACCTCGGTGCTGCGGTCGGTGGAACTCGCCCGCCGCTATCTGCGCCGTCCCGGCGCCCGGCCCGGCGAGCGGGTGCTCGTGCTGGGCGGCGACCACGGCAGCTTCCACGACAGCGCCCGCGTCCTGCCCCGCACCACGGTTGCCGGGGACACGGCGGTGGCCGTGCTGATGGGCCTGGACGAGCCGTCGGCGGGCCGTGCCGAGACCGCCCACCGGGACGTGCCGCTCCTGCGGTCCCGCTACCGCCATCTCGGCGGTGCGACCCTCCGCGACGCGCGGTTCCACCGGAATCTGCGGATGTCGGAGGAGGAGTTCGCCGACTACGGCAAGGCCTGCGGTGCTCTCGTGCGGCAGGTGCTGGAAGAGGCGGCACACGGAGCCGGACTGGACATCGGGTCCGTCGACTGGGTGATGCCCCATCTGTCCAATGCCGTGTTCTGGAAGTCGGTCGGACGTGCCGCCGGCATCGCGCCGGAGCGGATCTGCCTGGATCTGCTCCCCGAGCGCGGCCACGGCTTCGGCACCGACGCGCTGATGGCGCTGGAGCACGCCGACACCGCCGGACGGCTCCGCCCCGGCGACCGCTGCGCACTGGTCTCCATCGGCCAGGGCGCCTATTTCACCGCCGTCATCGTCGAGGTCTCGGAGGAACAGTGAGAACGGAACTGCTGGAGTGCGAGCGGGCCGCGCGGGCCGACGGCCTGGCCGCCGGACTGGGCCGGGCGCTCGCCGGCACCGATGTGGCCGGTGCGGCCCCGGGCCCGTACGCGGCCGTCCCGGCCGGACTGGTGGCGGAGGGCGACGAGGTGCGCGGCCACCGGCTCGCGGACCTGGAGGGCATCGTCTTCGTGGCACGCCCCGAGGGACGCCTGTTCGACAGGGAGGCCTGCGCGGACGCCGGCCGGCGGCTGGCCGCGGCCCGGCTGGGTCTGGCCCGGCGGCTGCTCGACGCGGCGGTGGACCATCTGTCGGGCCGTACCGGCGGCGGTGAGCCGCTGATCCGCAAGCAGCTGGTCATGGGCACGATCGCGGACGCCGTCACGGAGATCGAGCTGCTCCGGCAGTACGTGCTGACGCTTCACGACGGTGCCGCCCTCGCGGACGCGCACGCCCGGCTGGACGCCGTCGGCTGGGAGATCGCCCGGCTCTTCGGCGCCTCCGGATACATCGCCGACAACGAGACGCGCGCTCTGTATGTCTCGGCGCTGGTCGCCAACACCTGGATCGACGGGGAGCAGAGAAATGATCGAGTTTGACGAGCGGTTGCGCACGGTCCGCGGCATCGCCGTCGAGGCCGCGGCGGACCTGCGCTCGCGCGCGCTGTCCGTGGACACCGACCCGCACGACATGGAGCGGCACTTCGACTCGCCGAGCTTCCGTCTGATGCGGACCATCGGCACCCCGGTGGAGTACCGGGACGCCGACGGCGCCTCGGAGCTGGTGCTGGATCCGCGCAACCACTGCCTGGAGAACGCCGTCTCCACCCTGGAGCTGGCCCGTGGTGATGCCGGGACGATCCTGGCCTGCCCCGGTCCCGGCCTCGCGGGCGTGGTCGTCGACATGCTCGGCAGCGAGGCGCAGCGCGAGCGGTTCCACCGAGCCCTCGCGGACGGCCGGACCTGGTCGTTCTTCGCGATGACCGAGCCGGCCCGGGGCAACGACGCCACCGCCATGGAGACCCGCCTGGACGCCGACGGCCAGGGCGGCCGGCTGCTGAACGGCCACAAGCGGTACATCGGCAACGCGGCTCGCGGCGGCGTGGGCGTGGTGTTCGCCCGCACCGGCCGGTCGCCGCTGTCCATCAGGGCGGTCCTGGTGGAGCCGCCGCTGCCCGGCTGGCGGGGCACGCCCCTGGAGATGGTGGGGCTGCGCGGCGCCTTCCTGAGCGAACTCACCTTCGACGGTGTGCCGGTGGCCGCGGACGCGCTGCTCGGCGAGCACCTTCCGGTGACCCGGCGCGGTATCTGGGGCGCCGTCAAGACGTTCAACGCGATGCGCGTCCAGATCGCCGCGCTCGCTGTCGGCACCACGCTGGCGATGGTCGACTACGTGACGGAGCACCGCACCGGCAAGCCCGAGAGTTACGGCGCGGAACGCGTGCTGGCGCGGGCCGAGGCGGCCCGGCAGCTGGTGTACGAGGCGGCGGCACGCATCGACAGAGATCCGGAACGGGGCTATCTGTCCTCCGCCGCGAAGCTGGCCGCCAACCGGCTGGCCGTTCGGACGGCCGGCTGGGCGTCGGCGGCGCTCGGCCCGGCGGGCCTGATCGAGCATCCGCTGCTGGAGAAGTGGACCCGTGACGTGCACGCCTTCGAGTACATGGAAGGCACCGCCAACATCCAGCGGCTGCACGTGGAGAAGGGCTACCGCACAGGAGACGCGGATGCCTGAACTGTATGTGGAGGCGCTGGCCACCGCCGTGCGCGAGGACCCCTCCTATGTGCCCGTCCTGGAGCTGGCGGCCGGTGACGAGCGGCGCTGGCTCGGCGAGTTCGCCGCCCGCGCGACCAGCGTGTCACCGGCCGGGCTCGGGGTGCTCGACCCCGGCGGGGACGAGGCGCGGCTGTGCGCCGCGGCGCTGGCGGCGCTCGGTCCGGCGGACGACGCCGAGTCGCTGTATCTGGTGCGCTCGGGGCCGGTGCTGGACGCGTGGGTGTCGATGCTGGCCCGGCTGGTGCACGAGGGCGACTGGCAGGGCGAAGACCTGGGACTGACCCACCTCGGCCACCTCGGCGGAACCGCCGTGTTCGAACTGCTCGGCTGGGCGGTGCCGGACGGGGCGGGGGCGAGTGTGCTGATCGTCGACGAGCCGCCGGTGCGGGAGAACGCCCACTGGGCCGACCGGCAGGCGGTCGTGGGCCTGCGGCTGAGCCGTACGCCTGGCGCGCTGCGGATCGTGGACGCGGGAGAGGGCCGGCCGCCGCGGCTGCCGGTGCCGTACTCCTTCGCCGGACCGGGCCCGTGCGACGGGTGGCTGGCGCTGGGCGAGGCACTGTCGGCCGGTCTGGTGCGGGCGGGGGACCGGGTGCTGCTGCACACCGGTGACGGCCCGGAGCCGCGGGGCTGGGTGCTGCTCGACGCGGTCGACCCCGGTGCGCTGGTGCCGGTGCGGGCCGAGGTGGAGCGAGGGGGCGGTGGGTCGTGAGCGGCGTCGCGCGGGACTCGTACCGGCCCATCCTGCGGCTCGGTGTGCCGATGGTGCTGTCGTCGGCGGTCGGCATGGCCGCGCAGTTGGCGGTCACCGGCCTGATCGGCGGGATCGGTGACGGGGCGCTGTACGTGCGGTCGGTGTACACACCGGTGGCGTTCCTGTTCCTGGCGGTGACCACCGGTCTGGGCGTGGTGCTCCAGGTGGTCGTGGCGCAGGCGCACGGGCGCGGTGAACGCGAGGCGGTCGCCCCGTACCTGGGCAGTGTGGCCCGCGTGGGCATCCTGGCGTTCGTACTGCTGGGCCTCGCCCTGGCGTTGCTCGGCGGTCCGCTCGCCGACCTCATGCACACGCTGCCCGACCGGCAGGACGACTTCCGGCGGTTCCTGCTCGCCATGACGGGGACGACCCTGCTGGGACTGCTCGGTGAACTGTGCTCGGCGACCCTGCGGGGCCTCGGCCGGGGCGGTGCGGCCGCCCGGGTCACCGTCGTCTACATCGCCTGCTACCTGGGGCTGATCGGGCTGGGCGCGTTCGTCCTGGACGGTGGGCTGATGGCGGTGCCCGCCGCGGGTACGGTGGCGGCGCTCGTCGAGATCGGCCTGGGGCTGTGGCTGCTCGTGCGCTCCGGGGACGTCGCGCTGGCGGCGCTCACGGGCCGGCGGGCCGAGGTGCCCCGGCTGGTGGGGGCGATCGGGGTGCCGGTCGGTGCCTCGTATCTCGTCCTGTTCGTGACCAACCTGCTGCTGTTGCGGATCGTGGCACCGAGCGGACCGGACGCGGTGGCCGGGTTCAACGTGGGGTACACGCTCCAGACGGCCGTCGTGGTGCCCGCCGTCGGTTTCGGTTCGGCCGTGGCCATCCTGATGAACCAGCGCCTGGGCGCCGGTGATCCGGCGGCCGCCGGGCGGGTGCACCGGCATGGGCTGCGGATCGCGCTGGGCGCGTACGCGGTGCTCACGGTGGTCGTCCTCACGGCCGGCGGGCCGCTCGCGGACCTGCTGTCCGGCGATCCCCACGTGGCCGTGCACGCACGGGAGTTCCTGTCGGTCGTCGGTCCGACCTTCGGCTGTACCGGCGTGACGCTGATGGTGCTCACGGTGCTGGAGCAGATCGGCCACGGGCCCTTGGCCATCACGCTCAACGCGGTCTACTTCACGGCGGTCGTAGTGGTCGCCGAGGTCTTGGTGGACGGCCGGCAGGACCTCTCCCGCCTGTACTGGACCATGGCCGGCGCGGCGGTGACGGGCCTGGTGGCCGGAGTCCCGGCCGTCGCCCGGCTCGCGGCCCGCCCACGGGCGCTGCGGCCCGCTCCGGAGCCGGCCTGGGAGAAGCAGTCATGACCCTGCCCACGCACACCCCCGCCCCGTCCCGCGCGGGCTGGGCCGCCCGCCCCGTCACGGAGGCGGACCACGACGCGGTCCTCGCGCTCTTCGACGACGGCGACTTCTACTTCCGTACGCATGTCCCCGACACCCTGTCGCAGCGGGACGTACTGGCTCTGCTCACCGACGACACCCGGCTCCTCACCGTCGACGGCGCACCGGTCGGACTCATGGCGGTGGAGGCCATGGGACCGGAGCACGTCTGCCATCACCGGCTGCATCTGCGGTTGCGCGGCGACGTGCCGCGCGCCTGGTGGCGGGAGGCCTACGAGGAGGCCGTCGCCGCGCTGTGCCGGCGCACCGAGGTGGTGACGCTCACCGTCGCCGTCGGCGCCTTCGACCCGCTGGGGATCGCGGTGCTGCGCGACGACCTCGGCTTCGAGGACTGCGGGCTTCTGGAAGGCACGGTCCTGCACCGCGGTGAGCGGTCGGGCCACCACTACTTCTCCCGGCCCCGGACGGAGGCGCGATGAAGATCAGCGGATACCGGGAGGCCGACCGTGCGCTCCTGGCCGGCCCCTGGATCCCGGGCGAGCTGCTCGCCCTGCCGGTCGCGGACCGCCCGCCGCTGGCCGACCCGCACACCGTCGCCCTGCCGGACGGCGGCGACCACGAGGAACTGTTCGTGGTCCGGGACACGGCCGTCGTCCGGTACGCGGACATCGACTGGGTCGCCCGGCGGGCCCGGCTGGAGATCGGGGTGCGTGAGGGCGCCGAGGACCGGGCGGCCGAAGTGCTGGCCGTGGCCGTTCCCTTCGCCTTCGGCGTCCTGGGGCTGCGCCGGCTGCACGGCAGGGTGACCCTCTCACCCGAGGCCCCGGTGGCCGCCCTGGAGAAGGCCGGGTTCGGCCGGGAGGGCGTGGCCCTCGACGACGTGTGGTTCGGGGGAGTTCTGACGGATCGGGAGATATGGGCGGTGCTGGGCGATGACTGAGACGCAGGAGGCGGTGGCTGTCCTGTCGGCCTCCGCGGCGGCGGCGCGGCTGCGGGCCCTCGGCGCGGGCGGCCGGGGTTTTCTGGGCCGGGACCCCGTCACCGAGAACGACTCCCTGCTGGCCCGTGAACTGGGCCGGGACGACACCGTCGTGCTCGCCGTCGGCGACACCCTCCTCGGGGCCCGGATCAGCCGCCTCAATCCGCGCCGGGCCGAGATCTCGGCCTCCGCCGCCGACCCGAAGGCCCTGCGGGCGCTCGCCGAGTTCCTGGCCACCTACCGGCGCTGTTTTGCGCTGACGGCCGTGGTGGCCGAGGGCGATCCGTCCTGGCCGGCGCTGGAGGAACTCGGATTCACCCGGACCGCCGTACTGCGCGACCACTGGTACCGCACCGGCCGGTACGTCGACGGCCATGTCCTGCACCTCGCGACCCGGCGGCCGGCCGCCGGACCGAGCACCCTGGAGCCGTCATGCGCGTGACCATCCGTCACTTCACCCACGAGGACGTGCCGTCGCGCAGCGCGCTGCTGCGGGACGCCGACTTCCAGGCCAATCTCACCGACTTCGCGGTGGAGTCCGAGGACGACGCGCTCGACGCGTGGCAACGGCGCACCATCGACCACGAGCAGCACACCAAGCGCATCTACACCGCCTGCCGCGGCGACGGGGAGGTCATCGGCTTCCTGTGGATCACTTCCCTGGACTGGCGCAGTCAGGTGTGCGAGCTGTCCTTCGCGCTGTTGCCCCGGTTCCGCCGCGGCTTCGGGCCGCCCGCCATCCAGGCGGCCCGAGCCCATCTGCACGACGAGCTGAACATGCGCGTCGTCATCGACCAGGTACTGGAGCACAACACCATGCTGAACTCCGGCCGAGAGGCCCTGGAACGTATGCAGGTGCGCATCCCCTACGACTCGTACACCGTCGGGGAGTGGCGTACGGCGTGCTACTGGACGCAGTCCGCGGCCGAGTTCCGCGCCCGGCGCGCCGACGAGCTGCACCGGCGTGCGGACCGCAGCGCCCGGATACGCGCCGCCCTCGACGAAGGCGGCCGGTCATGAGGATCGGCGTCGACCTGCAGTCCGTCTCCCGGTTCGCCCGGATCGCCGCGCACCGGCGCTACCGAGGCTTCCTGTTCACCGAACAGGAACTGGACCAGGCCGAGGGGCTCTCACCCGAACGGTACGCCGAGCGCCTCGCGGGCCGGTTCTGCGCCAAGGAGGCCACCTGCAAGGTGCTCGGCCGCGGCTACGGGCAGGGCCTGCGCTGGCGGGACATCGAGGTGGTCAACGACGCCTGGGGCGCCCCCTCGGTGCACCTGACCGGCGGCGCCCGACGGCTGGCCGACCAGGCGGGGCTGAGCGATTTCCGGCTCACCCTGACCCACCAGGCCGACCTGGTGGTCGCCGTCGCCATGGCCGAGGAGACCCCGCCGGCGGCCGGCCCGCGCACCCTGTCCGACGACTGACCCGGCGCCTCGTCCGAAGGCCCGCACCATCACCTGTCCCACGAGAGAGGACCCACCCATGAGCACCAGCACCCTGACCGGCGAGGACGCCCGCCTGCGCGAGATCGCCGAGATCGCCGCCGACCTGTTCACCGTCACCCCCGAGGAGGTCATCGAGGCGGAGTCGTTCATCAACGACATCGGCACCGACTCCCTGCTGGCGATCGAGCTGCTGTGCCAGTTGGAGAAGCACTTCGGCGTGCACATCGAGGAGTCCGCGTCGGCCCGCATGACCAACCTGCGCGGCACGTACGACGTCATGGCAGAGATCGCCGGCTGGTGAGTGGGCCATGAACCGACGTGTAGTGATCACGGGCATCGGCCCGGTCTCGGAGATCGGCACCGGAGTCACCGAGTTCACCGAGGGACTGCGCACCGGGCGCAGCGGGGTGGGCCCGATCTCCCACTTCGACGCCACCGGCTTCGAACGGCGGGTGGCCGGGGAGGTCACCGGCTTCCGGCCGCAGGAGCTGCTGCGCCGCCTCGACCCCGGCGCCTTCGGCCGCAGCTCGCTGTTCGCCGCCGCGGCGGCCCGGCTGGCTGTCGAGGACGCGGGCCTCGAACCGCCCGCCGCGCGGACGGCCGTGGTGATGGGCACGACCTGCGGGGAGATCTCCCCGCTCGTCGACATCACCGCCGCCTGGTACGAGAACGGGCCCGGCGTCCCCGACGCCGGCCTCGCGGCCAAGCTGCCCACCTCCAGGCTGGGCCTGGCCGTCGCCCGTGAACTGGGGTTGCGCGGCGAGGCGGTGACCCTGGCCACCGCCTGCGCCGCGGGCAACTACGCGCTCGGTCATGCCTACGACCTGATCACGCTCGGCGAGGCGGACGTGGCCGTCGCGGGCGGCGCGGACACCGTCAACCGGTTCCTGCACGCCGGTTTCCACCGGCTGGGGGCGCTCACCCCCGAGGCGTGCAGCCCCTTCGACCGGGACCGCAGCGGCATCATCACCGCCGAGGGCGGCATCGCCCTGGTGCTGGAGACCCTGGAGGGCGCCCGCGCCCGCGGCGCGCGTGTCTACGCCGAGCTGCTCGGCTACGCCATGACGTGCGACGCGCTGCACCCGGTGGCGCCCGACGCCGACAGCATCGCCCGAGGCATCCGAGACGCCCACAAGCGGGCCGGGGTCACCGCCGAGCAGGTCGACTACATCTGCGCGCACGGCACCGGCACCCGCACCAATGACCTGGTCGAATCCACCGCGGTGCGCTCGGTGTTCGGTGCCGCTCCCCCGCCGATGAGCTCCATCAAGTCGATGCTCGGCCACACCATGGGCGCGGCCAGCGGCTTCGGTGCCGCGGCCTGCGCGCTCAGCATCCATCACGGCTTCCTGCCGCCCACCACCCACCACCGGACGGACGACCCGGAGCTGCCCGGCGTCGACCCCGTCCCCAACCACTCGCGCCCGGCCGAGGTCGCGGTGGCGCAGAACCACGGATTCGCCTTCGGCGGCAACAACGCCATCGTCATGTTCGGGAGGCCGCAGTGACCGCGGTTGTGATCACCGGTACCGGCCTGGTCGGCCCGGACCCCGGCGGGCCCGTCGCCGTCGACACGGGCGAGGGCCGTCCCCGGGTGCCGCAGGGCCGCGCGTTCCGCGCCACGTCCTTCGACCCCGTCGCCGAACTGGGCCGCAAGGCCGCGCGCTTCAACCACCGCTCCACCCTGCTGGCCATCGCCGCGTGCGGCGCCGCGCTGCGCGACGCCGGTATCGAGGTGGGACCGGACAACCAGGAGGGGATCGGCGTCACGCTGGGCACCTTCTGCGGCAGCGTCAGCGGGTCGGTCGACTTCGCCTGGGAGTCGTACGCCCAGCCTCGCCCGTACATGGTCAACCCGGCGGCCTTCCCCAACCTGGTGATCAACACGGCGGCGGGCGCGGTGGCCATCCACCACGGGCTGCGCGGCGCCAACTCCACCGTCGCCGGCGGCCCCCTCGCCGGAGTGCTCGCTCTGCGGCACGCCGCGCTGACCCTGCGGGCCGGTCATGTGGACACGGTGCTGACCGGGGCGTCGGAGGAGTACGGCACGCACGAGGCCTGGCTGGCCGCCGCGACCCGGCCCGAACTGGTCCCGGGCGAGGCGGCGGGGGTGCTCGTGGTGGAGAGCGAGGCCGCCGCCCGCTCCGGCGGACGCCGTGAGCTGGCCACCGTCGCCGCGGTGCTCAGCAGCACCGTGGACACCGCCGACGCCGGGGAGGTGCGCGGCGTGCTGGCCGAGGCGCTGGAGCGGGCCGGTGTCGAGTCCGCCCGGGTGCGCCGGATCGCTCTGCGCACCACGGGCGCCGCGGACGTCGACGCCGCCGCCCGCGCGGCCGCCGCCCTGGTCCCCGTCGAACCGGTTCACGACGAGCCCCGCATCGGCGACTGCCATGCCGCGCACGCGGCCGTGCAGCTCGTGGACACCGTCGAGGCCGCCCGGCACCAGGGGTGGGCCGCCGACGAGGCGGGCGTCGTCCTGGCCCTCGACCCCGACGGCTCCGCCGCGGTCGCCGTCCTCACCGGCCCGCGCACCGCGTGAACCCCCGAACCGACCTCACCCGTACGCGGAGGAGCACCATGCCCGAGCTGCTCGACACGCAGCCGCCCGTGCAGACCGAGCACGCGCACATCGACGACATCGACGGTACCGGCGACGTCCTGCACCACTGGTTCCTGCGTGGTCTGGCCCTGGATCCGGACGCCGAGGCGCTCCGTATCGGCGCGCGCCGCTTCAGCTACCGGCAGCTGCACGACCGTGCCCTGGCCCTCGCCGGTGACGTGCTCGTCGCAGCCGGGGGCCGTGCCCGCCGGGTGGGCCTGCTGGCGGCGCGCAGCGAGCAGGCGTACGCCGGGGTCCTCGCGGCCGGATACGCGGGGGCGGCCGTCGTGCCGCTCAACCCCGAGTTCCCGGCGGAGCGCACCCGCATGATGATCGAGGCGGCCGGGCTGGACGCGCTGATCGTCGACGAGGGCGGATTCGCCGTCCTGCCCGAACTCGCCGCCGCCCTGCCGGACGTACCGGTGATCGGGGAGCCGTCCGGGACGCCGCTCGCGGAGCCGAGGGGCGCGGACCCGCAGGACGTGGCCTACATTCTGTTCACCTCCGGCTCGACCGGGCGCCCCAAGGGCGTGCCCGTTCTGCACCGCAACGTCGCCGCCTATCTGCGCTTCATCCACGACCGCTACGCCTTCACGCCGGCGGACGTGTTCTCGCAGACCTTCGACCTCACCTTCGACCTGGCGATGTTCGACCTGTTCGCCGCCTGGGGCAGTGGCGGCACGCTCGTCAGCGTGCCCTCCCACGCCTTCGCCTCCTTCCCGCAGTTCGTCGACAACCACGGCATCACCGTGTGGTTCTCCTCGCCGAGCGTCATCTCGCTGCTGCGCCGGCTGCACGGGCTGCCCGCGGGTTCCCTGCCCTCCCTCAGGTGGAGCCTGTTCTGCGGCGAGCCGCTGCTGGCCCGTGACGCCGAGGACTGGCAGGCGTCCGCCCACCGCTCCCGGGTGGAGAACCTGTACGGCCCCACCGAGCTGACCATCTCCTGCAGCGTGCACCGCTGGGATCCGCCGACCACACCGGGAATGTGCGTCAACGGCATCGTCCCGATCGGGCGGATGCACCCGGACATGCGCTACCTCCTGCTCGACGAGGACGGCCGGGCCGACGCCGACTCCGGCGAACTGTGCGTCACCGGCGCGCAGATGGTCCCCGGCTATCTGGACCCCGCCGATGACGAGGGCCGGTTCGTGACGCACGGCGGCGAACGCTGGTACCGCACCGGCGACATGGTGCGCCGTATCCCCTCCGCCGACGGCCTCGGCACCGAACTCGCCCACCTCGGCCGCCGCGACCACCAGGTCAAGATCCGAGGGGTGCGGGTGGAGCTGTCCGAGGTGGAGTGGGGGCTGCGGCGCTGCGCGGGCGTCGAGGACGCCGTCGCCGTCGTCGTGGACGGTGAGCTGACGGCGTTCCTGCGCGGCGAGAGCCGGCCGGCCGTCGACCTGATCGACGAGCTGAGCGGCATCTTCCAGCGTTGCCTGATCCCCCGTCGCTTCGTCCACGTGGACGAGTTCCCGCTGAACGCCAACCGCAAGACCGACCGGCGTGCCCTGCGGGAGCGTGCCGAGCGGCTGCTGTCCGGGAGTGAGGCATGAGCGGGCCGGGCACCTCGCGGGGATCGCGCGACCCGGGCTATCTGCGGCAGCCGACGATCTGGGGGGACGACGTCGTCTTCGTCAGCGACGACGACCTGTGGCTGGTGTCCGCGCGCGGCGGGCGCGCGGCCCGGCTGACCGCGGGCACCGGCGAGATATCCGGGCCGCTGCTGTCCCCGGACGGGCAGTGGCTGGCGTTCACCAGCACCCACGACGGCCGCAACGAGGTCCACGCGATGCCACGGGAGGGCGGTGAGATCCGCCGCCTCACCCACCAGGCCGCCCTTCGCTGCACCGTCGCCGGCTGGCACCCGGACACCGGCGAGGTGCTGTACGCCTCGACCGCCGAACAGCCCCGCGGCTTCGGGACCCGCCTGTTCGCGGTCGACCCGGCGGGCTCGGAGCCCCGGCTGCTGCCCTACGGTCCGGCTGCCGCCGTCGCACACGGTTCGTCCGGCGAGCTGGTGATCGGCCGCAACACCGCCGACCCGGCACGCTGGCGGCGCTATCGGGGCGGCACCGCCGGTGAGCTGTTGATCGGCGACGCCACGTGCTGTGCCGACAGTGCCGCGACGTACCGCCGGTCGTCCACGGCGCCGTCGTCGCCGGACGGGCCCGGCCGCCAGGGTGTCTTCCGCCCCCTGGTGTCCCTGCCCGGGAACCTGGCCTTCCCGTGCTGGGCCGGGGAGCGGATCTGGTTCGTCTCCGACCACGAGGGCACCGGCAACGTCTACTCGTGCTCGCCGGACGGCTCCGCTGTGACCCGGCACACCCACCACGACGAGTTCTACGTACGGGCGCTCAGCGGCGACGGCACCCGCCTGGTCTACCAGTGCGGCGCCCGGCTGTACCTGCTGGATCCGGCGACCGGCGGGAGCCGCCCGCTCGACGTGGTGCTGCCGGGCACGCGGTGGCAGACCCAGCGCCGGTTCGTCACGGCCGGCGAGCACCTCGACGGGGTGCGTCTGAGCCCCGAGGGCGCGCGGGTCGCGGTCACCGCGCGGGGGCGCCTGCTGAGCGCGGCGCACTGGGAGGGCGCGGCCCGCACCCACGGGGATCCGGGGTCGGTCCGGCACCGGGAGCCCGCCTGGCTGCCCGACGGCGAGCGGATCGCGGCCATCGCGGCCGACGACCGGGGGGACAGTGCCCTCGCGGTGTTCCCGGCCGAGGGCTGCGGACCGCGGCGGCAGGTCCCGCTGACCGGCCTGGGCCGCCCGGCCGAGGCCGCCGCCTCCCCGGTCGACGACCTGATCGCCGTCACCACCACCCGGCACGCACTGCACCTCGTCGACCTCGCCGACCCCTCCGGGACCCCGGTGCCGAGGCAGGTCGACCACAGCCCGCACGGACCGATCGAGGACCTCGCCTGGTCCCCCGACGGACGCTGGCTCGCCTATACCTGGCCGTCCGGCTCCGTCACCTCCGCGATCAGGGTGTACGACGTGCGCACCGGTGAAGCGCACCCGCTGACCGAGCCGGTGCTGCGCGACCGGGCCCCGGAGTTCTCCGCGTGCGGCCGTTTCCTGTACTTCATCGGCCAGCGGCAGTTCACCCCTGTCCGCGACCAGGTCACCTACGGCGTCGGCTTCCCGGCCGCGGACCGCCCTTACCTGATCGCGCTGCGGGCGCGGACGCCCTCGCCGTTCACCGCCGTACCGCGTTCCCCGGCCGACGACCCGCCGGAGCCGTACGACGCCGACGGAACGCCCGTCACGGAGATCGACTTCGCGGGTCTCGCGGACCGCGTCCAGGCCTTCCCGGTCGCGTCGGGAACGTACCTGCGGGTGCTCGGCTGCCGGGACCGCGCCCTGCTGTTGTCCGTCCCGCCGCACCACCCCACCGACGACGGCGAGGAGGGCGCCGTCCTCGATGCCTTCGACTTCCCCACCCAGGAGGTCACCAGGATCGCCACCGGCTGCGACGACGTACAGCTCAGCGCCGACCGGCGGACCCTGCTGTACACCGCCGACGGGGCGCTGCGGGTGTGGAGAGCCGGCTGCAAGGACGACGACCTGCCGCCCGAGGCCGGGTACGCGCCGGGCCGGGCCACCGGCTGGCTGGACGCCGCCCGGCTGCGCGTCGAGGTGCATCCGCGCGGTGAGTGGCGGCAGATGCTCCACGAGGCCTGGCAGCTGCAGCGGGAGCACTTCTGGGACGCGGGCATGTCCGGTGTCGACTGGGAGGCGGTGCTCCGGCGCTATCTGCCGCTGGTGGAGCTGGTGTCCTGCCGCTCGGAACTCTCCGACCTGATCGGGGAGATGCAGGGCGAACTGGGCACCTCCCACACCTACGAGCAGGGCGGCGACCGCCGGGAGAGCCCGCACGGCCAGGGCTTCCTCGGCGTCGACTGGGACACCGGCCGAGGGCCGGGACGCATCCGCCGGGTGCTGTCCGGCGATCCGTGGGACCGCGCCGCCGCCTCACCGTGCGCCGCCCTGGGCGTTGACCTGCGACCCGGCGACCGGGTGGTCGCGGTGGGCGGCCGTCCCGTCGGCCCCCGGGGGGTCGGTGAGCTGCTGGTGGACCATGCGGACCACGAGGTCGAACTCACCGTCGAGCGCGACGGCCACGCCCCGCGCCGGGTGAGCGTGCGCGCGCTCGGCGACGAGTCCGCGCTGCGCTACCGCGACTGGGTGGCCGAGAACCGCGGGCAGGTCCACGAGAGCACGGGCGGCCGGGTCGGGTACGTGCATGTCCCGAACATGTTCGACACGGGCTACACCGAGTTCGTACGGGGCTTCCTCGCCGAGCACGAGCGGCACGCCCTCGTCGTGGACGCGCGGTTCAACGGCGGCGGCAACTTGTCCTGGCAGGTGCTGGAGCGCCTCGCCCGACGTCGGCACGGCTACGAGTTCGGGCGCTGGAACGGAGCGCTTCCCTACCCCGCCGAGTCGGTGCGCGGGCCGCTGGTCGCGCTGGTCAACGAGCACACGGGCTCCGACGGGGACATCTTCACGCACATGTTCCAGCGCCTGGGACTGGGCCCCGTCGTCGGCCGCCGTACCTGGGGCGGTGTCATCGCGGCCTACCCACGCCACCCGCTGGCCGACGGCACGCTGACCACCCAGCCCGAGTACAGCTACGACTTCGACGGCGTCGGACGCTCCCTGGAGAACAGCGGTGTACGCCCGGACGTGGAGGTCGACATCCTGCCCCACGACCACGCCCTCGGCCTGGACCCCCAGCTCACCCGCGCGGTGCAGCTCGCCCTGGACCAGCTGACCCGGCGTCCGGCGCACTCGCCGGACGCGGCGGTACGGGAGTGAGGGGTGCCGCCCGCTCGGTGGCACCCCCGGGTCAGACCGCGTCCGCGTGCGCCGGCGTCGGCCACGGCACGTGCGGATCGACCGGAGCGGTGTAGTCGACGCCGTCCAGGCCGAAGCCGTGGAGCTGCTCCAACTGGCTGGTGAGCCAGTCCAGGTCGGCCTCCTCGGCCAGGGCCGGCTCCGTGACGCGCCGCCAGGCGTCCATGACCGCGGCCTGCACCTCGGGCCGCAGCTCCCAGTCGTCCAGCCGGACGCGGCCCGCCTCGTCCGGCGTCAACGGGGCGGTGCCGGTGAGGTGGCCCCACAGCCGGTGCGATTGGCGTACCGGGGACTGCATGGCGTCGCCCAGCTCGCGCCGCAGCAGCCCGAGGTAGAGGGCCATGCCGGGGATCGCGACCGAGGCCTGCGTGAAGGCGGCCCCGTTGACGGAGACCAGCGCCTGCCCGCCCCCGCCGGCCAGCACCGACGTGTTCAGCGCACGCGCGGTGTGCTCCAGATGCTCCTTGGCGGCGCCGATGGTGCCCTGCCGGTAGATCGCCGCTGTCGGCTCGGCGCCGAGATAGGACAGGGCGACCGTGCGGAAGCGGGGCCCGGCCAGGCCTCGCCGGGCGACATCGGTGACCCACGACTGCCAGTCGGCGCCGCCCATGACGGCGACCGTCGCGTCGCGCTCGGCGTCTGTCGCCGCCTGGAGGACGGTCTCCGTCAGCCGGGGGCGGCCCTCGGCGTCGAAGGACACGGCCCGTGACAGGCAGGGCGCGCCGAGCGGCTTCAGGACCGACTCGTGGATCCGCCCGGTGGCCGGGTCGGTCCGGCGGGGCGCGGCCACGCTGTAGACCAGGTGGTCGACGCGTCCGTGGCGCCGCTCCAGCAGATCCAGCACCTCGGTCCTGGTGCGCTCGGTGAAGCAGTCGGCGTTGACGAAGGTGAGGCCGGTGCCGACGCGTTCGGCGACCTGGGCGGTGCGCGCGGTGCGGTACCAGCCCGCCGTCGCCGTCCGGGAGCCGCGGGCCGGCCGTTCGTGGCAGACCGCGATGCCCCGGATGCCGTGGGCGGCGAGGCCCGTCAGGGTGGCCGCCAGACCGTATCCCGAGCTGGAGCCGATGATCAGCGCGACCGGCGCGTCCGTGTCCGGCGCCCGGTCCGTGCCCGGCCCGGCGAGTGCCACGGCCTCCTGGGCGGCCCGGTCCACGAACCGTGCGCAGCCCGCCGGATGGGAGTCGAAGTAGAGAAAGCCCCGGCCCGCGGGCCGGATGACGCGTGCGTTCATGAAACCGTCAGTCCTTGAGAGGGATGTGAGGGAACGAGTGAGCGGGTGGGGGTGCCGGGTACCAGCTGTGCCGCGTACAGCCGGACGGCGTCGTGCAGCCGGTAGCGCAGCCGCCCGTCGCGGCCCACGGCCTCCGCTTCGAGCAGCCGCCGCATCAGCAGCTCTTCGAGCATGTCGGTGGCGGTCGTCCCGCCCAGTCGCACGACCGCGTCCTGCAGATCGAACGAGCCGCGCAGCGAGCTGAGCCCGGCCAGCGCCGCGCGTTCCGCCTCCGACAGATCACGCAGGCTGCTCGCGATGCTGGAGCGCACCGACAGATCGCCCAGCCCGAGGACGTCCAGCCGGGACTCCTCGTTGACGAGCCGGTCCGCCAGTTCGCGCAGTCTCCGGTGCGGCCGGGCCGCCAGCCAGAGTCCCGCGATACGCAGCGCGAGCGGCAGCCCGCCGCACGACTGGGCGATGCTCAGCGCGGCCGACGGCTCGGCGCGCGCCCGCGCCCGTCCCACCAGGTCCTCCAGCAGCCGGCACGACTCGTCCCGGGTCAGCATCGTGAGCGGTTCGCTCAGCCCCGGCGACAGCGTGCACAGCTCACGGCGGGCCGCCGCCAGCACGGCACTGTGCACGCTGTGCGACAGCAGGGGGCGCACCTGTGCCTCGGAGTCGACGTTGTCGAGGACGACCAGCACTTTGCGGGAGTTCAGCAGCATCCGCAGCTGCGCCGAGCTCTCCTCGACGCCGCCCGGTGGCTGAGCGGTCCCGAACGAGCGCAGCACCCGCTGCACCACGTCGACCGGGCCGAGCGGCCCCCGTGACTGGTAGTCGAGGTCGACGAAGACCTGCCCGTCGGGGTAGTCGTGCCGCAGCGAGTGCGCCACCTCGGTCACCGTCGCCGTCTTGCCCGACCCCGGACCGCCCACCACCAGGGCCAGCCGCCCCGGCACGGGATGACCGTCCCGGACGCGGAGATAGTCGCCCAGGGATCCGGTCACCGCCTCGCGGCCCACCAGAGAAGGCGCGGGGGAGGGCAGTTCGGACACCGTCGGCAGCTTCGGCCCGCCGCCCTCTCCGGTTGCCTCGGGCCACCGGGCCGCGTCCACCAGCTGCCGCGCCGTGACCGGGGGCAGGCCCAGCGCCCGGACGAGCAGCACCGCGGACTGCCGACGTGGCCGGGCCGTGCGGCCGGTCTCCAGATTGCGGATCGCGCGGACGCTGACGCCCGAGCGGTCCGCCAGTTCCTCCTGGGTCAGTCCCGCACCGGCGCGGGCACCGGCCAGAACGGCACCGAACCGCGTCGTGCCTTCGACGGCCGCCGTCGGTGCTGTGTGTGGGTCAGGCATGTCCGAATCCCTTCGCGGTCATGGGGCCGAATATGGCCAGATTCCGACGGTGTCTTCCTGATTCCCTCCCGGAGTGGTCCCGCCCGGACCGGCGCCCTATGATCCACGAGTCGCAAAGCCCTCGATCAGGGTTTACGCAGGTAGATGGGGGAATTCGATGGAAGAGGATGCCGGGGAACGACTGCGGTTCAACATTCTTGGCCCGATCGAATGCTGGCGGGGCGGGACCCGGATCCGGCTGGGGGGACCGGTTCAGGAACGAATTCTCGCCGCGCTGCTGCTGGAGTCCGGTCGGGTCGTCCCCGTACCGCAACTGGTCGACGCCGCCTGGCCGGACGATCCCCCGGCCACCGCCACCCACCAGGTGCGCAAGGCGGTGGCGGACCTTCGCCGCCGGATCCCCGACGGCGTCGGCATCCTCACCACCGATGGCCCGGGCTACCGCGTCGTCGTACCGTCCGACGGCCTGGACCTGACCGAGTTCGGGGCGGGCATCGCCGAGGGAGTACGGGCCGAACAGGAGGGCCGCCCCGAGGACGCGGTCAGGGCCCTGCGCGCCGCCCTGAACCTGTGGCGCGGCTGCCCCGCCACCTCCGGCGCCCTCGGCGAAGCCGCTTCCGCCGCCCTCCAGGAACGCCGTCTCGCCGCCTGCGAACGCCTCTACGAACTCTGCCTGACCCTCGGCCAGGGCCCCGAACTCGTCGCCGACCTGCGCGATGCCGTCGACCGGCATCCCCTGCGGGAGAACCTGCGCGCCCAGCTGATGACCGCTCTGTACCGCGCCGACCGGCAGGCGGAGGCACTCGGCGAGTACACGGAGGTCCGCACCCTTCTCGTCGAGGAACTCGGCGTCGACCCGGGTGCCCGGCTCACCGAGACCTACGAGGCGATCCTGCGCAACGACCCGGCCCTGGCCGGCGTCCGCCCCGCACCGCCCGCCCTCGCCTCCGCCCCGCGGCCGCCGGCACCCGAGGTGCCCTGCACCCTCCCCCACGACCTGGCCGACTTCACCGGCCGCGACACCGAACTGCGTGAACTGCTCCAAAAGGTCGGCGCGGCCGCCCCCGACACCACCGGCATCGTCGCCGTCGACGGCATGGGGGGCTGCGGCAAGACCACCCTCGCCGTGCACGCCGCTTACCGGCTCCGCGACGCCTACGGCGATGGACAGCTCTACGTCGACCTGCGCGGCTACACGCCCGGCGAGGAACCCATGACGGCCGGCGCCGCCCTCGACGGGCTCCTGCGCGCCCTCGGTGTCCCCGGCGCCCGCATACCCGAGGACACCGCCAGCCGCACCGCCCTGTGGCGGGCCTCCCTCGCCGGGAAACGCCTGCTCGTCGTCCTCGACAACGCCGCCGACGCCTCCGTGGTCCGGGCCCTGCTGCCCACCTCGCCCGGCTGCACCGCGCTGGTCACCAGCCGCGCCAGGCTCGTGGACCTGGACGGCGCCGCCTGGATCTCCCTCGACGTGATGGTGCCCGAGGAGAGCACCGAGCTGGTCACCGAGATCCTCGGCTCCGACCGGGTCGCCGCCGAGCCCGAGGCCGCGGCCGAACTCGCCCGCCTGTGCGGCCACCTTCCCCTCGCCCTGCGCATCGCCTCCGCCCGCCTGCGCAACCGCCCCCGCTGGACCGTCTCCTATCTCGCCGACCGGCTCCGCGACGAGACCCGGAGACTCGGTGAACTCACCTCCGGCGAACGCAGTGTCGCGGCCAGCCTGCGCCTGTCCTACCAGGCGATGGAGGCCGAGGGCCGCAAGGCCTTCCAGATGCTCGCCCTGCACCCCGGCCAGGACATCGACATGCACTCCGCGGCCGCCCTCATGGGCGTGGGCACCGCCGAGGCCGAGGACCTCCTCGAACTCCTCCTCGACATCCACCTGGCCCAGCAGCCCGACATCGGCCTGTACCGCTTCCACGACCTGGTCCGCAGCTTCGCCCACAGCCTGCGCGGCAGCGGTGACGGTCACGACGACGCCACCGTGGAGCGGCTCCTCGGCTACTACCTCACCGCCAGCGAGACCGCCTGCACCGTCGCCTTCCCCGGCCGTCGGCACATCGACACCGGCATCTGCGCCTCCCCCGCCGAACCACCCGACCTGTCCACACCTGAGTGCGCCCAGCGCTGGTTCGCCCGCGAACGCACCACCCTTCAGGCCTGTGTCGCCCTCGCCGACCGCAGAGGCCTCGACCGGTACGCCGTGGCGCTGGCCCGCAACCTCGCGTTCTGTCTCGACGCGCGCGGCTACCTCGAGGAGTTCCTCGAAATGGGCCGCATCGCGGTGCGCGCCGCGCGCCGCCTCGACGACGCGGCCCTGCTCGGGGTCAGCCTGTCCAACCTGGGCATCGCCTGCTGGAAACTCGGCCGCCTCGTCGAGGGCACCGAAGTCGCCGAGGAGGGCCGGGCCATCGCGGCGCGCTTCGGCGACCGGCAGACCGAGGCCCACAGCGAGGGCACCCTCGGCATGTTCAAGAGCATGCTCGGCCGCTTCCCGGAGGCCCTCAGCCACTTGGAGAAGACGATCTCCTACGAGAGGGAACTGGGCACCCCGCGCGCCGAGGCGGAGAGCCTCACCGTACTCAGCACGCTCTACGAACAGTGGGGCCGCTACGCCGACGCCGAGAAGGCGGCCCGCCGCGCACTGGAGATCGGCGCACACCTGGAACCCTACGAGGGCAAGTTCCTGGCGCTGGCCGACCTGGCGATGGCCCTCATGGGTCAGGACGCCCACGAGGAGGCCCACCGGGAGCTGGAGCGGGCCCGGCACCTGTGCGACGACTGGAAGGACCCCAGCGCCGTATCCATCGTCATGGCCCTGTCGGCCGATGTCCTCCAGAGGCTGGGGCACACCGACGAGGCCCTCGTCCACGCGGAGCGTGCCCTGGACCTGGTCGGCAGGAGTGTCTTCCCACTGCGCCGGGCCAAGGTCGAGAACATCGTGGGACGTGTCCACCACCGCCTCGGCCGCTTCGCGTCGGCAGCCCAGCTCCACACCCGTGCCCATGCGCGCGCGGCGGCCGTCGGATACCGGATCGAGCAGGCCTACGGTCTCGCGGGACTGGCCGGGACGGCGCGGGCCCTCGGCGACACCGACGCGGCGGCCCGGCACGCCGCCGCGGCGGACGAGCTGTTCCTCTCCATGGGCGTACCGCCGGAGGGCCGCCGCCGCTGACGCGGTCAGCGGGAGCGGAACGCGAGGCGCCCGGTACCGGTTGTGTCCGGTACCGGGCGCCGGGCCGACGGAGCCAGGTCAGCTGCCGGCGTTCGTCGGACCGCGGTCCTCCGCGAGAGCCGGCCGGGCTGCCGACTGGTTCACGCCCGCCCCCTGGGCCGCCAGACCGAGGCCGAGGGCCACGACCGCCGCGATGGTTCCGAGTGTTCTCGCCAGCTTGCTCATCATTTCCGTCCCCCTGTGACTGTGGTGGTCTCTGATGCCATTGATACTGGAGGTGACCGTTCCCGGTCCGTTCCCCATGTGATCCCGACGGTGACCCCACGAAACGGAGGGCCGTCACGCAGGCGGACTCCACGGGGGATCCGTGTCACGTCCCGGAACGCGACACGACACGATCCGCGGCCGTGGCGGTGCCAGCACGACCTCCGTGCGGGCGGGCCCGTCCTCGTACCCCGCGAGATCGAGCAACGCCCTCACCACCGAGTGCAGGGCGGCCCGTTCCTGCGCGGAGGGCGGGACGGCGTCGGCCGGGGTGATCGACACGACCTCGTGCATGCCGCAGCACGTCACGGTCTCGACGGTGAAGCCGCGCCCCGCAGACGTCCCCTCGCCGTGGGGCGCCTGCGGGTCCGCGCCCCAGCGCTCCACGGAGGCGAGTTCTCCGATCAACCCGCGCAGGTGCGACTCGTCCAGTAAGGGATTCACGGGCTCGTTCACGATGTACTCCTCTGAGGTGACTGGGCGACGGCCCGCAGTGTTCCGCGACCGACTCCCCGTTCCCTCCCCAACTGTTCCCCAGGGGGCTTCGGAGCGTGCCGGACCTCTGATCAGCGTCTCCGACGAACACCCCCGGACCCGGTGACACCACCCCCCAGGTCGGTGGTGTTCTGGATCACGGTGATTTACCGGGTTCTTGGCGTAAGTTGACCCGAATCGGAAGTGTGATGGATACCGTCGGCGCGTTTGCCGTGCGGTGTCCTCCTTGAGATGAAAAGACGGTTCCCTTGCGTTTCAGACGCGGCTTGCTGCCGGTTCTCGTGCTCGGGCTGGGTGCGGGGACGCTCAGTGCCGGTACGGCGTCCGCCGCGAGCGGACCGGCGTGGCGTGAGGAGATGCGGTACTGGACGGCGGACCGGATGGTCGACGCCGTCCCCGTCGAGGCCGTACCGCCCGCCGCTCAAGTACCGCCCGCCGCTCAAGCCGCCCCCCGCCTCTTCGAGAGCAAGGCCGCCCGCACACCCCCCGCCGGCACCCCCAACCCCGAGCACTTCGCGGGCCACTCCACGATCGGGACGTTCTTCTTCGACAGCAGGCCCCTGGGCGGCAGGACGACGTTCTGCACGGGCAGCGTCGTCCACACCGCGGCCAAGGACATCGTGCTGACGGCGGGCCACTGCGCGCTCGGCATGGTGAAGGCCACGCACCGCGTCTTCGTGCCGAAGTACGTCAGTGGCAAGTCGGCGGCGGCGCAGCCGTACGGGGTCTTCCCGGTCACCCGGCTGTACGTCGACCCCCGGTACGTGGCGAACACGAAGAAGCCGGTCTCCGATCTGGACCTGGCGTTCGTGCAGGTGGGGCCGGGCGGCAAGGGCAAGAAGGTGGAGGACGTCACGGGCGCGCTGACGTTCACGACGTCCACCGGGTACACGCGGAAGGTGACCGCCCTCGGCTACCCCAGCTCCGCCAGTGTGAACCCGAAGCACAGCCTCATCCGCTGCCCGGTCGTCACGAAACGGCTCGCGGGGTACGCGCAACTGAGCATGGCCTGCACCGGGTTCTACGGCGGCGTCTCCGGGGGCCCCTGGATCGAGGGGTACGACCGGGTCCGCGGGACCGGCAAGGTCATAGGCATCACCGGCGGCTACAACGGCGGCGGCAACGACACCAACGACCACTGGGTGAGCTACGCGCCGCTCTTCGGCAAGGACGCGAAGGCCCTGTTCGACGACGCCGCCGCGCACCGGACGGTGGGCGCGAG
>DATCQX010000309.1:0-2997 GCA_036569285.1 Streptomyces sp.
GACGAACCCCAGCAGGACGTTCAGCAGCGTCGACTTGCCCGCGCCGCTCGGCCCGACGAGGGCGACCGTCTCGCCGGGTTCGACGGTGAACGAGGCGTTCTCGACGGCGGGGACGGACCGGCCGGGGTGGCGGACGGTCACGCCGTCCACGGTGATCGCGCCCTGGGGAACGGCGGCGGTGCCGGCTGCCGGGAGCGGCTCTTCCAGCACCGTGAAGATCTCCTCGGCGGCGGCGAGCCCCTCGGCCGCCGCGTGGTACTGCGTGCCGACCTGCCGCAGCGGCAGATACGCCTCCGGCGCCAGGATCAGGATGACTAGCCCGATGTAGAGGTCCATCTCTCCGTGGACGAGCCGCATCCCGACCGTCACGGCCACCAGCGCGACCGAGATCGTGGACAGCAGCTCCAGCGCGAAGGAGGAGAGGAACGCGATCCGCAGCGTCCTGAGGGTCGCCTGCCGGTACTCCCCGGTGATCTTCCGGATCGACTCCGCCTGCGCCTTGGCCCGCCCGAACACCTTCAGCGTCGGCAGCCCGGCCACCACATCCAGGAAATGCCCCGACAGCCGCGACAGGAGCCGCCACTGACGGTCCATCCGCGACTGCGTGACCCACCCGATCAGCATCATGAACACCGGGATCAACGGCAGCGTCCCGACGACGATCGCCGCCGACACCCAGTCCTCGGTCACGATCCGCGCCAGCACGGCAACGGGGACGACGACGGCGAGCCCCAACTGCGGCAGATAGCGCGAGAAATAGTCGTCCAGCGCGTCCACGCCCCGTGTCGCGAGGGCGATGAGCGAACCGGTCCGCTGCCCGCTCAGCCACCCCGGACCGAGCACCCCCGCCCGCTCCAGCAGCCGCCCCCTCAGCTCGGACTTCACAGCGGCGCTCGCACGGTGGGCGGCAAGCTCGGTGAGCCAGGAGACCAGCGCCCGCCCGACCGCGACGGCGGCGAGCAGGAGGAGAGGCGTACGGAGGTCGGCGACCGTATGCCCGTGCTGGAAAGCACCCACCACGATCTCCGCGATGAGCATGGCCTGAGCGATGACCAGCACCGCACCGACAACGCCGAGTCCGACGACCGCCGCCAAGAAGCGGCGGGAAGCGCGGGCGTATTGAAGGAGACGTGGATCGATTGGTTTCACGTGAAACATGCCCTTCGGTCCAGGGCGATGTTTCACGTGAAACATCGCCCTGTCGGACTCAATGTGCTTCAGCGATGTGCTGCGTCCCGATCCGCTTCCGGAACACCCAGTACGTCCACCCCTGGTACAGCATCACGATCGGCGTGGCGATCGCCGCGCACCACGTCATGATCTTCAGGGTGTACGGGCTCGACGAGGCGTTGGTGACCGTGAGGCTCCAGTCCGGGTTGAGCGTCGACGGCATGACGTTCGGGAACAGCGTCAGGAAGAGCATCGCGACGGCGGCCACGATCGTGACACCGGAGAGCGCGAACGACCAGCCCTCACGCCCGGCCTGGTTCGCGACGAGCGCCGCGACGAGGGCGGCGACGGCCACGACCAGGGCGACCAGGCTCTTGCCGTCACCGTTGTCGGCCTGCGTCCAGACCAGGAAGGCCAGGGCCAGGACGGCGGTGACGAGGCCGAGCTTCAGGGCGAGCTTCCGGGCCCGCTCCCGGATCTCGCCGACTGTCTTGAGCGCCGTGAACACCGTGCCGTGGAAGGTGAACAGGCTCAGCGTGACCAGCCCGCCCAGGATCGGGTAGGGGTTGAGCAGCTCCCAGAACCCGCCCACGTACTCGAAGTTCCGGTCGAGCTTCACGCCGTGGACGATGTTGCCGAAGGCAACGCCCCACAGGAACGCGGGGATCAGGGAACACCAGAAGATGGCGTGCTCCCAGTTGCGCTGCCAGTTCTCCTCGGGCCGCTTGGCCCGGTACTCGAAGGCGACGCCCCGGACGATCAGGCAGAGCAGGATGACCAGCAGCGGCAGGTAGAAGCCGGAGAAGAGGGTGGCGTACCACTCGGGAAACGCGGCGAAGGTCGCGCCGCCCGCGCTGAGCAGCCAGACCTCGTTGCCGTCCCAGACCGGCCCGATCGTGTTGATCAGGACGCGCTTCTCGGGCCGGTTACGGGCAAGCAGCTTGGTGAGGACACCGACTCCGAAGTCGAAGCCCTCCAGGAAGAAGTAGCCGGTCCACAGGACGGCGATGAGGACGAACCAGACGTCGTGCAGTTCCATGACTGTGCAGCTCCCTCGGCCTAGTACGAGAAGGCCATCGGCTTGTCGGCGTCACGCGCCTCGCCGCCGATCTTCGTGGGCGGGTTGAGGTCGGCCTCGGTCAGCTCCGGCGGGCCGGCCTTCACGTACTTGGCGAGCAGCTTGACCTCGATGACGGCGAGGATCGCGTACAGCGTGGTGAAGGCGATCATCGAGGTGAGGACCTCGCCCTGGGAGACACCGGGGGAGACGGCGTCGCGGGTCTGGAAGATGCCGTAGACGACCCAGGGCTGACGGCCCATCTCGGTGAAGATCCAGCCCCAGGAGTTGGCGATCAGCGGGAAGGCCAGGGTCCAGATCGCGAGGCGCCAGTACCAGGTGGTGAGCTGGGGGCCGAGCGCCTTCTTGCGGAAGAGGACCAGGTTCGGCACTTCGTCCTCACCGACCCTCAGGTGCTCGGGCAGCATGAACTTCTTGCGGGTCAGCCACAGGCCGAGCATGCCGATCGCGAGGGAGGCCATGCCGAAGCCGATCATCCAGCGGAAGCCCCAGTAGGCGACCGGGATGTTGGGGCGGTAGTCGCCGGGGCCGAACTTCTGCTGCTCGGACTTGTTGACGTCGTTGATGCCGGGGACGTGCGAGGTGAAGTCGTCGTTCGCGAGGAAGGACAGGAGCCCGGGGATCTCTATGGCGACCTTGTTGTGTCCCTTCTCGACGTCTCCGTAGGCGAAGACGGAGAAGGGCGCGGGTGCCTCGCCGTCCCACAGGGCCTCGGCGGCGGCCATCTTCATCGGCTGCTGCTTGAACAT
>DATCQX010000310.1:0-6927 GCA_036569285.1 Streptomyces sp.
GCGTTGGGCGCCGACGTCACCGTCACCGCCTGCGACGCATCGGACGAAGCCCAGCTCGCCCGACTCCTGGACGGCATCCCCGACCTCATCGCCGTCGTCCACGCCGCAGGTGTCCTCGACGACGGCCTCGTCACCAACCTCACCCCCGACCATCTGGACACGGTTCTGCGCGCGAAGGCCGACGCCGCCTGGCACCTCCACCGCCTCACGCGACACCTCGACCTCAAGGCGTTCGTCCTCTTCTCCTCCGGTGCCGGGGTGCTCGGGAACGCCGGGCAGGCCGGTTACGCGGCGGCCAACGTCTTCCTGGACACGCTGGCCGAGGTGCGCCGGGGCCAAGGACTGAGCGCCATGTCGTTGGCGTGGGGGCTGTGGGAGCCCGGCAGCGGGCTCACCGGAGGGCTCCAGGACGCGGACCGGGCACGAATGACGCGTTCCGGGGTGCTGGCGCTCACCGCCGGACACGGCCTGGCACTGTTCGACCGGTCCCTCACCGAGGAGACCGAGTCCCTGCTCGTCCCCGTCCGGCTCGACCTGGGCGCCTTGGGGAAGCGGGCCGGATCGCTCCACCCCAAGTTCCGCGCCCTGGTGCGCGGCCGGGCGCGCGACCTGCGACGGGCCGGCAGCGGTGCGGAAGCGGACGGCCCCTCGTTCGGCGAGCGGCTGGTCCAGCTGACCGCCGACGAACAACTGCGTACGGTCCTGACGCTGGTCCGCGAACACGCGGCGACCGTACTCGGGCACCCGAGCGGGGCCGCCGTGGAGGAGCAACTCCCCTTCAAGGGGCTGGGATTCGACTCCCTCACCGCCGTCGAACTCCGCAACCGGCTCAACGCCGCGACCGGTCTCCGGCTGCCCGCGACCCTGGTCTTCGACCACCCCACCCCGGCTGTCCTGGCACGGCACATCGTGGACGAGGTCACCGGCCGCCGTCCGGCCCCGGCCGCCGCGCCCACAGCGGTTACGGCGGACGACGACCCCATCGTCGTCGTCGGCATGGCCTGCCGTTACCCGGGCGGGGTCCGCACCCCCGGTGACCTGTGGGACCTGGTCGCCCAAGGACGCGACGCCGTCTCGGAGTTCCCCGCCGACCGGGGCTGGGACGCGGACTCGCTGTACGACCCCGACCCGGACCGAGCCGGGCACAGCTACGTCCGGGAAGGCGGATTCCTGTACGGGGCCGCCGACTTCGACCCCGACTTCTTCGGCATGTCACCGCGCGAGGCGCTCGCCACCGACCCCCAACAGCGGTTGCTGCTGGAGACGTCCTGGGAAGCCGTCGAGCGCGCCGGTATCGACCCGCAGGCACTGAAGGGCAGCCGGACCGGTGTCTTCGTGGGGGTCATGTACAACGACTACGCCTCCCGAATGCCCGCTGCTCCTGAGGGACTTGAGGGATATCTCGGCAGCGGCAGCGCGGGCAGCGTCGCCTCCGGGCGTGTCTCCTACACCCTCGGGCTCGAAGGTCCTGCGGTGACGGTCGACACCGCCTGCTCCTCCTCTCTCGTCAGCCTGCACCTCGCCGCCCAGGCCCTGCGCGCCGGTGAGTGCACCCTCGCCCTCGCGGGCGGCGTCACCGTCATGTCGACGGCGACGCCCTTCGTCGAGTACAGCAGGCAGCGCGCGCTGTCCTCCGACGGGCGGTGCAAGGCGTTCGCGGAGGCCGCCGACGGCACGGGGTGGGGTGAAGGGGTCGGGATGCTGCTGCTTGAGCGGCTGTCTGACGCCCGCCGCGAAGGGCACCCTGTACTGGCGGTGATACGCGGGTCGGCCGTCAACCAGGACGGCGCCTCCAACGGGCTCACCGCACCCAACGGACCCTCCCAACAACGCGTCATACGGGCAGCGTTGGCCAACGCAGGGCTCTCGACGCGGGACGTCGATGCCGTCGAGGCGCACGGGACGGGGACGACGCTGGGGGACCCGATCGAGGCGCAGGCCATCCTCGCGACATACGGGCAGGATCGTGAACAGCCGCTGTATCTGGGCTCGTTGAAGTCCAACATCGGGCATACGCAGGCCGCCGCCGGGGTCGGCGGGGTCATCAAGATGGTTCAGGCCATGCGGCACGGCGTCCTGCCGCGCACCCTGCACGTCGACGCGCCGTCCACCAAGGTCGACTGGACCGCAGGGGCCGTCGAGCTTCTCACCGACGAGCGGGCCTGGCCCCCATCCGAGCAACGGCCGCGCCGGGCCGCCGTCTCGGCCTTCGGGGTCAGTGGGACGAACGCGCACGTGATCCTGGAACAGGCTCCGGACACCGATGAAGCGCCGGGGGCCGACGGTGTCGTCCCGCTGCCGCTGTCCGCGAAGACCGAGGCGGCCTTGCGTGAGCAGGCGGCGCGGCTGCTGGAGCGACTCGAAGCCGATCCCGCGCTCTCCGCGAGGGACGCGGCCTGGACCCTCGCCACCGGACGAACGGCCTTCTCCGAGCGTGCGGTCCTTGTCGGGGACCGGGAACAACTCCTCGATTCACTCAGGGAGTTCGCATCGGTCGCAGGCGTGCGGGGAACGTCCGGACCTCTCGGGCGGACGGTGTTCGTCTTCCCCGGCCAGGGCTCCCAGTGGGTCGGCATGGGGCTCGAACTCATCGACGCCTCGCCAGTGTTCGCCGCGTCGATGCGTGAATGCGCCGACGCGCTGGCCGAGTTCACCGACTGGGACTTGCATCAGGCTCTCGGCGACCCGGCAGCGCTGGAACGGGTCGATATCGTCCAGCCCGCGACCTGGGCCGTCATGGTCTCCCTCGCCGCGCTGTGGCGCTCCCACGGCATCGAGCCCGACGCCGTGATCGGCCACTCACAGGGCGAGATCGCCGCCGCCCACATCGCCGGAGCGCTCAGCCTTGAGGACTCCGCCCGCATCGTCTCCCTGCGCAGCAAACTCATCCGCACCCACCTCGCGGGCAAGGGCGGCATGGTGTCCATCGCCGCACCCGAAACCCTGATCGCACGCTGGGAGGGGCGCATCGAGGTCGCGGCGACCAACGGACCCAACAGCACCGTCGTCGCAGGCGAACCGGCCGCACTGGAAGAGCTTCTGACGGTATGTGAAGCCGACGGCATCCGCGCCCGCCGCATCCCCGTCGACTACGCCTCCCACACCACCCACGTCGAAACCATCCAGGACCAACTCACCGAGGCCCTCACCGGCATCGCACCGCAAGCCGCCAAAATCCCCTGGTACTCGACCGTCGACAACACCTGGCTCAACGGCCCAGAAGCCGACGCCACTTACTGGTACCACAACCTCCGCCAGCCCGTCTCCTTCCAGCAGGCGGTGCGGACGCTCACCGAGGCGGAGTACGGCACGTTCATCGAGGCCAGCCCGCACCCGGTCCTCACCATGAGCATCGAGGACACCGCCGGGACCGCCCTCACCGTGGGCACGCTCCGCCGCGACGATGGAGGACCCGCCCGCTTCTGGACCTCCCTCGGCGAAGCCTGGGTCCAGGGCCTGCCCGTCGACTGGACGCCCGCATGCGACGGTGGCGCCCACGCCGACCTCCCCACCTACCCCTTCCAGCACGAGCGCTACTGGCTCGACGCGCCCACCTCCTCCGCCAACGACATAGACGCCCGTTTCTGGGAAGCGCTCGCCGGCGACGATCTCACCACCGTCTTCGGCATCCACCCCGACGAACCCCTCCGTGACGCCCTGCCCGCCCTCACCGCCTGGCGCCGACACGCGCAGGCGAAGGGCCGGCAGTACCGCATCACCTGGCAGCGCATCCCCGAACCCACCAACCCGCCTCGCCTGGACGGTACTTGGACGATCGTCCGCTGGGCCGACAACACCGCCGACACCGAGGCCCTCACGACCGTGAAGGCCGCGCTCGCAACGGCCGGCGCCGACATCGTCGTCCACGAAATCGACAGCACCGACCCGCTGCGACTCCCCCACGGCACCACCGACATCGTCTCCCTCCTCGCCTTCACGCCCGAGGACGGTCTCGCCGGTACGCTCGCCCTTCTCCAGGCCGACAGCCCGGCCCGCATCTGGTGCCTGACCCGGAACGCGGTCGCCGTCGGCGAGGACAGCGCCGTCGATCCCCGCCACGCCGAACTCTGGGGCCTCGGCCGGACCGCAGCCCTGGAGCAGCCCGAACAGTGGGCCGGGCTCATCGACCTGTCGTCCGATCCGGACGTCACCACTCTCGCCACGCTCCTGACCGGCACCACCGGCGAGGACCAGACCGCGATACGCGGCACCACCGCCTACGCCCGCCGACTGCACCGTCACACACCCCGCACCACCCCCCACACCTGGGACCCCGACGGCGCGGTCCTCATCACGGGCGGTACCGGCGCCCTCGGCTCACTCGTCGCCCGTCACCTCGTGTCGGAACACGGCGTCCAGCGGCTCCACCTGATCAGCCGTCAGGGACCCGACGCACCCGGCGCCGCCGAACTCACGGACTTGGGCGCCCAGGTCACCATCACTGCCTGCGACGCCTCCGACGAGGACCAGCTCGCCGCGCTCCTGGACACCATCCCCGACCTCACCGCCGTCATCCACACCGCAGGCGTCCTCGACGACGCTCTCATCACCGACCTCACCCCCGACCGCCTCGACACCGTCATGCGCCCCAAAGCACACGCCGCCTGGAACCTCCACCGCCTCACCCGGCACCGGGATCTCAAGGCGTTCGTCCTCTTCTCCTCCGCCGCAGGCACCCTCGGCAGCGCCGGGCAGGCCAACTACGCGGCGGCCAACGCCCACCTCGACGCACTCGCGGTCCACCGCCACGCACAGGGACTCCCCGCCACCTCCATCGCCTGGGGACGCTGGGCGGGAGAGGGACTCGCGGCCGGGGACTCGGCGGTTGAGCGGCTGGAGCGGGACGGCGTCGGGGCGATGGCGCCGGAGGAGGCGCTCGCGGCGTTCGACGAGGTCCTGGCGGGGAGCGAGCCGTGTGTGATGGTCATCGACGTGGACTGGGGGCGCTTCGTGCCCCGGTGGACGGCCGGGCGGCCTTCCCCCTTGCTCGCGGCGCTGCCCGAGGCCCGGCAGGCGGCGGTGGAGACCGTGTCCGTCGAGGACGCGGGCGGTCGGCCCGGGGCCGCTCTGCGGGCGCGTCTTTCGGGGCTGGGCAAATCCGAACAGCACTGGCAGCTCCTGGAGTTGGTGCGCCGCGAGGTCGCGGCCGTGCTCGGGCACAGCGCCGCCAAGGCACGGGAGACGATCACCGCGAGCCGGTCGTTCCGGGAGCTGGGCTTCGACTCGCTCACCGCCGTCGAGCTGCGCAAACGGCTCAACTCGGCCACCGGTCTCGGCCTCGCGGCGTCACTGGCGTTCGACCACCCGACTCCGGAGGCCCTCGCCGAACACCTGTGGACGGAGTTGCACCCGGACGTGCCCAGCGGTGTCACGGGGGCGGCTGCCGTGCTCGACGAGCTGGAGCTGCTCCGCGACCCGATCACGGCGCTCACCGACACCAGTGCCACTGAAGTCGCCTCCCGGCTCAAGGAGTTGCTGCGGCTCTGCGACACCTCGACCTCCCCCGGGGAGAGTCGGACCGAATTGGAGACGGCCTCGGACGACGAGATGTTCAAGTTCCTCGGCGAAGAGTTCGGGATCTCGTAGCCCCGCGCCATCAAGTCGGCGACCCCCACACACCGCACTGTCTTCACCATCCTCATTGGAGAGCTCGGCGTGACGAACAACAACGAGGAAAAGCTCCGTTACTTCCTGAAGCGGGTCACCGGCGAGCTTCAGGAAACCCGGCAGCACCTCGACGAGGTCACGTCCGCCGCGCGGGAGCCGATCGCCGTGATCGGGATGGGCTGCCGCTTCCCGGGCGGGGTCCGCTCCCCCGAGGACCTGTGGCGGCTGCTCACCGACGGCACGGACACGATGTCCGAGTTCCCCGCCGACCGGGGCTGGGACCTGGAGACGCTGTACGACCCGGACACCGGGCGGCCCGGTACCTCGTACGTCCGTGAGGGGGCGTTCCTCGACGGGGCGGCCGAGTTCGACGCGGCGTTCTTCGGGATCTCGCCACGTGAGGCGACCGCGCTCGACCCTCAGCAGCGGCTGCTTCTGGAGACGTCCTGGGAGGCGTTCGAGCGCGCCGGCATCGATCCGCACGCGGTGCGCGGCAGCCGTACCGGGGTGTTCGCCGGGACCAACGGGCAGGGCTACACGACCCTGTTGCGCCTCTCGCCCGCGCAGACAGAGGGCTACATCGGGACCGGTGGCACGGCGAGTGTCATGTCGGGGCGGCTGTCGTACACCTTCGGTCTCGAAGGCCCGGCGGTCACGGTCGACACCGCCTGTTCGTCCTCCCTCGTCACCCTCCACCTCGCCGCCCAGGCCCTGCGCGCCGGTGAATGCACCCTCGCTCTCGCGGGCGGTGTCACCGTCATGTCCACCCCTGAGGCGTTCGTGGAGTTCTCGCGCCAGCGCGGGCTCGCCTCCGACGGCCGGTGCAAGGCGTTCTCGGACACCGCCGACGGCACGGGGTGGGGCGAGGGCGCCGGGATGCTGCTGCTGGAGCGGCTGTCCGACGCCCAGCGCAACGGGCATCCCGTCCTCGCGGTGATACGCGGCTCCGCCGTCAACCAGGACGGTGCTTCCAACGGGTTGACCGCGCCCAACGGACCCTCCCAACAGCGCGTCATCCGCACCGCGTTGGCCAACGCGCGGCTCGCGGCCACGGACGTCGACGCCGTCGAGGCGCACGGCACGGGGACGACGCTGGGGGATCCGATCGAGGCGCAGGCGCTGCTTGCGACGTACGGGCAGGATCGGCAACGCCCCCTGTATCTGGGCTCGTTGAAGTCGAACATCGGGCATACACAGGCAGCCGCCGGGGTCGCCGGGGTCATCAAGATGATCCAGGCCATGCGCAACGGTGTCCTGCCGCGCACCCTGCACGTCGACGCGCCGTCCACCAAGGTCGACTGGACCGCCGGAGCCGTCGAG
>DATCQX010000311.1:0-9202 GCA_036569285.1 Streptomyces sp.
CAATGTCACGCGCCACGCCAGCCCAACAACCAACGCCCCCCGCAAAAACACCCCTCAACGCAGGCCCCCGCCCTCACCCCCGCTCAGAAAGCCCAGGAAAGGCCCCCCGCCCCCCACCCCACCGCACCGCCCGCACCGCTGCCTCCCGCAGTGCCCCGGCCGCATCCCCACGCCGTGGGCCGGAGGTGGCCCGTACCAGGTCGGAGTAGACGCCGGAGATCCGTTCTTCCAGCTCCGCGGCGAGTCGTACGGCGGCGTCGGGGCCCTCGACGGGGAACGGCAGGGCGTAGCCGGCGTCCGCGGGGACCGGTTCCGCGCCCAGGTCCCGGACGGTGCGGGCGAGGGCGTCGCGGCGGGCCCGGTGGGCGTCCCAGGCGGCGCGTGCCTCGGCTCGCCGGGCCTCTCCGATCTGCCCGCCGACGACCCCGTACCCGTACACCGCCGCGTGCTCGGCGGACAGTGCCGCCTGGACGGCGTCCAGTTCCGCGCTCATCGCGCTCCTTCCGTCAACACGTACGCGTGCACGGCTCCCGCCGCCGCGACCGATGCCAGCAGCCGTGCCAGCTCCCCGGGCACCGTCAGCAGGTCGGCGGCCCGCCGATCGGCCAACGCCCGCTCGGCGGCGGCGAGTTGAGAGAGTGCGGTCTTGTCGTCGACGGGGGACACCGGGCTTCCCGTACTACCTCCACCCCGGCCCCCCGACGACACCGACGGCGACGGCGACGCCGACTCCGTACTCCCCCCGAACGCCCCCACATGCCGAGCCACCTCCCCCCGCAACGGCTCCAGCACCCCCGCCAGCCCCGGATGCGCGGCCAGGGCGGCGTCATAGCGGGCCAGCAGACCCTTGCTGTCCTGCGCCGCGCGTGTGCGGACGCGTTGGGAGACGGAGGGGGCGCCGGAGGCGGTCTCCTCCGTGGAGGAGCCCGAGGAGCAGCCGGCGAGGAGAGCGGCGGCGGCACCTGCGCCGGTCAGGAGGGTTCTTCGGCGCGGACCCGTGGGGGTGCGCGGCGGGGAGTACGGCACGTCAGACGTCCTCGGGATGGTCGTACGAAGGAATGGTCGGGCCCGACTGCGATCACCGTACCGGCGCCCCCCGCCCCCGGCGTCGCCAGGCACGGCCCCCCAGCCGGGGGACAGCAAGGGTGGACGGCAACACTCCTCGCGACCGGATACCCTTTGACCTGACACGCGAACCGTTCCACAACAGCACACGCGGCCGAGGAGTCACCCGGATGAGCACCACCCAGAGCGAGAGGCTGCGAGAGCTCCTGGAACCGCTCGTCACCTCCCAGGGCCTCGACCTCGAAGAGATCGCGGTGGAGACCGTGGGCCGCAAGCGCGTGCTGCGTGTCGTCGTCGACTCGGACACCGGGGCCGATCTGGACGCCGTCGCCGATGTGAGCCGCGCGCTCTCGGCGAAGCTCGACGAGACGAACGCGATGGGCGACGCCGCGTACGACCTGGAGGTCGGCACCCCCGGCGCCGAGCGCCCCCTCAAGGAGCACCGGCACTATGTGCGCGCCGTCGACCGCCTGGTCCGGTTCCAGCTCACCGACGGCGGTGACGTCACCGCCCGCATCCTCGCCGTGGACGACGAGGGCCTCGACCTGGAGGTGCCCGGCGTGAAGGGCCGCAAGGCCACCGCCCGCAGGCTCGCCTTCACCGACGTCGACAAGGCCCGCGTCCAGGTCGAGTTCAACCGTAAAGACAGCAAGAACGACGTCGACAGCGACGAAGAGAACGAGAAGGAAGAGGAGGCGTAGCCGTGGACATCGACATGAGTGCCCTGCGGGGTCTGGTACGGGAGAAGGAGATCTCCTTCGACCTGCTGGTCGAGGCGATCGAGTCGGCCCTCCTCATCGCCTACCACCGCACCGAGGGAAGCCGCCGCCGCGCGCGCGTCAAGCTCGACCGCGAGAGCGGTCACGTGACCGTGTGGGCGAAAGAGGACCCGGACGACCTGGAGGAGGGGCAGGAGCCCCGCGAGTTCGACGACACCCCGTCGGACTTCGGCCGGATCGCCGCCAGCACCGCCAAGCAGGTCATCCTCCAGCGCCTGCGGGACGCCGAGGACGACGCGACGCTCGGCGAGTACGCCGGCCGTGAGGGCGACATCGTCACCGGCGTCGTCCAGCAGGGCCGCGACCCGAAGAACGTGCTGGTCGACATCGGCAAGATGGAGGCCATGCTGCCGGTGCAGGAGCAGGTCCCCGGTGAGACGTACACGCACGGCCTGCGCATCAGGTCGTACGTCGTGCGCGTCGCCAAGGGGGTGCGCGGCCCGTCCGTCACCCTCTCCCGCACGCACCCCAACCTGGTGAAGAAGCTGTTCGCCCTGGAGGTCCCGGAGATCGCCGACGGCTCCGTCGAGATCGCCGCGATCGCCCGTGAGGCCGGTCACCGCACGAAGATCGCCGTCCGCTCCACCCGCAGCGGCCTGAACGCCAAGGGCGCCTGCATCGGCCCGATGGGCGGCCGGGTGCGCAACGTCATGGGTGAGCTGAACGGCGAGAAGATCGACATCGTCGACTGGTCGGACGACCCGGCCGAGATGGTCGCCAACGCCCTGTCACCCGCCCGGGTGTCGAAGGTGGAGGTCGTCGACCTCGCCGCCCGCTCCGCGCGGGTGACCGTGCCGGACTACCAGCTGTCGCTGGCGATCGGCAAGGAGGGCCAGAACGCCCGTCTCGCCGCCCGGCTGACCGGCTGGCGCATCGACATCCGGCCGGACACCGAGCAGCAGGAGCCGCAGGCCGGGGAATAGATCACGCCGGTCAACGGCTGGATCACGTCAGTTATATCGCGGCGCGTGTTCGACTCCTGACCCAAAGGGGTGAGGTCGCCGCGGGGAGGTAGACTTAAAGGTGTCTGGCCGGACGCACGCCCGAGCATGCCCTGAACGCACCTGTGTGGGGTGTCGGGAGCGATCGGCCAAGACAGCACTGCTGCGCATCGTGGCGGCCGAGGGCGAATGCGTCCCCGACCCTCGCGGTACGCTGCCCGGCCGGGGCGCGTATCTGCACCCCGTCCCCGTCTGTCTCGATCAGGCGGTGCGCCGCCGGGCGTTCACGAGGGCTTTGCGCGCCCCGGGAGCGCTCGACACAAAGGTGTTGCGCCAGTACGTCGAGCAGACGACCGTTGCCGATCAGGCGACACCGTAAGGAAGTGGCACGCGGACCGTCCGCGTGACCAGGTACCCCGCGAGTTGGAAGTAGGTCGAGATTGCGATGAGCACTCGATGAGCACGCGATGAGTACGCCCATGAAGTAGCGACGGTCCGGACTGAACCCGGACCTCAAAGGAGCGAAGTGGCTAAGGTCCGGGTATACGAACTCGCCAAGGAGTTCGGTGTGGAGAGCAAGGCCGTCATGGCCAAGCTCCAGGAACTCGGTGAATTCGTCCGTTCGGCGTCTTCGACCATCGAAGCGCCCGTTGTACGCAAGCTGACGGACGCCTTCCAGGGCGGCGGCAAGCCCGCCCCTCGCAAGGCTGCCCCCAAGCCCGGCGCGCCCTCCCCGGCGACGTCGGCACGTCCGGCTCCGCCGAAGCCGGCCGCCCCCAGGCCCCCGGCGGCGCAGGCACCCGCGGCTCCGGCCGCCCCGGTGACCCCCGCGCCCGCCGCCCCGCAGGCCCCGGTCACCCCGGCGCCCGCCGCGCAGGGGCCCCGCCCCGGTGGCCCGCGTCCCGGCCCGGCCCCCAAGCCCGGCCAGCGTCCGGCCCCGCAGGGGCAGGGCGACCGCGGTGATCGCGGTCAGCGTCCGTCCGGTGACCGTGCTCCGCGCCCCGGTGGCGCCGGCGCGCCCCGTCCGGGCGGCGCCCGTCCGGCCGGTCCCCGTCCGGGCAACAACCCGTTCACGTCCGGCGGCAACGCCGGCATGGGCGCTCCGCGTCCGCAGGGCGGCCCCCGTCCGCAGGGCGCGGGTCCGCGTCCCGGCCCCGGTGGCGCTCCCGGCGCGGGTCCCCGTCCGCAGGCCCCGGGCCAGCAGGGCGGTCCCCGTCCGCAGGGTCCCGGCGCGGGCGGTCCCCGTCCGTCGCCCGGTGGCATGCCGCGTCCGCAGGGTGCGGGTCCCGGCGGTCCCCGTCCCGGCGGTCCGCGTCCTAACCCCGGCATGATGCCGCAGCGTCCGGCTGCCGGTCCGCGTCCCGGCGGCGGCCCCGGTGGCCGTGGTCCCGGTGGCGGTCCCGGCCGTCCCGGCGGCGGTGGCGGTCGTCCCGGTGGTGGCGGCGGCTTCGCCGGCCGTCCCGGCGGCGGCGGTGGCGGCTTCGCCCGTCCCGGCGGCGGTGGCGGTGCCGGTGGCGGCGGCGGCTTCGCCGGTCGTCCCGGTGGTCCCGGTGGCGGTGGCGGCGGTGGCCGTCCCGGCTTCGGCGGCCGTCCCGGTGGTCCCGGTGGCCGTGGTGGCACGCAGGGCGCCTTCGGCCGTCCCGGCGGTCCCGCGCGTCGCGGTCGCAAGTCGAAGCGGCAGAGGCGCCAGGAGTACGAGGCCATGCAGGCCCCGAGCGTCGGCGGCGTGATGCTGCCGCGCGGCAACGGCGAGACCATCCGTCTCTCCCGCGGCGCGTCGCTCACCGACTTCGCGGAGAAGATCAACGCCAACCCGGCGTCCCTCGTCGCGGTCATGATGAACCTCGGCGAGATGGTCACCGCCACCCAGTCCGTCTCCGACGAGACGCTGGAGCTCCTGGCCGGCGAGATGAACTACACGGTTCAGATCGTCAGCCCGGAGGAGGAGGACCGCGAGCTGCTCGGCTCGTTCGACATCGAGTTCGGCGAGGACGAGGGCGACGAGGACGACCTCGTGGTCCGTCCCCCGGTCGTCACCGTCATGGGTCACGTCGACCACGGTAAGACGCGCCTTCTCGACGCCATCCGCAAGACGAACGTCATCGCGGGCGAGGCCGGCGGCATCACCCAGCACATCGGTGCCTACCAGGTCACGACCGAGGTCAACGGCGAGGACCGCGCGATCACCTTCATCGACACCCCGGGTCACGAGGCGTTCACCGCCATGCGTGCCCGTGGTGCCCGGTCGACGGACATCGCGATCCTGGTCGTCGCGGCCAACGACGGCGTCATGCCGCAGACGGTCGAGGCGCTCAACCACGCCAAGGCGGCGGACGTCCCGATCGTCGTCGCGGTCAACAAGATCGACGTCGAGGGCGCCGACCCGACCAAGGTGCGCGGCCAGCTCACCGAGTACGGTCTCGTGGCCGAGGAGTACGGCGGCGACACCATGTTCGTCGACATCTCCGCCAAGCAGGGTCTGCACATCGACTCCCTGCTGGAGGCCGTCGTCCTCACCGCCGACGCCTCGCTCGACCTGCGGGCCAACCCGCTCCAGGACGCGCAGGGCATCGCCATCGAGTCGCGCCTCGACCGCGGTCGCGGTGCCGTCTCCACGGTCCTCGTCCAGCGAGGCACCCTGCGGGTCGGCGACACGATGGTCGTCGGTGACGCGTACGGCCGTGTCCGGGCGATGCTCGACGACAACGGCAACAACGTGTCGGAAGCCGGTCCCTCGACCCCGGTCCAGGTGCTCGGTCTCACCAACGTCCCGGGTGCGGGCGACAACTTCCTCGTCGTCGACGAGGACCGCACCGCCCGCCAGATCGCCGAGAAGCGCGCGGCACGTGAGCGCAACGCGGCGTTCGCCAAGCGTGTCCGCCGGGTCTCCCTCGAAGACCTGGACAAGGTGCTCAAGGCCGGCGAGATCCAGCAGCTCAACCTCATCATCAAGGGTGACGCTTCCGGTTCCGTCGAGGCTCTCGAGTCCTCCCTGCTCCAGCTCGACGTCGGCGAAGAGGTCGACATCCGGGTCCTGCACCGCGGCGTCGGTGCGGTCACGGAGTCCGACATCGACCTGGCCATGGGCTCGGACGCCATCGTCATCGGCTTCAACGTCCGCGCGGCGGGCCGTGCGGCGCAGATGGCCGAGCGCGAAGGCGTGGACGTCCGGTACTACTCGGTCATCTACCAGGCGATCGAGGAGATCGAGGCGGCCCTGAAGGGCATGCTGAAGCCGGAGTACGAAGAGGTCGAGCTCGGTACGGCGGAGATCCGCGAGGTCTTCAAGTCGTCCAAGCTGGGCAACATCGCCGGTGTCCTCATCCGCTCCGGCGAGGTCAAGCGCAACACGAAGGCCCGCCTCGTCCGCGACGGCAAGGTCATCGCGGAGAACCTCAACATCGAGGGTCTGCGGCGCTTCAAGGACGACGTCACCGAGATCCGCGAAGGGTTCGAGGGCGGTATCAACCTCGGCAACTTCAACGACATCAAGGTGGACGACGTCATCGCGACGTACGAGATGCGCGAGAAGCCTCGCGTGTAGCCGACGGGTGCGGCCCTGAACGGGCCGCGTCCTCAAGCGCCGGACGGGCTGAAATTGCTCGTCCGGCGCTTTTGGGGTGCCGGAATATTCGTCGAGCGGGTCGGCCGATCGATGTACCGTTCTCGATGTCCCTGCCCCGTCCGGCGGACAGGGCCTTCGAGCCCGAGCCGGCGGGTGAACCGGCCGCACATGTACGTGGGGACTCTGTCCTTCGACCTCCTCCTCGGTGATGTCCACTCGCTGAAGGAGAAGCGTTCCGTCGTCCGCCCGATCGTGGCCGAGCTTCAGCGGAAGTTCGCGGTGAGCGTGGCGGAGACGGGCAACCAGGACCTTCATCGCAGGGCCGAGATCGGGCTGGCGATGGTGTCGGGGGATGTGGAACACCTGACGGAAGTACTCGACCGCTGCGAGCGCCTCGTCGCCGCGCGGCCCGAGGTGGAACTGCTCTCGGTTCGACGCAGACTCCACGGCGACGAAGACTGAACAAGCGGCACAAGCAGCAAGCGGCAAGTGAGTAGGACGAAGGAGACGGACCAGTGGCCGACAACGCGCGCGCCAAGAGGCTGGCGGACCTCATCCGAGAGGTGGTGGCCCAGAAGCTCCAGCGCGGGATCAAGGACCCGAGGCTCGGTACGCACGTCACCATCACGGACGCCCGGGTCACCGGCGACCTGCGGGAGGCGACCGTCTTCTACACGGTGTACGGCGGTGAGGAGGAGCGGGCCGAGGCCGCGGCGGGCCTGGAGAGCGCCAAGGGCATCCTGCGCTCCGAGGTGGGCCGGGCGGCCGGCGTGAAGTTCACGCCGACCCTGACCTTCGTCGCCGACGCCCTCCCGGACAACGCCCGCACCATCGAGGACCTCCTCGACAAGGCGCGCCTGTCCGACGAGAAGGTCCGCGAGGCCTCGGCCGGCGCGGACTACGCCGGCGGCGCCGACCCGTACAAGAAGCCCGGCGACGAGACGGACGACAGCGCCGAATGACCAGCAAGCCCACCCCGCCCGACGGCCTCGTCATCGTCGACAAGCCGTCGGGCTTCACCTCCCACGACGTGGTCGCCAAGATGCGCGGCATCGCCCGCACCCGCCGCGTCGGCCACGCCGGAACCCTCGACCCGATGGCGACGGGCGTCCTCGTCCTCGGCGTCGAACGCGCCACGAAACTCCTCGGGCACCTCGCGCTGACCGAGAAGGAGTACCTCGGCACGATCCGGCTCGGGCAGACGACCGTGACGGACGACGCGGAGGGCGAGATCACGGCGTCCAAGGACGCGTCGGCCGTCACCCGCGAGGCCGTCGACGCGGGCGTCGCCAAGCTCACCGGGGACATCATGCAGGTCCCCTCCAAGGTCAGCGCCATCAAGATCGACGGCGTCCGCTCCTACAAGCGGGCCCGTGACGGCGAGGACTTCGAGATCCCGGCCCGTCCGGTGCGGATCTCCTCCTTCCAGGTGTACGACGTCCGCGAGGCCGTCGCCGACGACGGCACCGCCGTCCTCGACCTCGTCGTCTCCGTCGTCTGCTCCTCCGGCACCTACATCCGCGCCCTCGCCCGTGACCTGGGCGCGGACCTCGGCGTCGGCGGGCACCTCACGGCGCTGCGCCGCACCCGGGTCGGCCCCTACAAGCTGGACTCCGCCCGCACGCTCGACCAGCTCCAGGAGGAGCTGACCGTCATGCCGGTCGCGGAGGCGGCCACCGCGGCGTTCCGCCGCTGGGACGTCGACGCCAAGCGGGCGCGGCTGCTGCTGAACGGGGTCCGGCTGGACATGCCGGACGAGTACGCCGGTGGCGGGGCCGTCGCCGTCTTCGACCCCGAGGGGCGGTTCCTCGCGCTGGTGGAGTCGGAGAAGGGGAAGGCGAAGAGCCTGGCGGTCTTCGGCTGAGCCGGTTTTTTGGAATCCGGGGGCCCGTGGAGCGGCGCGCACGGGGTAACTGTGCCGCCGCTCCACGGGTTCTCCCCCCTCGGTTCCCCCACCCCTAGGCTTATCCATCCGCCCCGGTGCATTCACCCGTCCGGGCAGGCGCTCGGAGTGAACCGAGGGAGCGTGAGGGGGCGCGTTCGCCCCGCGATCTGTCCCGCTGATCAACGCCGTCCTACCGTCGGAGTGAGGGCAGGCGCGCGGCGGGAGGGGCAGGCGGATGGGGGAGCGGGGCGGTCCGGACGTCGTCGTCCGCATCCGGGATCTCGCCGGGCGGCCCCGTGGTCTCGGCTTCCTCGCCGACCATCACGGCACGCTGATCACCGCGCACGAAGTGGTGGACGGCCTTCCCCGGATCGTCCTGTACGGCGCCGGCGACCGCACCTGCGTCGTCACCGCCGACGCCGTCACCCCTCTTCCCGAGCTGGACCTCGCCCTCGTCCACACGGACGGGCTGGACACGGACCCCCTCCCGGTGACAATCCGGGACGAGGTGCCCGAGGGCACCTACCTCCGCATCGCCGCGGGCGCCTGGCGCGAGGCCCGCGCCCTCTGCACGACCCAGGCCACGTACACGGCGACGGACCGCTTCCACCTCCTGGACAACACCCTCGAACTGGCCATCGGCACCACCGGCCGCGACGCCCTCCGCCTCGGCGGCGGCGCGGCGGGCGGGCCCGTCCTCGACGCCTCCACCGGAACGGTCGTCGCGGTCCTGGGCACGGCCCTCCAATCCGCCCACCGTGACGTGGGCTTCGCGATCCCCCTCCGCCCGTCGGCCGCCGAGTGCGGACCGCTGGCCGCCGTCCTCACCCAGAACGCGGCGACGGTTCCGGCGTACGGGGTGGACCTCAATTTGGCGGGGGTGCTGGAGTTGACGGCTACGTCGGTGGGGTCGGACGGGCCGCAGGGGGCGTTGGCGGGGTATGTCGGGGGGTGGCCTGGGCGGGGT
>DATCQX010000312.1:0-7905 GCA_036569285.1 Streptomyces sp.
GCCCTCGCCGAGCGGCTCGTCGCCCTGAAGGTGCCGGACACGGTCATCGTGCTCGGCTGGGAGATGAACGGCACGACGTACACCCACCGGTGCGGTCCGGACCCGGAGTCCTGGAAGAAGTACTGGAACAGGATCGTCACCGCCATGCGTTCGGTGCCGGGCCAGAAATTCACGTTCGACTTCACGCCGAGCCGGGGCCGCGACGCCGTTCCGTGGACGCAGTGCTACCCCGGTGACGACACCGTCGACATCGTCGGAATGGACTCGTACGACCAGCCCTCCGGCCGGACGTTCGACGAACAGGTGTCGGAGCCCTACGGCCTCCAGGAACACGTGGATTTCGCGAAATCCCACAACAAGGCCATCTCCTATCCGGAATGGGGACTCTTCCGCAACGGAGACAACCCGGAATACATGCGGCGCATGCTCGCCTGGATGGACGAGCACAAACCGCTGTACAACACCGTCACCGACTACTGCCCGCACGGCGTGTGGCAGTGCGGCGCGAACCCGCGCTCCTCCGAGGTCTACCGCTCGATGCTGTCCGGCCGGGTCGACGACCCGGTGCCGCCGGTCGAGCCTCCGGTGGTCCTGCCGGTCGAGCCCCCCGTAGTACCTCCGGTGGAGCCGCCCGTAGTACCCCCGGCGCAGCCGCAGCCCCCGACCCAGCCGCAGCCCCCGACCGAGCAGCCGAACTGTGCGCCGGTCAACCTCGGCAACTGGGTCGAGTACTGGCTCGGCGGCAAGCTCTGCGTCAAGTTCGACTGGTTCTCCCGCAACCGGTGACGGCACCGGCGGTGGCGGGTCTTCCTCAGGACCCGCCGCCACCGGACCGCTCCCCCCTGAACGACTCCCAGCGGTGCAGTAACTCCTTGCCGCGCCGCCGGGCCGCCACGTCGCACAGCGCCGCCGACAGCAGCGGCGCTGTCCGGCGCCGGGCCATCAACAGCCGCTGGTTGACGACGGGTTCGGGCCGCCAGTGGTGCTTGTACGGCTCGTTCCCGCGCAGCAGGCTCAACGCCCCCCGGGTCCGCTCCCGGGTGTGCTCGGCGCACGCGTCCAGCAGCATCACCGCGACGTCCGCCTTCCGCTCCCGCAGCCGCGGATGCGCCCCGTACAGGTACCCCCCGGCCAACTCCCGCGACAGCAGGGTGAGATCGACGGCGACGACGTCGTCGTCCAGCCGGAACTCGGTCACCACCGCGTCCCCCGACCGCACCATCGGGCCGACCGATCTCACCAGGTGTTCGCAGAACCGCTGTTGCAGGTGTTCGGAGGTCACCTTCCGGCCCTGCCACTGGAGTCGGTGCAGCTCCAGCAGGCGGCGCAGCGCCGAGTCGACCTCGTCGGGCGCGACGACGCTGCGTTCGACGCCGAGCGAGGTCAGCTTGCGCAGCTTGGCCCGCACCCGCTGGGCCTTCGCCGACGGCAGCCGCGCGACCAGCTCCTCCATCGGGACGGCGGGCAGCTCCAGGCACACCGAGTCGCCGACCCGGCGCCGCGGCCCCCGCCAGTGCTCGTAGACCCGCTCGACGGCGCCCCCCGGACGCACCTCGCGGAAGTCGATCAGCGCCGTGCGGGCCGCCGCGGCGAGCCCCTCGGTGAGCGCGGCGACGGCCTCCTCCGCACGCTCGTCGTCGACCAGGACGTCCCCGTAGTCGGAGATCGCCCCGCCCAGCGGCACGAGCGCGGGCAGCGGACTGCGGACGGCCATCAGGGGCGCGGCGGCGACGAGTTGGCCGTCGCCGCCGCGCACCAGCAGCAGGCGCAGCCGGCCGCGCCTGCCGTACGACAGCCACCAGGAGTGCAGCCAGGCGTGGCTCTGGAACGGCGTCGCCGTCGCGCACCGCCCGTACAGGTCGGCCCAGTCGGCGGCCAGCGCCGCGAACTCGGCCTCGTCCGAGACCAGTTCGGTCTTCATCGTGCCCCGTGGACGTCGGCGGCGAGAGCCGGGCCGGGGACGGGAGCCTTGGCCTCGTCGGCAACGGCCGTGCTCTGAACCGAAGTCGCCTTCCCGCCGGCCGCCGGGCGCCGCTTCGGCCGCACCAGCAGCACCAGCCCCCCCAGCAGCCCGCCCGCGCTCGCGCCCACCAGGCCGGTCAGGGCCGGGGACTGCGAGGACGGGCCGGTCGGCTTCATCGCCCGCGCGAACGACTGGAGTTCGACGTTGGTGGTCTTCTCGGTGCTCTTCGCGTGCTGGGTGAGCGCCCGCGACACCGCGTTGGCCATGTCGGCGGCGAGGTCGGCCCGCCCCGAGGTCGCGGTGATCGACACCATCGGGGCGTCCGGCGAGGTCGCCGTCTGCACGCTCTTCTGGAGCGTCGCGACCGGCACCCCGGCCCACACCTGCGCGTCCCCGAGCACCGCGAGCTGCGTCGCGACCCGGCCGTACGCCTGCGCGAAGCCCAGCGCGGACGACGAGTCGGACTTCTCGGCGGGGACGGCGACGACGTACGCGGTCGCCGTGTAGACGGGCGGCTTCAGCAGGCCGTACGAGCCGCCGGCCAGGCCCCCGACGAGGGCGCCGGCGGCGAGCAGGGTCCACGGGGGGAGCGCCTTGGCGCGGGTGAGGACGGCGGGGCGGCGGGAGGTGTTCTCGGTCATGTGGCGGTGGCTTTCTGGGGTGTCGGGACGGAGAGGGTGGTCGTGTAGACGTCCATGAGCCGGGCGGCACTGCGGGCGATGTCGTAGTGGCGGGCGGCCTCGGGCGGGGTGCGCGGGCCGCAAGTCGTCGGTCTGCGCAGGGACTTGGCGAACGCCTCGACGGCGCACGGCACGTGGCGGGCGTCCGGCGCCTGCGCGGGCAGGTCCTCGATCGCCGGGCACGACGCGTACCGCACCGGCAGCCCCGAGGCGAGCGCCTCGACCACGGCCAGCCCGAAGGACTCTTCGGGCGAGGGCGACGCCAGGACGTCCATCGCGGACGTCAGCGACGGCAGGTCGGGGCCCGGGGTGCCGTCCGGGACGTACGGGCGTTCGCCGGTGAACAGGACCCGGTCGGCCACCCCCGCGTCGCGCGCGATACGCCGCAGCACGCTCTCCTCGGGGCCGCCGCCGACCAGCAACAGCCAGTGGTCGTCCGGGAGTTGCGCGAGGGCCTCGATGACGACGTCGAAACGTTTCCCGGCGCTGAGACGGCCGATCGCGCCGATCACGTACGCGTCCTCCGGCAGCCCCAGACGGCGGCGCGTGCGGTGCCGGGCCACCGGGTCGAAGCGGAAACGGGCCAGGTCGATGCCGTTCGGGACGACCTCGATCCGGGGCCCGGGCACCCCCCAGCGGCGCAGCCGGTCGGCGACCGTGGGGGAGACGGCGACCGTCGAACGCCCCAGCCGCTCGCTCGCCAGGTACAACGCCCGTACCCCCCGCGTGAGTTGCCGCCCCTCCATCTGCGAGTCGCCCAGAGAGTGCTCGGTCGCGACGATCGCCCGCACCCCCGCGAGCCGGGCCGCGAGACGGCCGTACACACAGGCGCGGTACAGGTGGGTGTGGACCAGGTCGTAGCCGCCCGCCTTGATGTGCTTCACCAGCCGGGGCAGGGCGCCGAGATCACGGTTGCCGGCCATCCCGAGGTGGGTGACGGGGACGCCGTCCGCGATCAGGCCGTCCGCGACCGCGCCCGGGTTGGTGAGCGTGACGACCTCGCAGTCGACCGGCAAGTGCCGGATCAGCAGCCGCAGTTGCTGTTCGGCGCCGCCGGTCCCCAGGCCCGTGATGATGTGCAGCGCCCTCACCGCAGTCCCTCCACCGGACGGCGGCGCAGCCGGTGCAGCCGGTACTTGAGGAACAGCCGGGCGGCGGTGTCGTTCTGCCCGACGTGCACGCGGGGGAGGGCGTGGACGCCGTTCAGAGCACCGGGGTCGATCGCGCACGCGTAGCCGTACCCGGCCGCGCGGACGGCGCTCACCGCGCGCTCGTCGATCGTCCCGTAGGGGTAGCAGAAACCGGTGACGTCAGTGCCCAGAAGCTCTTCCAGGCGAGCCTTGCTCTGTGCCGTCTCCGCCGTGAGGGTCTCGTCGTCGGCCTTCGTGAGGTCGACGTGGGTGAGGCCGTGGGAGCCGATCTCCACGCCCTGTGCCGCCGCCTCGCGGATGCCGTCCGCCGTGAGGAGCGGCTTGCGGGGGCCCAGTGGGTCCCAGGCGTTGTCGCCGCCGAGCCGGCCGGGCAGGACGAACAGGGTCGAGCCGAAGCCGTGGGAGCGCAGGATCGGGAGCGCGCTGTCGACGAAGTCCGCGTAACCGTCGTCGAAGGTGAGCCCGATCAGGCCCTTGCGGTCGGGTGCCGCGAGCAACTCGGCCATGGAGACGCCCCGGAGGCCGCTGCGGGCGAACCAGGTGAGCTGCGCGTCGAGGCGTTCGGGGGTGACGGTCACCCGGTACGGGTCGTCGGAGCAGTCGCCCACCGAGTGGTACATCGCCACCCAGGGAAGGGAGTTGAGGGACGGCCGTCTCGGGGCTTCAACGGGAACGGACATGGGCTGCCAGCCTTCTGGTCGCGGAACGGGCGGATCGGAGGACGGGCTCCACGCCTTGGGCGTCCAGCGCCCAGCCGAGGAGGAGGAAGACGACGGCGACGGTCAGCCCCCCGGCCACCGCCCCCGTGACAGGCCCCCCGCTGACATGGCCGGCCGCGTACGCGCCGAGGACCGTCGCGACCAGCGCGGCCCGCACCGGACGGCTCAACTCGTGCAGCACGCCCCGGACATGGACCGGCACACTGCGCGGCCCCATCCCGGCGAGCAGCACCAGCGCGGTGACGGTGATCCCGGCCGCGTTCGCCACGGCGATCCCGGTGACGCCGAGCGACCCCACGGTCAGCGCGCCGATCCACGACGTCACCACGATCCCGGTGGCCATCGCGCCCACCGGGTACCAACTCGGGCGCCCCGCCGAGAAGTAGGAGCGCACGAGCACTCCGGTGAGGGTCTGCCCGAGCAGGCCCAGCGCGTAGATCCGCATCACCTTCGCGGTCGCCGCCGTGTCCTCCGGCGTGAACGCGCCCTTCTGGAAGAGGAGTTGGATGATCTGCGGGGCGCACGCCACCACCGCCGCCGTGCCGAGGAGCACCACACAGGTCGCCAGCGCGAGATCGCTCTCCACCCGCTTGCGGGCCCTCTCCGTGTCCCCCTCCGCGAGCGCCCGCGCGACCACCGGGAACGTCACGGTGATCAGCATCATCGACAGCAGCATCGGCATCTGCGCCACTTTCTGGGCGTAGTTGAGATGCGAGATGGCCCCCTCCGGGAGCCGCGAGGCGAGGAACCGCTCGATCAGCACCTGCGACTGCCGGCACAGCGCGAACAGCAGCACGGTCGCCAGCAGCGCGAGGTCCAGAGCCTTCGGCTCCTGTCCGCCGGCCTTCTCCCCCACGGTCACCTTCGCCGTCAACTTCTTCAGCAGCGACGGCAGTTGGACGACGACCATGAGCGCACCGCCCACCGCCACCCCGGCCGCCGCCGACCGCACCCCCCACTGCCCGCCCAGCACGAACATCCCGGCGATGATGCCGATGTTGTACGCGACGTAGATCGCGGCGGGCGGCCCGAACGTCCGGTGCGCCCTGAGCGCGGCGGAGCAGTAGCCGGCGAGGCCGAAGCTGACGACACAGGTCGCCGTCAACCGCGTGCAGTCCACGGCGAGTTGGGGGTTCGGCAGCCCCGGCGCGAGCACCTCGACGACCTGCGGGGCCAGCCCGATGATCAGCGCACCGACCGCCACGAACGCGAGCGACAGCTTGGGCAGGGTCCCGGCGACCAGGGCCCGCACCGGATCCCCCGGCCCCCCTTGCGCCCGCCGCGCCAGCGCCATGCTGAACGCCGGGATCAGCGCGAACGCCATCCCGTCCTCGATCAGCAGCGTCGCCGCGAACTCCGGGATCGTCCACGCCACCAGGAACGCGTCCGTCTCCTGCCCGGCCCCGAAGAGCCGCGCCAGCGCCTGGTCCCGCACCAGCCCGAGCAGCGACCCGGCGATGGAGAGGGCGGCGGTGAGGACGGCGGCCTTCGCGAGGAACTTGCCGGTGGGGTGGGAGGTTTCACGGGCGTGGGGCGCCGGGACAACGCCGTCCCCGGTCTGCTCACGGGAGACAGCCGGGTGGGCGCCCTCGTGGAGACGCCCACCCGAACCGCCGTCCTCGTGGAGACGCCCGTCCGAACCACCGTCCTCGGTGACGACCCCGACCCCGACCCCGCCCCCGAACCGCTTCCCCTCGGCCTCCGCCCGCCCCGCATCCACAACCCCGCCGGGCCGCACAGACGCCCCCGGCGCGGTCTCCTGCTCCGTGGCGTCCGTCCGAGGCGTGCGGGAAGGGGGAACCGTCATCGGGTGCCGGCCCCCTCGGGAGCCGACGGGCCGACGAGGGCCCACCAGGCGATGAGGCCGAGGCAGATGGCGGTGAGGACGGTGGAGGGGCCGCCGATGTCGGCGTACATGAAGTCGGTGAGCTGCCACACGGAAAGCCCGCAGGCGATCAACGCGCACTCCTGGCCGCCCAGTTGGCTCCTACGGGCCCGGATCAGGTTGCGCAGACCGCACGTCAGGAGCGCCAGCCAGCAACCCCCCAGTGACAGCAGCCCGATGATCCCCTGCTCGCTGAGGATCAGCAGGTACATGTTGTGCGGGGAGAGCAGCGGCTGCTTGACGTACGCCGACCCGGCCCCCTCCGTGTCGCTCCCGGAGGACAGCGCCAACGACGCGTGTGTGTCCCGGTGTTCGGGGAACCCCTTCAACCCGACGCCCGTCAGCGGCTGTTCGCGCCACATCCCGAGCGCCGCCGCCCACATGGTGTACCGGTCGGTGACGGACTGGTCGGGCGCGTCGGTGACTTGGGTGATGCTGCTGACCCGCTCCTGGAGCATCGCGGACCCGACCCCGAACCCGCCGACGAGGATGACCCCGAGCGCGGCGACGACGGCCCCCGCTTTCAGGGCCCTTCGCAGCCCTGCCAGCACCAGCTGGACCGTGCACGTCAGCGTCGTCGCGATCCAGGCGCCCCGGCTGAAGGACAGGGCGAGCGGCACGAGCAGCGCCCCCGCGCACACCGCCGCGATCAGCCGCTCCCGGGCGACGGACCGCCCGAGCGCGAGGCCGACCGCGCAGATCAGCCCGAAGGACACGACGGTCGCCATCCCCATCACGTCCTGCGGCCCGAACGTCCCGACGGCCCGGATCTCCTCGCCCTGGTAGGACGCCCCGGTGCCGGTGACGAACTGGTGCACGCCGACGGCCCCCTGCCACCCGGCGAGCGCGACGAACGCCCAGGCCAGCAGCCGGAAGTCACGCGCGTCGCGGACGAGCAGCAGGACGGCGGCGGGGACGAGGACGAAGATCTGGAGGTACCGTCCGAGCCCGGTCACCCCGGCCCCCGCCGACGACGCGCCGAGCGCCGCCAGCGTGAGCCCCGCGACCGGCATCCCGAACAGCACGGCCGCTCGCCGGGACAGCGGCCGGGCCCGCTGCCGCAGCAGCCGTACGACACAGAAGAGGACGACCAGCGCGGAGAGCGCGTCGGCGGGCCCCGCGCCGCCCTCGCCGCCCGGCGTGACGGGCAGGGCGATGAGGGCGATCACGGCGGCGACCGGCAGGACCGGCGACCACGACCGGGGCGGGGTGAGGGGCAGGGCGAGGGCCATCGGCGTCAGCTCCCGGTCGGACGGACGAAGGCGGCGGCGGTGCGCAGCAGGATGCAGACGTCCTGCCACAGCGACCAGTTGTCGATGTAGGCGTTGTCGTAGCGGGCCCGGTCCTCGATCGAGGTGTCCCCGCGCAGCCCGTTGATCTGGGCGAGCCCGGTGATCCCGACCCGCATCCGGTGCCGGGCCGCGTAACCGGGGTAGGTCTGGCTGAACTGCCCGACGAAATAAGGCCGTTCGGGGCGCGGCCCGACGAGGCTCATGTCCCCGCGCAG
>DATCQX010000313.1:0-11587 GCA_036569285.1 Streptomyces sp.
CGCGCCGCCGGGCGGATGATCTTCGGGTCCTGGGACTGTTCCAGGATGTTGGCGCTCCAGCCGATGACGCGGGCGGCGGCGAAGGTCGGGGTGAACATCTCGCGAGGGAGGCCGCAGAGTTCCATGACGACACCGGCGTAGAACTCGACGTTGGTGTGGAGTTCGCGGCCGGGCTTCAGTTCGGCGAGGATCGCCTCCACCTGGCGCTCCACCTCGACCGCGAAGGCGACACGCGGACCGCCGAAGCGCTGGGCGATCTCGCGGAGCATGCGGGAGCGGGGGTCCTCGGTGCGGTAGACGGCGTGACCGAATCCCATGATCCGGTCGCCTGCCTGTACATGTTCCCGGATCCAGGGATCAATGCGGTCGGGGGTACCGATCGCGTCGAGGGTGTCGAGGGCACGGCTGGGCGCCCCACCGTGCAGGGGCCCGGAGAGCGCGCCGACGGCGCCGACGAGGCAGGCGGCGACGTCCGCACCTGTTGACGCGATGACGCGCGCGGTGAATGTCGACGCGTTGAAGCCGTGGTCGATGGTGGAGATCAAGTACTGCTCGACGGCCCGGGCTTTATGTTGATCGGGTTCGGTACCGGTCAACATGTACAGGTAGTTCGCGGCGTACGACAGATCCCGCCGAGGCTCGACCGGTTCGAGCCCCTCGCCCAGCCGGTACAGCGCGGTGAGCAGCGTGGGCACGGCCGCGGCGGCCACGAGCGTGTCCGTACGCCGCTGCCCGGCATCGGTGTCGTACACCGGCCGGAACCCCTTGACCGCCCCCAGCAGCGACAGCGCCGTCCGCATCCCCGCGAGCGGCCCCGCGCCGCCCGCGCCCGACGCGGCGATGACCGGCAGGGCCGCCGCCACCTCGGCCGGCAGCACCCGCAGCGCGGCCGTCTCGGCAGCGAAGGCGGAGGCCCGCTCGGGGTCGGGGAGTTCGCCGTGGACCAGGAGGTACCAGACGTCCTCGAAGGAACGGGTCTGCGCGAGGTCGACGGCGGAGTACTGGCGGTAGTGGTAGAAGCCCTCGGTGCCGCGGACGTCGCCGACGCGGGTGTCGGTGACGACGACACCGGCGAGTCCGCGCGGGACGTCGACGAAGGTCGGGGTGGACCTGTTGACAGACATGACTTGCCTCCTTGAACTTGATTCGACTGTCCATCATTGACTCATTCACTGTCAATATTGATCCAATCAACATATTCTCGATCCGGATACGGTGACCCCATGCGCGACCAGGAACCCGCCCCCGGCCACCCCGAACGCCGTCTGAGCACCAAGGAAGCCGCCGAACTGCTGGGCGTGAAGCCCGAGACGGTGTACGCGTACGTCAGCCGCGGCCAGCTCAGCAGCCGCCGCGTACCCGGCAGCCGGAGCAGCACGTTCGACGCCGCCGAGGTGGACTCCCTCGCGCGCCGCAACAGACGGGAGAGCGCCGGGACTCCGGGCACCGGAACCGAGCCCGCCGTCCGCACCCGCCTCACGTACATCGCCGACGACCGGTACTTCTTCCGCGGCGTCGACGCGGTCGAGCTGGCCACCGCGCACTCCTACGAGGAGGTCGCGGAGTGGCTCTGGACCGGTGAACTGCGCGCGGGAGCGACGTTCACCGCGCCGGAGGCGTCCCTCAAGGCGGCCCGCCGGGCGGCCCGCGCGCTGCCCGAACACTCCGGCCCCGCCGACCGGCTGAGGGCGGCGGCGGTCGCCTCGGCCGTCGTCGACCCCCTGCGCTTCGACCTGTCCGAACAGGCGGTCGTCGGCACCGGACGGACCCTGATCCCGACCCTGGTCGCCGCCCTCCCCCTCCAGCACCCCCGCCACCTCGACGAAGGCCCCCTGGCCCGGCGCCTGTGGGTCCGCCTCAGCCCACGCACCCCGACCGAGGCGTCGCTGAACGCCCTGGACACGGCGCTCGGCCTGCTCGCCGACCATGACCTCGCCGCCTCCACACTCGCCGTCCGGGTCGCCGCGTCGGCACGCGCGCACGCGTACGCGGCCGTCTCCGCGGGCCTGGGCGTCGTCGAGGGCCCGCTGCACGGCGCGGCCAGCGGACTGGCCCACCGCCTGCTGGACGAGGTCCTCGACCAGGGCGACGCGGCCCCGGTGATCGCCGAGGAACTGCGCGCGGGCCGGCGCGTCCCGGGCCTGGGCCACCGGCTCTACCCCGGCGAGGACCCGCGCGCGCGTGCCCTGTTCGCCCTCCTGGCGGAGATCCCACAGGCACTCCCAGCGCTCTCGGCGGCCCAGGACGTCGTGGCCACCACCGCCCGCCACACCCCCCTGCACGCCAACGTCGACCTCGCCCTCGCCGTCCTGACCCAGTCCTTCGACATGGCCCCCGCGGCCGGCGAGGCGATCTTCGCCGTCGCCCGTACGGCGGGCTGGATCGCGCACGCCCTGGAGGAGTACGGCGAACGCCCCCTGCGGATGCGCCCCAGCGGCCTGTACGTGGGCCCCAGGCCGCCCCGCCCGCTTCCAGGGGACCACGGACACGCACCGGCCGAGCACTCTGCGTAGGGAGCCCGGCCTCACCCCCTCGAAATACCTCGCGGATCGGGACACACCGCCGTCGACAAGTCACCCTGCGCCAAGTCAGGTTAGGCTCACCTCTGTGAGTACGTGCACGACTGTCGCGCGGGATCTCGACGAGCCCTTCTCCGGGACCGCGGCCACGGCTACGACCTGGCTCCTGCTGGAACAGCCGGGCCCCTGGGGCGCCAAGGCGCTCACCGAGAGCCACCTGGACCGGCGCCTCGGCCGCGCCCTGGAGAAGGCCGCCCAGGGCACCGGCGTCCGCGTCGCGCTCATCCGGCGCCCCGGGCGCCACGCCGACTTCGGCACGCCGCCCCTGCGCCAGGTCTTCGCCGCCCACACCGTGCCCGGCGGGGTGTGGCTGCGCAGCGCCGCCACCCAGGACCCTCTGAGGCTGCTGGACCTCGACCTCGCCGCCCTGGGCCGGGGCGACCACCGCACGTTCGACACCGTCCTCGGCGGCCGGGCCCACACGGGCGACCCGCTCGCCCTGGTCTGCACGAACGGCAAACGCGACCGCTGCTGCGCCCTCCTCGGCCGTCCTCTGGCCGCCGAACTGGCCGCCTCCGACGTACCCGGCGTCTGGGAGGTCACCCATCTGGGTGGTCATCGCTTCTCCCCCACGGTGCTCGTCCTGCCCTACGGCTACGCGTACGGCCGCGCGGAGGCCCACACCGTCAAGAACGTCCTCCACGCCGCGCGGGAGGGCCGGATCGTGGTCGACGGGTGCCGTGGCCGCTCTGCCTGGGAACGGCCCGGCCAGGCCGCCGAACTCGCCGTCCGTACCGCCGTGCACGAGTACGCCGCCGAGGCGCTGGGCGTCGTCCGCACGACGGGCGAGGCGCCCCGCTGGGAGGTCACCGTCGCCCACACCGACGGCCGGCGCTGGCAGGTCGTCATCGCCCAGAGCAACCCGCTGCCGGCCCGCCCGGAGAGCTGCGGGGCATCCGTTCTGGGGACTCCCGCGCGGATGGACGTCGTGGAGGTGCGGGAGCTGACGACGGTGGGGACGGCGCTGGCGAGCTGACGTCGGCAGCATCGTCTGACCGACGTCAACAATTGATCGCTTGGTCCACCTGATCAAGTTGAACGCGTGGCAGTCAACTCATCCACGCCTCGATCAACACATCCACCCCCGGCCGGACCTCCGCGTCAACCCCGTCCGCTCAGTCCACCCTGTCCACCTCACCCGCCTCATCCACACGTCTCATCAAGAGATCCCGCCACACCCCTACAGCGCCCCTCCCCCGCCACGTACGGTCAAGACATGCCCCCAGCTCTCCCCACCCGCCGCCTGCGCCTCGGCCTCCCCCGGCGCGCCTTCTCGCAGATCCTGCTGATGCAGCTGTCGATCGCGGCCGGCGTGGTGGTGCTCGCGACGGGCCTGTTCCTCGCCCCGTTGAGCGACCAGCTGGACGACCAGGCGATGCGCCGAGCGCTGGCGATCGCGCAGACCACCGCGGCGATGCCGCGGCTCGCGGAGGACCTGGAGAACAGCACCCCCTCGGCGGCCGGCCCGGTGCAGCGGGAGGCGGAGCGGATCCGGCGGGCGAGCGGCGCCGAGTACGTCGTCGTGATGAACAGGTCTGGGGTCCGCTGGTCGCACCGCGACCCGGCCCAGATCGGCGGGGTCGTCTCGACGGACCCGCGCAAGGCCCTGGCGGGCGAGGCGGTGATGGAGATCGACGACGGCACGCTGGGCCGCTCGGCGCGCGGCAAGGTGCCGCTGCGGGACGCCGGGGGGCGGATCGTCGGCGCGGTCTCGGTCGGCATCGAGTACGACAGCGTCCGCGCCCGGCTGATCCACGCGATCCCGGGGCTGTTCGCCTACGCGGGCGGCGCGCTCGCGGTGGGCGCGCTGGCGGCCTGGCTGATCTCGCGCCGGGTCCACCGGCAGACCCGTGACCTGGCCTTCTCGGACATCTCGGCGCTGCTCGCGGAGCGTGAGGCGATGCTGCACGGCATCCGGGAGGGCGTCGTCGCGCTGGACCGCGCGGGCCGCGTCCGACTCCTGAACGACGAGGCGCGGCGGCTGCTGGGCATCGGCGACGAGGCCATGGGCCGCTCTCTGGACGAGGCGCTCGGCACGGGCCGTACGGCGGACGTGCTGGCGGGCCGGGTGACCGGCACGGACCTGCTCACCGTGCGCGGCCCGCGCGTCCTGGTCACCAACCGCATGCCCACGGACGACGGCGGTGCCGTCGCCACCCTGCGCGACCGGACCGAGCTGGAGCAGCTCGGCCGGGAGCTCGACTCCACGCGCGGGCTGATCGACGCCCTCCGCGCGCAGGACCACGAGCACGCCAACCGGATGCACACCCTCCTCGGGCTGCTGGAGCTGGAGATGTACGAGGAGGCGGTGGAGTTCGTCGGGGAGGTGGTCGGCGACCACCGGGCCACCGCGGAGGAGGTCGCCGAGAAGATCCAGGACCCGCTGCTGGCGGCGCTGCTGGTCGGCAAGGCGACGGTGGCGGCGGAGCGTGGTGTCGCCCTGAAGCTGTCCGACCGCACCCGGCTGCCGGACCGGCTGGTCGATCCGAGGGGGCTGGTGACGATCGTGGGGAACCTGGTCGACAACGCGCTGGACGCCGTCGGGGGTACGACGCACGCGCGCGTGGAGGTCGAGTTGCGCGCCGAGGGGCGTACCGCCGTCCTGCGGGTGCGTGACACCGGCCCCGGGATCCCGGTGGAGCACCGGGAGGCGGTGTTCACCGAGGGGTGGTCCACCAAGAAGCCTCCCGCGCACGGCCGTCGCGGCATCGGGCTCTCCCTGGTGCGCCGGCTCGCCGAGCGGCATGGGGGCGGGGCGCGGGTGGGGCAGGCCGAGGGCGGTGGCGCGGAGTTCACCGTGATCCTGCCCGACGCCCTGTCCGAGGGCGCCCGCACCGCCGTACCAGCCGCCCCCGCGCGTACCGTCGAGGAGGATGCAGGGTGATCGAGGTCCTGGTCGTGGACGACGACGTCCGGGTCGCCCGGGTGAACGCCGCCTACGTGGAGAAGGTGCCGGGTTTCCGGGTCGCCGGGCAGGCGCACGGCGCGGCCGAGGCGCTGCGCCTGCTGGAGCTGCTGCCCCAGGTGGACCTCGTCCTGATGGATCACTATCTGCCGGACGGGACGGGTATCGACGTCGTCCAGGAGATGCGCCGTCGCGGCCATCAGGCGGACGTCGTCATGGTGACGGCCGCGCGGGACGTCGAGACGGTCCGCTCCGCGATGCGGCACGGCGCGCTCCAGTACCTGGTCAAGCCGTTCGCCTTCGCGGGCCTGCGCGCGAAGCTGGAGGCGTACGGCGAGCTGCGCCGCACCCTGGACGGCGGTGGCGAGGCGGAACAGGCCGACGTGGACCGCATGTTCGGCGCGCTGTCGGCCTCTTCGGAGCCCGGCCTGCCCAAGGGGCACTCCCCCACCACCGCCGAACTGGTCCGCCAGTGCCTGATCCGCGCGGACGGGCCGCTGTCCGCGCAGGAGATCGCCGACCGCACGGGCGTGAGCCGTCAGACGGCCCAGCGCTATCTGAAGCTTCTGGAGCGCACCGGGCGGGCCCGGCTGACCCTCAAGTACGGCGACGCGGGCCGCCCTGAACACCGTTACGTGTGGGCGACCCGCGCCTGAGAGCACGGTTTCGTTGAGCGTGTTGACGAGTACCGAGTGTCGTGATGAGTACCGGGCACCTTGATGGATGTATGGAGCAACTTCCGGATGGGTTTATCAATGCCGTCGGGTCATCAATGTCGTCCATCTGTACACCATCTGTACGGAATCGATCCGCACAGACAGCACCCCCGTCCGCAGCACCGCCGTGCCTGGGCCGCGCCATGACCCAAGCCCGGCGCCGCCCCTACACGGCCCCCGCTCCTGTCAGCGAACGCACCTCCGTCTCCGCGTGCCGTGCCTCGTCGGGCTCCTCCGACGAGGTGACCGTGCCGAGCCAGCCCGCGAGGAAGCCCAGCGGGATCGAGACGATGCCGGGGTTCTGGAGCGGGAAGAACTGGAAGTCGACGCCGGGGACGAGCGATTCGGGGCTCCCCGACACGACCGGCGACAGCACGACGAGCAGGAGCGCCGGGATCAGCCCTCCGTAGACCGCCCAGACCGCGCCCCGGGTGGTGAAGTTCCGCCAGAACAGCGAATACAGCAGCACCGGCAGGTTCGCGGACGCGGCGACGGCGAAGGCGAGACCGACGAGGAACGCGACGTTGAGGTCGCGCGCCAGGATGCCGAGCGCGATCGCGACGATGCCGATGCCGACGGCGGCGACCCGCGCGACCGTGACCTCGCTGCGCTGCCTGGCGTGCTTGCGGCGCAGCGACGCGTACAGGTCGTGGGCCACGGACGCCGAGGAGGCGAGCGTGATGCCGGCGACCACCGCGAGGATCGTGGCGAAGGCGACCGCGCCGACGATCGCGAACAGCGCCGCACCGCCCATGGAATCCGCGCCGCCGCCGAGGTCGAGGGCGAGCAGCGGGACGGCGGTGTTGCCGGCCGCGTTGGACTGGCGCACGGCGTCCGGTCCGACGATCGCGGCGGCGCCGAAGCCCAGCACGATCGTCATCAGGTAGAAGCTGCCGATCAGGCCGATCGACCAGACCACGGAGCGGCGTGCCGCCCGCGCGGTCGGCACGGTGTAGAAGCGGGACAGGATGTGCGGGAGGCCGGCCGTGCCCAGCACGAGGGCGAGGCCGAGGCTCATGAAGTCGAACCGCGAGGTCCAGTTCGCCCCGTACTTCAAGCCGGGGGCCAGGAAGTCGGTGCCGTGGCCGCTGCGTTCGGCCGCGGTGAGCAGCAGCCGGTCGAAGTCGCCGTGGAAGCGGACGAGGACGAGGACGGTCAGCGCGATCGTGCCGCCCAGCAGCAGGACCGCCTTGACGATCTGGATCCAGGTGGTGGCCCGCATGCCGCCCAGCGACACATAGATGATCATGAGCGCCCCGACCCCGATGACGGTCCACACCTGCGTCGCGGCGCCGCTGCGGCCCAGCAGCAGCGCGACGAGGCTGCCCGCGCCGACCATCTGGGCGACGAGGTAGAAGATGGACACGATGACGGAGGAGGCGCCCGCCGCGATACGCACCGGCCGCTCGCTCATCCGCGCCGCGACGACGTCCGCGAGCGTGAACCGCCCGCAGTTGCGCACGAGTTCGGCGACGAGGAGCAGGACGACCAGCCAGGCGACGAGGAAGCCGACCGAGTAGAGCAGGCCGTCGTAGCCGAACAGCGCGATCAGGCCGGAGATGCCGAGGAAGGAGGCGGCCGACATGTAGTCGCCCGCGATGGCGAAGCCGTTCTCCATCGGGGAGAACAGCCGTCCGCCGGCGTAGAACTCCTCCGCCGAGCCGTGCCGGTTGCGGCTGACCCAGGTCGTGATGCCCAGCGTGACCGCGATGAACACGCTGAACAGCACGAGGGCCAGGGTCTGATGGGTACCGCTCACGGCTTGCCGCCCTTCACACCGCGCGTCAGTTCCTGGGTGTCCCAGCGCAGGTCGAGGGCGGCCCGGTCCCTGCGCAGCCGGGCGTGCCTGGCGTAGGCCCAGGCCACGAGGAAGGTGGTGAGGAACTGTCCCAGACCGGCGACAAGTGCCACGTTGACGGCGCCCACGACGGGCCGGGCCATGAACCCGGGCGCGGTGGTCGCCGCGATGACGTACGCCACGTACCAGAGGAAGAAGCCGATGCCCGCCGGAACCACGAACCGCCGGTAGCGGCTGCGTACTTCCTGGAAGGCCGCGCTGCGCTGGACGGCGAGGTAGACCTCCGCCATCGCGTCGCGGCCGGACTCCTCGCGGGGCGCCGGGACCGCGGGCGCGGGCGCGCTCGCCGGCTCCGCTCCGGGCCAGTCCGGGGCCAGGGCGTCGTACCAAGGATCGTCATACCGCACGCCCGCCGACTGCTCGGGGACCGGGGTCCGCACCTCTTGGTGCTCGCGTGCTCTCTCGGGACCGCCCCCGCCACTGCGGGCACGGTCGTTGCTCAACTGCATACCCAATGATGGACAGAACGGGAAGATCCCTTACTCTCATTCCTGCATTCTTCACCCCATCAAGCGACAATGGGCCGACTTATCCCATTTCCGATTTTGGTGGTTTTACCAACCCCTTTCTGTATGCGTAACTCACCGCCTGCGCACGGTCCTTGAGGCTCGCCTTGGCGAACAGGTTGTTGATGTGGGTCTTCACCGTCGTCGGCGAGACGTGCAGTCTGCGGGAGATCTCCTGGTTGCTGAGACCTTCGGCGATGAGGATCACCACTTCGGTCTCTCGCGCCGTCAACCCGTCCGGCGGCCCCGCCGGTTCGGCCGGCTTCTGCGGCACGGGCTCCGACAGCCGCTCCAGCAGCCGCCGTTGGATGCTGGGCGACAGCCCCGCGTCCCCGGACAAAACGCTCTGCACGGCCCGGACGATCTCCTCGCCGCCCGCGTCCTTCGTGAGGTAGCCGCGAGCGCCCGCGGCGAGCGCCGGGAACAGGGACTCGTCGTCCGCGAACGTCGTGAGCACCACGACCTGCGTGCCGGGGTGGGCGGCCCTGATCCGCCGGGTCGCCTCGACCCCGTCGCAGCGGGGCATGCGCAGGTCCATCAGGACGACGTCCGGGGCGAGTTCGGCGACCAGCCGCACCGCGTCCTCGCCGTCCACCGCGGCGCCCACCACCTCGACCTCGGGCAGCAGCCCGAGCAGCATCACGATGCCCTCCCGGACGACGGTCTGGTCGTCCGCCACCAGCACCCGCGCCTGCTTCTTCCGCTCCTGCTCCGTCATACCGGCACCCTCAGCCTCACCGCGAACCCTTCCTCGTCCGGCCCCGCCTCCAGCGAGCCGCCCAGCAGTTCGGCACGCTCCCGCATGCCCAGGAGACCGTATCCGCCTCCCGCGCCCGCGAGTTCGCCCGGCTGCCCGCCCGAGTCACGCACGTCCAGGGTCACTTCGCCCGGCCCGTACTCCAGCCGGAGGCTGACCTTGGCGCCCGGGGCGTGCTTGCGGACGTTCGTGAGGGCCTCCTGCGCGACCCTGCGCACGGCCTGGGACACCTCGGCCGACAGCGGTCCGCGTTCACCCCGCACGGTGACCTCGGCGCCGTCCACCGCGCGCACCAGGCCGGTCAGGAAGTCCTCCAGCGGGGTGAGGTCGCCGCGCAGGGCCGACAGGGCCTGGCGGGTCTCCTCCAGGCCGTCGCGGGCCATGGCGCGCGCCGCGACCACCCGGTCGAGGATCTGCTGCCGGTCGGCGTCCCGCTCGATGAGCAGGCGGGCCGCCTCCAGGTGCACGAGCTGGGCGGAGAGGCTGTGCGCCAGCACGTCGTGGATCTCCCGGGCGATACGCGCCCGTTCGGTCAGGGCGGCCGACTCGGCCTCCGCCGCCCGTGCGGCCCGCTCCTGGGCGAGCAGCCGCGCGGAGTGGCCGCGGGCCTCATTGTCGAGGCGCAGGGTGTAGCCGGCCAGGACCAACGCGCCGAGCGTGGCCGCGGTGGTCAGCCACATGTCCTCGTTGACGACGGCGAACGCGCTCAGCGCGACCGAGACGAAGGGCAGCGCGGCGCCCATCGGGAGCCGCTCCAGCGCCACGACGGCGCAGCCGCACCACAGGACGACCGCCGGCGAGCCGAAGCCGAGCGCCTCGGCCGTGACGGCGAGACCCAGCAGGAGCGTCAGCAACAGGAGCGCGGGCACCAGCCGGTGAGCGAGCGTCACCAGGAAGAACCCTCGCGCCGCGCCCACCGCGACGAGGACGATCGCCCCTCCGGCCGCCAGCTTCCAGCCGTGCTCGTGCGGTCCGCTGACGGCGCTCTGCAGGACGATGCCGATCATCAGCAGCCGCAGCAGCCAGCCCAGTGTGCGCCTGGCCGGCGGGGCCCCTTTGCGGTCGAGGGCCTCCCGGGACGGCCAGCGCAGCCAGGGATTGTCGGTCACACGTGCTCCTTCGTGCGGAACCGGGACACCTCGTCACCGTACGGTGTCGCGGGCCCGGCGAGTGTCCGGTCGAGTTGCTGCGCGCGCCAGGCCACGACCCCGGAGCGCACCAGCAGCGTGGCCGCCAGCGAGAGCATCAAAACGGAGCTGCTCTGATGGACGCCGATCGCGGCCCCGACCTCGAAGAGCCCCACCCGCAGCAGGACCCCGATCCCCCACACCCCGGCGCTCGCCTTGCCGCTCTTGCGCCACACGACCCCGTCCTGCGCGACCCACATCCGAGTCGTCCACCCCCACCCGGCCCCGGTCACCAGCCCGACCAGCACCTCGACCCCGAGCAGCACCGCCGACGCCGTCCGGTGCCCGGCGTCGAGCACCCCGGGCTGCTGCGACGCCATGACGGCGAGAATCCCCGGCAGAAGCCACCACCGCCGCCCCGGACCGACCGGCGCCGCCCTGAACTGCCGCCCGATCACCACAGCGACGACCGCCACTATCACCAACACGTTGACCAGCCCGGCCATCCCAGCCTCCGTACTCGGAAGAAGAACCCGCCGGCACTCGCCGCCGACCCCTCCGAACCTACGGAAACCGCTCCTCCGACAGATCGGCGCCAGGGTGGATCAAGGGTGGATCTCTCAACCACCTCTTCTCCACCCGGAGGTGGAGAAGCCCACTGGCTCACCCCGAAAGCGCCCCCGAGGGAGCGCCCACAAGGGCACTTCAGCGGGGCAGCACTTATCAGCTGCCCCGCCGCGGGGTGCGACCAGCCACAGCCGCCCCGCACCCCGAAACCTCCGGAGCCCCCCACCCCGAACCGCCCGGCCCAAGCCGAGCGCGGCGGCTACGCGTCGATCCGCGACCGGTCCAACGTGGCCGCCGAGCTGGAGATGAACTCCTTGCGCGGCGCCACGTCATTCCCCATCAGCAGGTCGAACACCTGCTCCGCCGCCTCCAGGTCGGACAGGTTGATCCGCCGCAGCGTCCGGTGCCGGGGGTCCATCGTCGTCTCGGCCAGCTGGTCCGCGTCCATCTCGCCGAGGCCCTTGTACCGCTGGATGGAGTCCTTGTACCGCACGCCCTTGGTCTGGAACTCCATGAGCTTGTCGCGCAGTTCGCGGTCCGAGTACGTGTAGATGTACTTGTCCTGCCCCTTC
>DATCQX010000314.1:0-2931 GCA_036569285.1 Streptomyces sp.
GGTGCGGGCTGGTGGGGGTGCGTGGTTGTGGCGGCGTAGCCGCCATTTAGGGGCGCGGGGAACTGCGCGACCAGCCACAGCGGGCCCGCAGCCGCACGCCTGCCGTAACCACCCGAATCGGTGGGGATGCGGGGGGAGGAGATGCCGGCTGCGGGTGGATCGGCAGGGCGTGGCTGTGGCGGCGTAGCCGCCTTTTCAGGGGCGCGGGGCTGTGTCGATTTGCGGCTCCGCCGCGTGGGCGCGAACGGCCACGGCGGGCCCGCAGTCGCCCAACTGCCACAGCCACCCGAGTTCGTGGGCGTGGTGGCCGCAGGGAATCTCACGGCCACCCCACTGGTCACAGGGATCGTCGGCAGTCACTTTTCGGACCAGGATTGTTGATTTCCGGACTGAAAAGGAGTCAGAGGTTACGGAGTTGGTCTGTACCGATCGACAATGGACGGAGGTATGGGCTCCGGTTCACGGCTTCGCCGTCCGGGTGAGCACACCGCTGACGTTGACGACCTCGTAACACCCCGCAGCACGCTGGCCGCTGGCCGGCGTCCCCGGCTTCGCGCAGGTCACCTCCACCGTCACGGCGTCGTTCGCGGGGATCTTGATGGGGGTGACCCAGTGGTAGTCCTGGTTGCGGAAGGTCTCCAGCGCGATCGTGGTGATCTTCCGGTCACCGAACGAGAACGTCAACACCCCTTCGTCGCCCTGGAAGTTGGCGAGGACGATGTCCGTGACCTCGAAGACGTTGTCGTCCGGGACCGTGTAGACACCCTTGCCGGTCTGCCCGGCGTTCGCCTTGACCTCGATGGTCTGCGACAGCTGCGCGCCACCACCGACGCCGGTCCCGCCGCCGCCCTCCGTCCCCGTCCCCGATCCGCTGCCCTGCCCACTGCCCTGGCCCTGCCCCGCCGTACCGCCCTGACCGCCACCTGGCGCGGCCGAACCACCGGTGCCACCACCGGGGTTCTGCCCCGACGTCGGCGCCGGGCGCGGCTGGACCGCGTCCTTCGCCGCGTCCTTGGCGGCGCTGCGCACGGCCGGCCGCACCAGCGTGAACCAGAGCAGTATCAGCGCGAGGATCGCCGCGAGCAGCGCCAGCAGCCACTTCGGGAAGATCGGTATCTGGACGAACTCGGCGTCCAGCGGCGGCGCGGGGACGACGTCCTCGGTGGGCTCGACGTCCCTCGTCTCGGTGTTCTCCGCCTGCGGTGCCTCGGCGACCTCCGTCGTCGTCAGCGTGAACGGCCACACCACCGGCGAGCCGAACCACACCGGCTTGCCGGTGCGCACGCGCAGGCCGACCTCCAGCGACTCGCCCGGCTCCAGCGTCGGGCGGTCGGGGGAGAAGGCGAAGCCCAGTTCCTCGCCGGGCTGGCCGGGCGTGAACTCCACCTGGACCGGCGTGTTGCCCTGGTTGCGCACCGCCAGCCGGTACCGGCCGCGCAGCCAGCCGCGCCGGCGCCTCGGCGCCAGCTCCGTCTGGAGTTCGTGGAACGCGCCGATCCGTACGAGCCCTTCGGGGACCCGCACCGACTCGGGGTGCTCGGCGGGCAACACCCGTACCGCGAACGGCCGTTCACCCGCCCGGATCTCCGGGGAGCGCGGCGGGGACAGGGTGATGGTCACGGTTTCGGAGGTGCCCGGATAGAGGGAGACCCTGGCGGGCTCCACGGTGCTCCAGGCTGCGCACTCGCCGACGACCTCCAGGCTGTACGCCTCGACGATGTCGCTGTCGTTGCGGACGGTCAGAGTCGTCGTCGCGACGGCGCCGGGCGCCACCGTCACGACCGGGATGTCGAGGCCCGGCGCACCGGGACCGGAAGAGGATGCGGAAGGCGTCACGCCATCACGTTAGGGACTCCGCCCGGTGGGCGGGGAGGGGCGCGAGGGCAGTGTGCGGGCAGTCGTGGTGCCCGTGCGGTGACGGTCCGGCCGTTAGTACGGGGGAACTGTCGATGTCCTGCGTGGAGTTGGGAGCGACGTCTTCCCCGGCTCTGTCCCCGGTTGTCACGCTTCCCCCACGTTCCCGAGTTCACGCATCAGCGCGCGCACTGAGTGATCAGAGCAGTGAGCGCGTGTTCGCACTGCCGTTCACGCACGTTCCGTTTCACGCACGTTCCGTCCAGAGGAGACCCGCCCTGCATGTCTTCCGCCGCCCCCTATGAGTATCCGACTCCCAGAGCAGGCCGGCCCGAGCCGGTGAGTGTCGCCGTGTACGCCGCCGACCCCGTCCTGCGCGTCGGTGTCGTCCAGCAGTTGCGTCATCGTCCCGAAGCGGCACTTGTCGACGACGTCGACGCGGACACCGCGCAGGTGTCGCTGGTCGTCGTGGACAGCGTGGACGACGATGTCGCCGCGCTTCTTCAGAGGTTGCGCCACAACACCGCCACGCGGACCGGGCTGGTCGTCGGGACGCTCGGTGCGGGGTCGTTGCAGCGGGTCGTCGAGTGTGGCGTCACTGCCGTGCTGCGGCGCAGCGAGGCCGATCAGGATCGTCTCGTCCATCTCGTCGTCGCCCTGGCGAACGGGGAGGGGGTGTTGCCGGGGGACCTCCTGGGGGAACTCCTCACCCACGTCGGCAGCCTTCAGCGTGCCGCGCTCGACCCGAGGGGGGTGTCTCTCTCGACCCTCACGACCAGGGAGGCGGACATGCTGCGCCTGGTCTCCGAGGGGCTCGACACCGCCGAGATAGCCCGCAAGACCTCGTACTCCGAACGCACCGTCAAGAACGTCCTGCACGAGATCACCACGCGCCTGCAACTCCGCAACAGGGCTCATGCGGTGGGGTATGCGTTGCGGAACGGGTTGATCTGAACGGTGGTTGGGGTTGGGGGGTGGGTGCGGGTTGGCGGGTGGCTGGGGTGGGGGCGTTGTCGCTTGCCCGCGCTTGCGGGGTGCCGCTGCGCCCACCCGTGCCGCCCCTAGCGGCACGACTGC
>DATCQX010000315.1:0-4349 GCA_036569285.1 Streptomyces sp.
GGCAGGTCGGGGGCGAGGGAGAGCAGGCGGCCGGTCGCGAACAGCGGGGCCGCCTGGGTCTCCGGGACCATGCCCCAGCCCAGCCCGGCGGCGACCGCGTCGCGGAAGCCCTCCGAGGTGGGGACCGCGTGCCGCAGGGCGCTCGCCCCGGTCCCGCCCAGGTGCCGGACGAAGGTGTCCTGGAGGCGGTCCTGGCGGTCGAAGGTGACGACGGGGGCCTCGGCGAGGGCGTCGGCGAGCGGGCCGGTGAGGTGACGGGACGCGAACGCGGGGTGCGCGGACGCGAGGTAGCGCATCGTGCCCAGCGGACGGACCGTGCACCCCGTCACCGCCTCCGCCGACGCCGTCACCGCCGCCATCACCAGCCCCTCGCGCAGGAGTCGCGCGGTCCGTGACTCGTCCTCGCGGTGCAGCTCGAAGTACAGGCGCGGCTCCTGCGGCACCTCGCGGAGCGCGGGCAGGAACCACGTCGCCAGGGAGTCCGCGTTCACCGCGACCGAGACGCGCGTCGCCTCCCCCTCCCCGCTCATCCCCAGCTCGGACCGCGTGTCGCGCTCCAGCCGGGCGAGCTGCCGCGCGAACCGTACGACGATCTCGCCCGACTCGGTGGGCCGCACCGGCTTGGTGCGCAGCAGCAGGACACGCCCCGTCCGCTGCTCCAGCGCCTTCACGCGCTGGCTGACGGCGGACGGCGTCAGGTGGAGGGCCGACGCCGCCGCGTCGAACGTGCCCTCGTCGACGACGGCGAGGAGGGTGCGCACCTGGTCGAGGGGGAGGTCGGTCATCACGGTCACTAATGTTACGTAAGAATCTTTAGCTGTACGCGCGGTGATCCACTTCGTAGCGTGGACGGCATGCCTCAAGCACTCACCGCCGCCGTGGCCGGTTTCGGCACCGGCCTGTCCCTGATCGTCGCCATCGGCGCCCAGAACGCGTTCGTCCTGCGCCAGGGCATCCGCCGTGACGCCGTCCTGCCCGTCGTCGCGATCTGCGCCCTGTCCGACGCGCTGCTCATCGCCCTCGGCGTCGGGGGAGTGGGCGCGCTGGTGGTGGCCTGGCCGGGGGTGCTGACCGCCGTCGGCTGGATCGGCGGCGCTTTCCTGCTCGGGTACGGCGCGCTCGCCGTCCGGCGTGTGGTGAGGCCGCAGGGGGCGCTGGCGGCGGAGGGGGACACGACCGGGTCCGTGAGGCGGGCGGTGCTCACCTGTCTCGCGCTGACCTGGCTCAACCCGCACGTCTACCTCGACACCGTCTTCCTGCTCGGCTCCATCGCCGCCGACCGGGGCGCCCTGCGCTGGACGTTCGGGCTCGGTGCCACCGTCGCGAGCCTGTGCTGGTTCGCCGCGCTCGGGTTCGGGGCGCGGCTGCTGAGCCGGTTCCTGACCCGGCCGTCCGCCTGGCGCGTGCTGGACGGGCTCGTCGCGACGACGATGATCGTGCTCGGCGTCACGCTGATCGCGGGGAGCTGATCGTCGTACCGGGCTGCGACACTGATCCCCGGCAGCGAAAGATGTAACCGGCAAGCAGGTGTGCGTGGATACCAGTGAGAGCAGCCCTCCGGTCGAGGAACCGACGCCGGTCCGCAAGGGGTGGCGGCGGTGGGCGATGGACACCCGGCCGCTGCGGCGGCCCGCCTACCGGCGGTTGTGGTCGTCGACGATCGTCACGGCCGTGGGGAGCCAGCTGACGGCCGTCGCCGTGCCGAAGCAGGTGTACGACATCACCGGGTCCTCCGCGTGGGTGGGGTACGCGAGCCTCGCCGGGCTCGTGCCGATGGTCGTGTTCGCGCTGTGGGGCGGGGCCGTCGCCGATGCGATGGACCGGCGGCGGCTGTTGCTGATCACCAACTCGGGGATCGCCGTCACCTCGCTGCTGTTCTGGGTGCAGGCGTTCTCGGGGCTCGACTCCGTCGGGGTGCTGATGGTGCTGCTCGCTGTGCAGCAGGCGTTCTTCGGGCTCAACTCGCCCGCGCGCAACGCGTCCATCGCGCGGTTGGTTCCGGCGGAGGAGCTGGCTGCCGCGAACGCGCTCGGGTCGACGGTCATGCAGACGGGGCTGGTTGCCGGGCCGCTGCTGGCCGGGGCGCTGATCCCTGTTGTGGGGCTGCCCGAGTTGTATCTGATCGACGCGGTCGCGCTGTGTGTGACCGTGTGGGCCGTCTACCGGCTGCCCTCGCTGCCGCCGCTCGACGGGAGCGGGAGGCGGCGGGCCGGGGTGCGGGAGATCGCGGAGGGGTTTCGGTACATCTCGCGCAACAAGGTGCTGTTGCTGTCGTTCCTCGCGGATGTCGTCGCGATGGTGTTCGGGATGCCTCGGGCGCTGTTTCCGCAGCTCGCCGCTGAGACGTATGCGTCGTACGGGGAAGGGCTCGCGCTGGGGGTGCTGTTCGCGGCGGTTCCTGTCGGGGCTGTGCTGGGCGGGGTGTTCTCCGGGACGTTCTCGCGGATACGGCGGCACGGGGTGATGGTGATCGGGGCCGTCGTCGCCTGGGGGGCCGCCATCGCCTTGGTGGGGGTGAGTCTCAATCTGTGGTTCTCGGTGGCGTTCCTGATCGTCGCCGGGGTCGCGGACATGGTGTCGATGGTGTTCCGCGGGGCGATCTTGCTGTCCGCGGCCACGGACGAGATGCGGGGGCGGATGCAGGGGGTGTTCACCGTGGTGGTCGCGGGGGGACCGCGGCTTGCCGATGTGCTGCACGGGACGGCGGGGGCCGCGTTCGGGCCGCGGGCGGCTGTCACGGGGGGTGGGGTGTTGGTCGTGGTGGTGATGCTGGGGATCGCGGGGGCGCTGCCTGCTCTGCGGAGGTACCGCATTTGACCGTGCCGGTGAGTGCTCCCCCCTACAAGCTCCCCCTCCTGTGCGCCTCCAACAGCCTCCCCCTCGTGAGCTCCAACCTGTGCGCCAGAATCTCCGCCACGAGTCTCACCAGCGACAACCCCAGCGCCGGATCCTCCTCGCACAGTCGTAGCACCGGTGCCGCCTTGAACTCGTAGGCGCGGACGGGGCTGAACGCCTCCGCGCCGAAGTCCCAGACGTAGGGCGGGAAGAGCCAGGACCAGCCGAGGAGGTCGCCGGAGCCGAGGCTCGCGACGGTGACGCGCTGCTGGCTGGTGACCTGTTGGTCGAGGCTGACGGCGCCGGAGCGGATGACCCAGAAGCGGTCGGCGGTGCCGCCCGCTTCGAAGATGCGGGTGTCTTCGGGGAAGGAGACTTCTTCGGCGAGGGTGAGGAGGTGCTCGCGCTGGGGCGGATCGAGGGCGGTGAGGAGTTTGGTCGCTCTGGTCATGCGTTCCATTGGAGCCCGTGGCGGCGCGTAGGGCACCTCGGCGCGTGTGAAGAAAGGGGAAAGCCCTGGCTGGACGGGGGAAGCCAGCCAGGGCTGTCACACGGTGATGTCCGGAGGAGTGGGATCTCGACTCCGTGCACCCCGTATGTATGAACCGTAAACCATCGCGGGAGATTTCGCGCACCCGCGAGCGGGGTGAGTGACCTGTTTCACTTTCATCTTTCTTGGGGAGCGGCCCAAGTGGGCTGCTCCCCAAGGGAGTTCACATCAGGCCGCGACATCCCCCGACTCGGCCTTCACCGGCACCCCCAGCGGACGCGCGAGCCCCACCACCGCCTCGTCCAGCCGCTGGAGATGCCGCAGCACCCGGTCCGTGACCCGGCCGTAGCGCGGCGTCCCGTACCGCCCCGGCCGCAGCAGCGAGGCGATGCTCGCCCCGGTACGGACGGCCGCCGGCTCGTCCCGGACGTGCGCCGCGACCGCCCCGATGTTGGCCACGATCCGCTCACCCGCCCCGCGCAGCCGGGGATCGGCCGCGATCGAGGGGTGCGTCGGCAGCAATTCGGCCGTCGCCGCGAGCGACCGCGCGTGATAGGCGCAGGTCTCCAGCAGCGCCACCACGTACCGCGCCGTGTCCTTGCGCCCGCGCAGGGGCGACACCGGATGCGTCAGCGGCTGCGTCGCCGCCAGCAGATCGGCGAGCGCCTGGTCCAGATCCCGCGCCCGCTCCAGCAGATCCTCCGCGTGCGCGCCGCTGAGCTGGTCCAGCGCCCCGGAGGTGACGTCCGCGAGGTGCTCCAGGACCGCTCCGAGGAGTTCGTCGGTACGGCGGTCCGTGTGCACCGGCAGCACCAGCGCCGCCGCGATCACCCCGCAGGCCGCGCCGAGCGCCGTCTCCTCGACGCGCAGCACCAGCACCGAGAGGCTGTAGGTGTGCAGCAGCGTGTACAGGACGCCCAGCGCGGCCGTCACGAAGAACGACATCAGCGTGTACGACAGGGGCGCCGTGTAGAACATGCAGAACACGCACAGCAGGACCAGCGCGAACGCCGTCCACGTGTGC
>DATCQX010000316.1:0-13205 GCA_036569285.1 Streptomyces sp.
AACGCCGTCGGCCGGTGATCTGAAGGCGGCACTGCTGACGGTCGGTGACGTTCCGTCAGGTTTCTCGAAGCAGAGCGGGCCGCCGTCCGGGGCGGGTGACTCCTCGTTGTCCGGTTGCGCTCCGCTGGCCACAGACCCGCCGGGTGCACGTGCGTCGGCCAGCGTGGTGTTCGCCGACGCCTCGGGTACTTCGCTCAGCGAGACGTTGCTGCAGTACACCGCCGACGGCGCGGCGAAGGCGATGAAGCAGTACGAGGGGATGCCCACGGCCTGCGGCTCGTTCTCGGGCAAGGTCGCCGGATACGACGTCTCCTTCACGGCCGCGGCACTGTCGCTGCCCTCGACCGGCGACCGGTCGACCACCACCCGCTTCACCGGCGTCATCACCGAGTTGGGCGTGACGTTGTACTCGGACGTCCGCGCGGTCCAGCACGGCAGCACTGTGATCGTCGTCTCGCACTCCGGACTCGCGGTCGACACCGACCTCACCCGGGACACCGCCGACACCGCGTACAAGAAGGTCGCAGCCCGATGGTGACCGGGACGGCGTCCCCCGCAGGAGCGGGCGCGGCGGACTCGCCCGATCCCGGTCCCGGCGCCGCCACCGATCGGTGGCGGCGGAGACTGCTCACGGGCCCCGATGTCGTGCCGACCGCCACGACACTGCGCTTCACGAGTCTGGTGCTCGCCGTGCTCGCCAGCACCGGCTCTCTTTACGGCTATATGGCCCTGCTGGTGCACCCCGAAGCCGACACCCGTGCCGCCGCGTGCATGACGCCGGTGCAGCCGCCCGGCATCGCCCACGGGACGAGCCCGATGACCGACACCACGGTCGTGCTGCGGTGCACCGCTCCCTATCTGAGCTCGATCACCCTGTGGTCGCTGACGGGCACGCTCCTGATGGTCGTCGCCATGGTCCTCGCCTACGCCGTGACGCCGTGGTGCATCCTCCACACCGTCCACCCCGGCCCGGGCGAAGGCTCGCGGTGGTCGCCCGTCCGGCTGTGGCGCGAAGCGCCCCGGCTGAGCCGACGGGGGCTCCAACTGCTGCGGGACGACCGTGCCGACCAGGCGGCGGTGGCCGCGCGGGTGGAGCAGCTCGCCGAACACATCGGGCTGGAGGCACGCCGACGGCCTCGGTGCCACCTGAATCCGTACGCAGAGGACACCGGGGCGCGGGCCTTCGGCTACCAGCGCCGCACGTACCTGATCCTCCATATGGGCCTGCTCAAGCTGCACCGCACCGACCCCGCGGTGTTCGACGGCACCGTGCTGCACGAGCTCGCGCACTTCACCAACCGCGACAACCGTCCGACCTACGTGACGTACGCGGCGTGGCGTGCGTATCTCGTGCTCGTCATCGTGCCGTTCCTGGCCGCGTTCTTCGCGCCCGGTGTCTTCCTGCACCCGGCCGACCCGGGGGCGTACCACCTTCGGGCCCGCTTCCCCGACGCGCACTCGGCACTCTCGCTCGTCCTGCTCACGGGCCTGGTGTATCTCACGCGCAACGCCGTGCTGCGGGTACGCGAGACCCACGCCGACGCACGCGCCGCGCTGACCGACGAGGCCGCCGTGCTCGCGCTCCTGCGACATGGTGCCCCGCAGCGCGGCGGGAGGCTGCCCGAAGCGGTCGGCCATCACCCGTCGGCGGCGCGCCGGTTGCGGGACGTGGGGAACTCGGCGGTGCTGTACAGCCCTGGTGCGATGGCCATGTTCGCGGCAGGCATGGCGATCGGGCTGATCACGGTCAATCTCGGTTTCAGCGGATGGATCGCCTTCCTCATCTCACCCAGTGGGCAGGACACGCCGATCATCGAGATCCTCATGCGGCTGGTCAACGGGACACGGGCCACCGTGCTCCTCGCCCAGGTGATGGTCCTCGGGCCCGCCGCCGCGGTCGCGCTGCTGCTGATCGCGGGCATGGCCTGCGTCACGATGTGGCGGGCCCGGCTCGGCGTGGCGCACGGCGGGAGACCGCCGGCACCGTGGCGGGCCGGTCTCGCGCTGGCCGCGGGTGTGCTGGCTGCCCTGCCGCTGTCCGTCATCTACGCCAACGCCGGTACATGGGGCGTCTTCGGGGACGGCGCGGCGAACACGGTCATCGTGGTCGTCCTGACCTCGCTCACCCTCGCCGTCATCGTCATCGCGTTCTTCCAGTGGGCCGCGGAGGCGGCAACCGCCTGGATTCCGGTCAGCGGCTCATCACTTCGGCGGATGATCGCCGCGAGCGTCGTCCTCGGCATGCTCGGGGCCGCGCCCGTGTTCTTCACGTGGCTCACGGTCCATGACAACGTCAGCATCACCTGGGTCCAGACCGCACCCCCGGCCGCCTTCATCCGGCACTGGCCCCTGGCCGAGGCAACGGTGGCCCAGGTCATGGCCCTGAACTACCTTTCGGCGCTTCCGGGTTGCGCCGTCCTGATGGCGGTCCCGGTGCTGTACGTGGTGGCCGGGGCGGTCCGCCGTTCTCGGACGACGGCCCCCGCCTGGGCACGCGCCGCCCTCGGCCCGGACGCGCTTCCGATCGGGCGAACGTCCGCACGGGCACGGTTCCGGGTGCCCTTGATCGCCGGTCTCCTTGCCGCAGGCCTCGCCGTCGCCGTCGCGTTCGGCTACGTCACCATCCTGCGCGCCGTCGTGGGCGGCCCAAGACTGCTCGCGAACCGAGGCTACGACCTTGAGTACCTGATGGTCACCACCGAGTGGATATGCGTCGCGTGCTGCGGTGCGGCGGCCTTCGTCGCCGCCCTGCACGCGACCACCGGCGGCCGGCTGTCCCCGGCTCTCCTGGCCGCGCTGACCACGGCCGGGCTGACCGGCCTCGTCATGCCCGCCCCGGTGTACGTCGCCTTGTGCGGTTCGGGGGCCTGGACCTGCGCGACCGGCAACCCGACCACCTACGGCGTGCTCTTCGGCATATCCGGCACCACCATCGCGGTGCAAGGCACCGCCCTCGGGCTGTGCGCCGTACTGCTGGCCCGCACGACCGGCGCCCTCCTGCCGCGGCGTCCGCGCCCCGGGGCAGGTGGCCGCGACCGCACATCCACGCCGGCGGCTCGTACACCCACCTGGCGACGGGCTCTCGCGACACTGCTCACCGTCCTCGTCATGGGCAGCCTGGCGGCGAGCACGATCGCGTTCAGCCACTACGTCCTATGGACCTGACGGCCCCGCCCCGTCGCCGAAGACCTCAACCACGACGTCGGCCAGCCGCTCCGCCTCGGCGCCCGTGACACCGCGCCGGATCGCCGCCCGCAGCGCACGCTCTCGGATCACCTCCGGTTCCAGGCCCGGCGTGGCCGACGGAAGCGCGGACTCCACGGCCGTCCGCCTCCTGCGCCGCAACTTGCCCCACAGCCTGCCTCCGACGGAGGTGATCACCGCGTCCGTCACCGTCCCCAGCACGTGTTCCGCTATGTAGAGGGCGATCGGCGCCAGGAACACCACCTGCTGCGCCACTCCCGAGCCGGTCGGATCGTTCCGTACCGCGTCCCCGGTAAGGGACCGCTCCGGATCCTCGAACCAGGCGTCGGCGACCGTGTCGAAGTTCTCCACCTCATCCGGTCGCGCGGCCTCGACGATCCGCCGCCCGAGCTCCCGCACCTGCTCCTGGTCCACCCCAGCCCCCTGTTTACCGCCCCGTTGGCGCGCATCTCGCGAGCCTCCGTTTTCCAGCGTACGGCCGAGCGGCACAGGACCTGGGGGCGTCGCGGCACACCGCGCCTATCGAGGGGTGGAATGCGGCTGTGGGCAAGGTGATCGCCGGTGGCATGCAGGAGGAGTTCTGGCTCGGTCCGGGGCGCCTGCGCGGTGAATGGCACGGCCCCGACCGGGACTTACGACGGTTTGCGTGCCATCGCGCCCCAGATCAGAGGGGCGGGAAGGTCGGAGGGCGGCAGCGAGGTCTCGGGGCGCCACTCGTCCAGCGGGACGAGGCCCGGGGGCTGGAGGGGGAAGTCGGCGAAGAACTGGCGGAGTTGGGCGGCTGTGCGCAGTCGGCCGTGCCCAGTCTCGCCTTGGTAGAGCCGCTGAAGCCGGGAGGCGCCTTCGGGATCGCCGTCGGACACCAGGGAGTTGAGGGCGAGCAGGCTGCCGGGGGCCAGGTGGTGGCGCAGGACGGCGAACTGCTCGGCTACGGCCGGCGTGTCGGGCAGGAAGTGGATGACACCGGAGACGATGACGCCGAGCGGGGCGGCGAAGTCGATCAGGGCGTGGACGTCGGGGTGGTCAAGGACGGCGGCCATGTCCCGCACATCGCCCAGGACCAGTGCGGACCGGCCCGGTTCCAGCAAGGGGCGGCCGTGTGCCAGGACTGTGGGGTCGTTGTCGAGGTAGACGACCTTGGCGTCAGGGTGGTGCCGTGCGGCGGCCTCGTGCACGTTGTCCAGGGTGGGCAGCCCCGCTCCCAGGTCGAGGAACTGGCTGACACCCTCTGTGGCCATGGCCGCCACGACACGCCCCAGCCAGCGCCGCATGGCGCGGGCCAGCAGCGGAGGGTGCGGGCTGGCGGCGACGATACGCCGGGCCGCCTCTCGGTCGGCGGGATAGTGCGTGTTTCCGCCGAGGAGGTAGTCGTAGATCCGCGCCACGTTGGGCACATGGGGTTCCACTCCTGGCGGGGCCTGGGCGGCGTCCAAACCGTGCTCGGCTCTCATCCGAGGCTCCCTCGGCCGTGGGCGTCACCTTCCATCAGCCTACGTGTGCCACGTCCTTCGGCGCTGGCGGAGTGCTGCACGAAACCGGCATGGCCGGGTGGAGCGGGCCGCTCCGGCCGAGCGGGCGATGCCGTGCGCGAGGACAAGATCGGTGCTGTGCTCGTGTCGGGTGGGCCGCGTGTGGTGGCCCGGCCGAAGATCAGGTCGGCGATGGCCTGCGGAGTCTCGGGAAAGGTCGGGCGGCGTTGGCGTGTTCGACGCGGATCCGAGCTGAGGGCTGCCTACGCCGGCCAACCTGGGTCTTCGGTCCGTCGAGTTGCGACTCGGTCTTCTCGACTCCGGCAGGGGTTAACACGTCCTCCAGCGTGCGCAAGCGGAGGCCGGGCCTGTCAGCACAGGGAGACCACGGGCAGCGAGCAGGCACCACCTGCGTCAACTTCGCATGTCGGCGCGCGACATCCCGCCGCGCCTGCGCCTGCGCCCGCTCCGCGACGAACAACCGGTCCTGCTCCCGGCCATACGCCGACGCCCGCGCCACCCACCCGTACTGCCGCGACCACCGCCCCACCACCGTCCGGGACTTGTCCAACTCTCGTACCACCTTCGTGACACTCCGCACCAGCCCCAGATCGCGGTACACCACGAACGCCTGGACCGACTCCCCGGCCTGCCGCTCCCACGGATCCACGACGCCCCCGGTGCTCCACCGGGCAGCCTTCCTTCTCCCCATGCGCCACCGAATCCCGGCCTTCGCCAGGTCACAAGGGTGGGCAACCGCCACAACGACACCTATGCCTGCTCAACCTGCACGTGTGTTGTCCAGGCGGCTGGTGAAGCTCCTGCCTGGTCGCGGGTAAGGAGGAGCAGGGGTGGGGTGGTGGTGAGGTCGGGGGTGTCGGTGATGCCGCGTGGTCGCAGCGACTGTGGATGCCTTCTCACGCCTTCCTCGTCGTGCGCCATCGCCGTCCTCTCCTCCCCTCCTCTCCCCCGGACCGAACCGCCGACGGAACCGAACAGCCCCTTCAACTCCCCCGGCCGACGCCGTCACCACCCTGTCGACGGCCGCGTTCCGCACGTCAGGAGCCCCGCCCGAGGATCGCCTGGAGCATTCCTCTCCGGTTGCGGGGAGCCGCACACCCACCCCCTCCCCTGAGGGCCTGTCCGGCTGTCAGGCGCCGGACAGGCCCTCGCCGTGCTCGCCGGTACCGGTCTGTCAGGTCCCGGTGACGGCACGCACGGAGCTTGGAGGGGGATCACCCGACGGGAGCCTCACCCCTGCGGGCCGCGAGATCGTCGAGCATGGCGGCGGTCGCGGTGGCGCCGAACCGTGTGGCTCCGGCGCGGTGCATGTCGAACAGGACGTCGAGCGTGCGCACCCCGCCGGCGGCCTTGACCTTGACGCGTTCGGAGACCGAGGCGCGCATCAGCCGTACGTCCTCAAGAGTGGCCCCGCCGGGGGCGAAGCCGGTGGAGGTCTTGACGTAGTCCGCGCCCGCGTCCTCCGCGAGGTGGCAGGCGCGGACCTTCGCCTCGTCCGTCAGGTAGGCGTTCTCGAAGATGACCTTCACCAGGGCGCCGCCGTCGCGCGCCACATCGGTGACGGCCCGGATGTCATCGGCCACCGCCGCGTCCTCACGCCCGAGAAGGAGGCCGATGTTGAGGACCATGTCCAGCTCGCGTGCCCCGTCGTCGAGCGCGGCCCGCGCCTCGGCCGCCTTGACCGCGGTCACCGAGGAGCCGTGCGGAAATCCCACCACTGTTCCGACCAGTACCGACGTGCCGGCCAGCATCTTGACGGCCGCCGCGACGTCGGCGGGCTTCACGCACACGGACGCCACGTCGTAGCGGGCTGCCAGCACGCACCCTTCGAGTACCGCGTCCAGCGTCAACTCAGGGCGCAGGAGCGAGTGGTCGATCATCTTCGCGACTTGGGCAACGGTAAGACTGCTGACGTTCACGAACCCGCTCCTCGACGTGGTGAGCACTTGGACGACCGTAGAACACCGAACCAGAGCTGTCTAGACAGCTAGCCACCCACCCTCGCACGGATACTGGACGTCACCAGCGTCCCTATCCGGCCAGACACCGAGAGCGACCAGATTTGATCGGTTGACCAGGCGGCTGGATACCTGATTCTCTCTAGGAAGGAAAGCGATGAACGAAAGCTTCGCCCCGCGGTACTACCAGATCGAGCAAACGCTTCGGGAGAGAATCACAAAGCTTCGGCCGCACGACCCGCTCCCTTCGGAGAGCGAACTGTGTGCCGAATTCGGCGTCAGCCGGATGACCGCGCGGGCAGCTTTCCAGGGACTCGTCACCGAAGGCTTGATCTACAAAGCATCCGGGCGAGGTACATTCGTCGCCGAACCGCCCGCCCGACGTCGCGCGGAGAATCTGGTTCGCTTCAGCGAGGAAATGCGTCGACGAGGCCGCACCCCCTCTTCAAAGATCATTTCGTCGGAAACCAGAAGGGCACAGCCGGACGAAGTCCACCGCCTTCAGCTCGCCAAATCCGCCGACGTCGTGGCCATCACGCGTGTCCGACTGGCCGACGACGTCCCGGTGGCGCTGGAGAAGGCGGTCTTCCCCGGGGAACTCCAGGAACTCCTGGACGTCGACGTGTCCACCCACTCCCTGCACGAGGCACTGATCGACCTGGGAAGGAACCCGCAGCGCGGCTACTCCTCGATCGAGGCGGACGTCGCCGGCGATCTCGACGCCCATCTGTTGGGCATCACCGTCGGCTCGGCTCTCCTCATCGAGCGGCGCCTCATCCTGGACCAGGCCGACCGGCCCCTCGAACTGACCGAGACCCGATACGTGGGAAACAGGTACGTCCTGGATGTGGCTTTCCAGGTCGATTCCCCGGATCAGTGAGAACCGTCTTCGATTTCCGTTATGCCTTCAATCTCACGTTGACGCAGGTCAACGATATCTCACGGAGGTTAGATGTACGCGTATCTGATGACGGCCCCGGGATCCATCGAGCGCGCGATCGTCCCCAATCCGGTATGTCAGCCGGACGAAATTCTGATGAGCACCGAGGCTGTTTCCATCTGCTCCACGGACGTGTCCTACTTCAGGGGACACCTTTTCCCGGATACGTGGCCGATCATCCCCGGACACGAATATGTCGGCCGCGTCCTGGAGGTCGGCAAAAAGCTGCGCGGCGCCGTGCAGGTCGGTGACCGTGTCTGCTATTGGGGCCAGACCGACTTCGGCGGGATGGCGGAATACCGAGCGTTACGGCCGATCTTCCCCGGCCTCCATGGCGTGGAAACGTCCTGGTACACCGAGCGTAACTTCTACGACGCCGACCAGGCGGCGGCTGTCGTCCTCCCGGACTCCCTGCCGTCCGACCTGGCCACGATCATCGAGCCCCTCACCTCGGTGCTGCGCTCCCTGCTCCTCAACCCGCCCAAGCCGGGCGACACCTGCGTCGTCCTCGGCTGCGGCCCCAGCGCCCTGCTGGCCGTCCAGGTCCTCGACCGGTACCTGGGGGCGGGCTCCGTCACCGTCCTCGACCAGAACCAGGAGCGGCTGGACCTCGCCCGGTCCTACGGGGCCCGTTCGGCCTTCAACACGGAGACCGAGTCCGGCACCCTTGAGGACTTCGTCCACGAGCACCACGACCAGTTCGCGGACTACGTCTTCGACGCCCTGCCGCACATCGGCGCGGCCAAGCCGGGGCAGAAGGACATACGCGAGATCGCGATGGGGCTCCTGCGGCCGGGCGGGGACTACGTGGTGTACGGCGCCACGGCGGTGCCCCAGCAGATCAACACCTGGATGATCCTCGCCAAGGGGCTGAAGCTGCACGCCACCCCCTTCGACGTCCGGCTCTTCCCCATGACCCGCTCCGCCAGCGTCTCCGAGGTGGCGCTCCGCCTCATCGAGACCGGCCTGGTGGACGCCCGCCCGCTGCTGACCACCCGGGTGTCCCTGCACGACGAAGCCGGCGTCCGGAAGGCTTTCACGGACTACGGTCAGGGGGCTTCCATGAAGACCTCCATGCTCGCCTCCGACCTCCTGCTCGCCCCGGCCACCGCCTCGATCCGGGGCGACGAGGTCGGAGTCGGTGTATGACCGTCGGGGCGGCCGCATTCGTCCGGGACCGGACGACCCGCCTGTCCTACGGCGGTCTCGCGATCTACGCCTACGTGCTCTACGCCCTGGGGCCGCTGCTGCCCCTGCTGCGCAGTGACCTCGATCTGTCCTACGCCCTGATGAGCGCGCACTCGACGGTGTTCGCCGGCGGTGCGATCGTCGCCAACGGCTTCGTCGAGCGTCTCACCGGCGTATACGGCTACCGCGGTGTCCTGTGGGCGTCGCTGTGCGCCCTGGTCGCCGGCTCGGTGCTGCTGGCGGTGGGTCCGAACGTGGCGGTGACGCTGACCGCCGCCGCCGTCATGGGGGTGAGCGGTGCCCTGGTCCAGACGACGGTGCTGACCGTCCTCGCCCGGCACCACGGCTCCGAACGCCAGCGGGCCATCGTCGAGGCCAACGCCGCCGCCAGCGCGGCGGCGCTGGTGGCACCGCTGCTCATCGGCGCGTTCCAGGCGGTCGGCGCCGGGTGGCCTCCCAGCATGCTGCTGCCGCTGGCGGCCACGGCCGGCCTCTACGCGGTGATGCGGCGGGAGCCGCTGCGGCCCGAGGACGCCGGGTCGGACGAGACCGTCGCGACCGGACGGCTGCCTCGCTCGTACTGGCTGCGTGCGGCCCTGTGCGCAGCCGTCGTCGGCGCCGAGTTCTGCCTGGTCTTCTACGCGTCGCCGCAGCTGACCGATGCGGTTGGGCTCAGCGAGGGGCAGGCCGGCACCGCCATGAGTCTCTTCTTCGCGGGGACCCTGCTCGGGCGCCTGGCCGGCAGCCGGCTGTCGGCGAGTCAGGCGTCGACCGAGCAGTTGGCGCTCGCGGCGCTGGCCGTCACCGCGGTGGGCTTCGCGGCCCTGTGGGCCGGCGGCTCGGTCCCGGTCGCGCTGACGGCGCTGCTGGTGGCCGGGGTCGGCATCGCGAATCTGTTCCCGCTGTCGCTGTCCCTCGCCGTGGAGGCGGCCGGTGGCAGAACGGACCAGGCCACCACGCGCGTCCAGCTCCTGGTGTCGGTGGCGATCATGCTGGCGCCGCTGCTGCTCGGAACCCTGTCCGACCGCTTCGGGGTGAGCCGCTCCTTCGCGGTGGAGGGCGTTCTGCTCGCCGCGGCGGCGGCCCTGCTTCTGCTCGGACGCGCCCATCCGTCACGGACGCCGTACCCATCCTGAACTCTTCGGAACAAGAAGGGCTGATGAAGAACACTCCCGAGCATCACGCCGCACGAGCCTGGGAAGCCGCGGTCTCGACCTTACGGGGAAACCACCGGTCCGGGTTCTCCGAGGGAGCCGGTCTCCCGTACGAGTTCACCTGCCCGTCGCCCGCCACCTACCCGTTCCAGTGGGCGTGGGACAGCAGCTACCACGCCATCGCGCTCCTGCACGTCGACACCCGCAGGGCCCGCGCCGAGATCAGCTCGCTGGTCTCGGCGGTGACCCCTACCGGTTTCCTGCCCCACATGGTCCTCTGGCAGGACGAACTCCGCCCGCAGGCGACCGCGGAGTTCAGGATCGACCTGTGGCAGGGCTGGCGGTCCGTCACCATCGCACCCCCCGTCATCGCCACAGCCGTGGAACGGGTCTTCGAGGCGACCGGGGACACCGACTGGCTGGCCCAGGTCCTGCCTCCGACGCTGGCCTTCTTCTCCTGGCTGGAACAGCACCGGACCAGCCCCGCCACGGGGCTCCTGGAGATCTACCAGCCCGACGAGTCCGGCCTCGACATCAGCCCCAAGTACGACCGCGCTCTCGGAATCCACGCCTCGGGGCGCGGCCATGTCGCCGCCGACTGGCACACGGCCATGCGCAGGCTGATCGACACGTACTCCCCGGGCCGGATCCCGGAGAGCCGGCTGGCGGACCACCAGGCCTTCGTGTGGAACGACGTCCTGGTCAACACCGTCTACGCACACGGACTGACCGCCCTGTCACGGCTGGCCGCTGCCGCCGGCCTGCCGCAGGAGGTGTCCGACGGGCTGACGCTGCGCTCACGGGCCGTCTGCGACGCGCTGGTCCGCTGGTGCTGGGACGAGCGGACAGGCGCCTTCTACGACGTGGACCTGGTGTCCGGGACACGCGTGGACGTCCTCACCGCCACGTCCCTCTTCCCCATCGTCCTCGACGCGGTCCCCACCGCTCACGCCGAGCGTGTCATCGAGGAACACCTGCTGAACGAGAGGGAGTTCTGGCTCCCTCTCCCGGTGGCGAGCGTCGCGGCGACGGAGCCCTCCTTCGACCCCGACTTCGGCACCCGGGCCATCTTCCGCGGCTCCAGCTGGCTCAACCTGAACTGGTACCTGTACTGGGGCCTGCGCTCCCGCGGTTACCTGGACGCCGCGTCCGCCCTGGCCCGCAGAACGATCGCATTCGTCGGTGACGCCGGGCTGAGAGAGTGCTACGGCCCTTACACGCCCGGCGGGCACGGCGCGGAGTCCTTCGGGTGGAGCTCCCTGGTCCTGGACCTGATCCACGCGGAAAAGATCGAGAGGCCGTAATGATCAACTGGGGTTTCATAGGCGCCGGTTCCATCGCCCGCTCGAACCTGGCACCGGCCGTCCACCAGGCCCGGGGCGCCGTTCTCCACGCGGTCTCCTCCCGCGACACCTCCCGCGCCGCCGCCCTGGAGGCCACCCGCACCCACAGCGACTACCGCGCGCTTCTCGACGACCCCGACGTGGACGTCGTCTACATCGCCCTGCACAACAGCTCCCACCGCGAGTGGGCCGAAGAAGCGCTGCGAGCCGGCAAACACGTGGTCTGCGAGAAGCCGCTCACGCTGTCCGCCAAGGAGGTGGACGCCCTCGCAGGCACCGCCGAAGCCTCCGGAAAGCTCCTGGTGGAAGCGGCGTGGAACCGCTGGCACCCGCGCACCCGGGACATGGAGTCGCTCCTGTCCCGCGGAGACATCGGCGACGTCACCCACGTCTCGGCGTACTTCGACGGGCCCACCCCCGCAGTGGGCAACTACCGCTTCGCCCCGGAGCTGGGCGGCGGCGCCCTCTACGACGTCGGCTACTACGCCATCTCGGCCGCGCTCGCCGCCCACGGATGGCGGGAGCCGCTCGTACGCGAGGTACGGCGGGAACGCTGGTCCCCCGATTCGGCCGACCGGATGACCTCCTTCATCCTCGAATTCCCGGGAGGCGGGACGGCGGACGTCTTCAGCGGCCTCACCGGGGAGTGGGTCGAGACCTTCGCGGTGCGGGGGACGGCCGGGGACTTCCAGCTCCTCGACCGCGCGTTCACCGCGGGCGCTCATCCGTCGCGGATGGCCGGGACGATCCGCGAGAGGCGGTTCTCCTCCTCGTACGCGGAGGTCGACCCCTACCTGCTGATGGTCGAAGAGGTGACCAGAGCGGCAGCGGGCGAATCGGCCTACCTGGTTCCGCTGCACCAGTCCCACGCGATCGCCAAGGTGATGGACGACGTTCGCGCCGCCGTCTGATCCGTCCGCCTCCGCGTCGTCGGTCATCCCCACCACAAGGACGGAGAAACGATGAAGGCCGTAGTGATGGCTGGTGGTCAGGGAACCAGGCTCGACCCTCTGACCAGGAACCAGCCCAAACCCCTCATGCCCGTCGCCGGGCGTCCGATGCTCCACCACGTCCTGCGGCTCCTGGAACGGCACGGCATCGACGAGGCCATCGTCACCGCGCAGTACCACGCCGGACAGATCCAGGACTATCTGGCGGGGCTCACGGAATTCAGCTTAAAGATCTCGTGCGTCGTCGAGGACGCCCCGCTCGGCACGGCCGGCGGCTTCGGCGGCCTGGCCCGCCGGCTGCGCACCGGGCCGTTCCTCGTGATCTCCGGCGACACCCTCACCGACTGCGATCTGACCGCGCTCATCGACCACCACCGATCCGTGCCGGCGCTCGTCACCGCCGCCCTCGCCGAAGTCGAGGACCCGGCAGGCTTCGGGGTCGTCACCACCGACGAGCGGGGACGGATCGACCGCTTCGTGGAGAAGCCCGAGCCCGGCGCCCACTTCTCGAACCGGGTCAACACCGGGATCTACGTCGTCGACCCCGTCGTCCTCGACCGCATCCCCGCCGGCCGGACGACCGACTGGGCACGCGACGTGTTCCCCGCGCTGGTCGAGGAGGACTCCCTCCAGGGCTGGTCGACCGACGCCTACTGGGAGGACGTCGGCACCCACGCCCGCTACTTCCAGGCACAGGCCGACGCGCTCACCGGCAAAGTCGCGGTCGAACTGGAGTTCCCCCAGGTCTCGCCGGGCGTCCACATCAGCCACGACGTCCGGCTCCCTCCGGACGTCACCCTCCTCGGCCCCCTCCACATCGGTGCCGGCGCCCATGTCGGCGAGCAGGCCACACTGGCGAGCGGCACCGTCCTCGGCCGCGATGTCGCCGTCGGCGCCGGCGCGATCCTGGAAGGCGCGATCTGCCACGACGCGGCGAGCATCGGGGCGGGCAGCGTCCTCGTCGACTGCGTCGTGGGG
>DATCQX010000317.1:0-7591 GCA_036569285.1 Streptomyces sp.
TCAGGCCCAGGAGGATGTGCTCGGTGCCGATGTAGTTGTGGTTGAGCATCCGGGCTTCTTCCTGAGCCAGGACGACAACCCGCCGCGCGCGGTCGGTGAACCTCTCGAACATCGTTAATCGCTCCTCAGAGCGGTCAGGCAATGAGGGGACGCTCCCCTCGCTGTCCTTCCGCAGCTTAGTCCCGCAAGCGGGGACCGCTCATTCCAACTGCCGACACCGTCCGGATCACCTCCGCGGGACGGGAGATCTGGCACGATCTCCTGACCCCGAACGCCGACATCTGCTCCAACCTGATGGTGCGAGACGATGTTCCCGCAGGCCAGACAGTTACCCCGGTCGCCAGTACGCCGACGGCGAACGCGGGACGGCCTTTCCTGTGCGTCGCCCCCTCCCACTAGGGATGTCTTACCCGTCGACACTGACAGTCCATGCCGTACGCACCGGTTCCCTCCGCTACGGGCGAACAACCTTGCGCCACTCCGCATGGCCCCACACCCCCCTTCCGGCACTCTTCGCAGCTGATAGCACACCCAGCGTAACTCGCGGCCTCTTCGCGCGGTTGCACTCGGCATGGCTGGCTCGCACCCCCCACTCGGCCCCACGGGCACGGCGCCCGCGTCCGCGGAATCCACAGATGCCACCACCGTCCCCTCCCCTCGCCGTCCGCCGCATCCCCGCGGTTCGGTCCGCGGTTGGTACGAGAACGAGCTGGGCTGGGCGACAGTGCCCGGATCGCCGGTACGACTTTTCACCGGCCGCGACTTCGACGTCCTGGACGTCCCCGCGGGGGCGGGCCGGGCCGCGCTGGAGCGGCTGGCCCTGGTGGCGCCGGTCGCGGTGCGCGGGGACCGGATGCGGTTCCTCGTCGCGGCGGGCGGCGCGGAGGAGCTGCCGGGGGTCCTGAGGTGGCTGGAGTGGGGCGCGGTGCCGCTGGACCTGACGGCGACCGGCGCGGGCGGGAGCATCACCGCCCCGCTGCCGCCGGGGGCGGTGCGCCGGGGAACTGCACAGGGGGCCGCTGTGTGGCTGCGGCCCCCCGTTCCGGGTCGCGAGGAGTCCTCGCTGCCGACGGTGTCGGCTCCTGGGGGCGACGACGGCGCCCCCGACCTCGTACGGCTCGTGGACACCCTGGCGACCGAAGTGCACCGTGCCCGCCTGCGGAGCGCGTGCGCTCAGCCGTTGGCCTTCTCGTAGGCCTCGCGGATGGTCGCCGGAACACGGCCACGGTCGTTGACGTCGTAGCCGTTCTCCTTCGCCCAGGCGCGGATCTGCGCGGTGTCCTGGTTGCCGCCCGCCGCGGCACGGGCCTTTCCGCGCCCGCCGGAGGCACGGCCACCGGTACGCCGGCCGCCCTTCACATAGGCGTCGAGAAGGCCGCGCAGCTTGTCCGCATTGGCCGTCGTGAGATCGATCTCGTAGGTCTTGCCGTCCAGCGCGAACGTCACGGTCTCGTCCGCCTCGCCGCCGTCGAGGTCGTCGACAAGAAGGACCTGAACCTTCTGTGCCACCGGTATTCCTTTCATCGATAACGTGAGGGCTGGGGGTCTGCGGCGTCCGCCGTTTCACCGCCCCTAGTTATATGCACTACGCAGTACGTCGGAAAGCAAACCGCTTTTGCTGGGAAAACACAAACCCCTGGGAGAGACCGGACCCTCGCCCCGACCGGAAACGTGCGCGTTTCGGACATAGACCCCCTGGGCAAGGTCGATCACAGATGCAGAAGCATCCGAGTGTTGCCCAAGGTGTTCGGTTTCACTCGTTCGAGTCCGAGGAACTCGGCGACGCCCTCGTCATAGGAACGCAGCAGCTCCGCGTAGACATCGGTGTCCACCGGCGTCTCGCCGATCTCCACGAAGCCGTGCTTGCCGAAGAAGTCCACTTCGAAGGTCAGACAGAAAACCCGGCGAACACCGAGCCAGCGCGCCGTGTGCAGCAACTTCTCCAGCAACTGATGCCCGACACCGGAGCCCTTCAGGCCCGCCTTGACCGCGAGAGTGCGAACTTCCGCGAGGTCTTCCCACATGACGTGCAGCGCGCCGCAGCCGACGACCTCGGCGTTGTCGTCCCGTTCCGCGACCCAGAACTCCTGGATGTCCTCGTAAAGCGTCACCGTCGCTTTGTCGAGGAGGATGCGCCCGCGCGCGTAGTCGTCGAGGAGTCGGCGGACGGCGGGGACGTCGCCCGTACGCGCGCGGCGGACGGTGATGGCGTGGGCGGGGGACCTGTGCGCTGGCATGAGCCGGACGTTATCGCCCGGCGTCCTCGGGTGCCGCCCCGGGGCTCCGCGCCGGTGTTTCCGGGCCCTGGACCATCCGTACCGCGTCCCGCAGCGCCTCCCGCTGTTCCTCGCTCATCATCCCGAAGAAGGCGACGAGAGCGGCGGCGGGGTTGTCGCTCTGGCTCCAGGCGTCGTTCATGAGGGCGGCGGAGTACGCCGCGCGCGTGGACACCGCCTCATATCGATAGGCCCGGCCTTCCGACTCCCGTCGGACCCAGCCCTTCTGATGGAGATTGTCCAAAACGGTCATCACCGTGGTGTAGGCGATGGACCGTTCCTGCTGAAGGTCTTCGAGGACTTCCCGGACGGTCACCGGGCGGTTCCACTTCCACACCCGCGTCATGACCGCGTCTTCGAGTTCTCCCAATGGGCGAGGCACACTCAGCACAATAGTGGGAGAACTCGTCATTCACCCGATGAACCTGAACTTTTCGCCAGGATCATGAACAAATGGGACGTCCGGTGTCAGCTCTCGGAGCGGCTCGCACCGCCCCGCTGGGCCGCCTCCGCCTGCGCGAGCACTGCGTCGACGGCCGCGTCCTCCTTGGCCTTGTTGGCACCGCCCTGGGTCTTCACGATCACACGGACCAGGGCGATGAAGAGCACTGCCATGACGACGGGGGGCAGGAGCGCGGAGACGTAGTCCATGCGTCCAGGGTAGCCACGGAGGAAACGGGCATCCGGGCGGGGTCGGGGAGCGTGGGGACCCCTGGCCGGGGCGTTCCGCTCGGCGGATCGGCGGATCCCGGGGTGTTATTCCGGAGTTTTCGAAAACTCCGGACCTCTCTTACCCCTTCCGGGTATCCTCACGGCCTCGCACACCCCGGAAGTTGCCCGCGGCGGGAATCCGACCCCGTCACCCGGCGTGCACCGCACGATCCGCTCTGTGTTCCCCGAGTGCCCGACGATCATCCGCGCACTGCGCCCGACCAGGGAATCCGTGACCGGCGCGCCCGGGAAATGCAGGCACCGAGGGACCGGAACCCGTAAATCCGAGGTCCCGAAATCCTGGCGTCCGATGATTCCGAGCCACGAAGAAGCCGCACAGGGGAAACCCTCGACGCCCGAAACGCGGCCCGGTTCCGAACAACAGCCGCGCCGGACGACTCTGTGCGCGCCGTCCGGCCAATTCCCTCCGCGAACCCCGGCCGCCACGATCAGTGAGCGTTCGATGACAACCCCTGGCCCACGCTTCTCCCCGAATCCCGGTGAGCCCGGCGGGACGTCGCATTGCCGGACACCTTCGCCGCCCCCTATAGGCCGGCTCGAAGGGCACTCGGCGGCCCGGCGAAACGCCCTCATAGGCACAACGCGTTCCGCGGGGCGCCCCCGATCTGCCGAAAGGGGTGCCGTGGCCCGCCCGGCGCCCACGGGGCGCGGAATTCCCGCAACCGGTCCGGGCGCCCGGCTTCTCCGGCGGGGCGGAGCCGCGCACCGGGGATTTCCGCACCCTCACCGGGTCACGAACGGCCTCATGGGGCCGACGGGGCAGGTGAGCCGGCCACAGCCGGACCGGGTTCGGGCAAAGCCGGTCGGGGAAGGGCGAGGAATTCCTCGCCCCGGGGATTCACCCCGCCGCGAGCCGTTCCTCGGGGTCGGCGGGAGGTGGGGGCGGGGTCGGAGCCGGCTTGCGGCGCGGGAAGACCTCGCCCGGGGTGGGGATGGGGCGGCGGGCCGGGTCCGGGGACGAGGGCTGGGCGGGCCGCTCCGCCGGCCGGGGCTCCGGACGCTTCTGCGGGGCCGCCTGCTCCTCCCCCACGGCCTCGTCGAAGCCGCCGTCGGGCGACAGGCCGCCCGGCAGGGCCAGGAGGCGGGTGCGGGAGGGCGGGACCGCGGGAGTCGGCGTGAGGGGCGCGGGGACGGCATGGCGGGTGGTCCGGCGGGCCAGGCGGCTGCGGACGTCCTGCTCGGCGAGCACCTGGCAGCGGCTCAGGAGGGTCGCGGCGAGCGGGTTGCCCCGCAGGGCGCGCAGGGCGGCGAGGTCGTCCGGGTCGGGACGGTACCCGGTGCCCAGCACCTCCTCCAGGAGCGTCAGGTACCCGGCCGCGGTGCCGGGCAGGGCCGCCCGGTACCGCGCGAGGTCGGCCACCAGGAACGTCCGCAACCGAGCGGCCTCGCGCAGCGCCTCGTCGAGAGACGTCGCCAGCCGATGACAGTCCTGGACGTCCTCCGCCGAGGCGGGACCAGGGTGAAGGGCGAGGGCGAGAGCGCGACGGAGCACACGCAGCTCCTCCGCACCGAACGCCATGCCGCCGCGGGATCCGTATGGCGTGGGCATGCGCCGACGATACGCGCTAATCAGACAAATTCGACATAAGCCCCGCGCGTGGCGCCCACCTTTCCCCCACGCGCGTGCCCAACGCCACGGGCGGGACCGGGGACACGGCCGGACCCCGCGCGGGATCCGGCGAGGCCCCTCACATCCGCGAGACGTTCCGCTCGTACACCAGCCGGAGCCCGATCAGCGTCAGCCAGGGCTCGTGCTCGTCGATCACCGACACCTCGCCGAGGACGACCGGAGCCAGCCCCCCGGTCGCGATGACCGTCACGTCGTCGGGATCGGCGGCGAGTTCGCGGACGATGCGCCGGACGACCCCGTCGACCTGCCCGGCGAACCCGTAGACGATCCCGGACCGCATGGCCTCGACGGTGTTCTTGCCGATGACGCTGCGCGGCCGGGCCAGCTCGACCTTGCGCAGCTGCGCCCCTTTGACGCCGAGCGCCTCGGCGGAGATCCCGATGCCGGGGGCGATGACACCGCCGACGTACTCCCCGCGCGCGGAGATGGCTTCGAACGTGGTCGCCGTCCCGAAGTCGACGACGACGGCGGGCCCCCCGTACAGCTCCACGGCGGCGACGACGTTGACGATGCGGTCGGCGCCGACCTCCTTGGGGTTGTCGGTGAGGATCGGCACGCCGGTCTTGACGCCGGGCTCCACGAGGACGGCCGGGACGTCGCCGTAGTACCGGCGGGTGACCTCACGGAACTCGTGCAGCACCGAGGGGACGGTCGCGCAGATGGCGATCCCGTCGATGCCCTCGCCCAGCTCCACCCCGGGGAGCGGGTGCATGCCCATCAGCCCCTTGAGCAGCACCGCGAGTTCGTCGGCGGTCCGGCGCGCGTCCGTGGAGACGCGCCAGTGCTGGACGATGTCCGCCCCGTCGAACAGCCCGAGGGTGGTGTGCGTGTTCTCGACGTTGATCGTCAGCAGCACCGGTTCACTCCGCCTCACGCAGATCGAGGCCGATGTCCAGGATCGGCGAGGAGTGGGTGAGCGCCCCGACGGCGAGGAAGTCGACCCCGGTGTCGGCGTACGCGCGCGCGTTGTCGAGCGTGAGCCGCCCGGACGCCTCCAGGAGCGCGCGCCCGCCGACGATCCCGACGGCCTCTTCGCACTCCCCGGGCGTGAAGTTGTCGAGCAGGATCAGGTCGGCGCCCGCCTCGACGACCTCGCGGAGCTGGTGGAGGGTGTCGACCTCGACCTCGACGGGGACGTCCGGGAACGTCTCGCGGACGGCCTTGAACGCCTGGGAGACGCCCCCGGCGGCGACCACGTGGTTGTCCTTGACGAGGGCCGCGTCGGAGAGCGACATGCGGTGGTTGACGCCTCCGCCGCAGCGCACGGCGAACTTCTCCAGGGACCGCAGTCCCGGCGTCGTCTTGCGGGTGTCGCGCACGCGCGCCTGTGTGCCGTCCAGCGCGTCAGCCCACGCGCGCGTGGCGGTCGCGATGCCGGAGAGCCGGCACAGCAGGTTGAGGGCGCTGCGCTCGGCGGTGAGGAGGTCGCGGGTGCGGGAGGTGATCGACAGGAGCGCCTGCCCGGCCTCGACGCGGTCCCCGTCCTCGACGTGCCGCTCGACCTCGAACTCGTCGGCGCAGACGATCGAGACGACCGCCTCGGCGACCCTGAGGCCCGCGACGACGCCCGCCTCGCGCGCGACGAAGTCGGCGGTGGAGACGGCCTCCTCGGGGATCGTCGCGACGGTCGTGACGTCCACGCCGTGCGCGAGGTCCTCCTGGATCGCCACGTTCGCGATGTCCTCGACCTCGACGGGGTCGAGCCCGGCGTCGGCGAGGAGTTCGGCGAGCGCGGGGTCGAGGCCGCACTCCAGGTACTCGGCGTCGTCCTCGGCTCCGCACGCGCAGCCGTCGCCGCAGCCACCGCTCCGGACTCCGTTCTCGACACCGTTCTCGACGAGGGGAAGGTCGTTGCTCACTTCGGTCACTGCTCCTGGGGGCGCTGGGTCGGGGGGAAGTCCGCGGTGTCCGTGGGCAGCACGGCGAGCGAACGGTCCGGGTCGAGGCGGACGACGATGTGGCGGCGCCAGGTGTCGTCGTCGCGGTCGGCGTGGTCCTCGCGCCAGTGGCAGCCGCGGGTCTCCTCGCGCACGCGGGCGGCGGCGACCAGGACGCGGGCCACGCACAGGAGGTTGGTGGCCTCCCAGGTGTCGACGCCGGGTTCTGCGGTCTTGCCGTTCTCGTCGAGGGCGCCCCGCGCGTGCGCGTCGAGCGCGTCGAGCTGGTCGGCGGCCTGGTCCAGGGAGGCCGCCGAGCGCAGGACACCGGCGCCGTCGGTCATGATCCGCTGGATCGCGAACCGGTCCTCGGGGGCGAGGAGGGGGTGCTCGGGGATCTGCGGGGTCTCGACGGGGGCGGGCACGCGCGCGTGGAGGCCGGTCTCGGCGATGTCGGCGGCGATCCGCTCGGCGTAGACGAGGCCCTCCAGGAGGGAGTTCGAGGCGAGCCGGTTGGCGCCGTGGACACCCGTGCAGGCGACCTCCCCGCACGCGTACAGGCCGGGTACGGTCGTGCGGCCCCGGGAGTCGGTGCGCACGCCGCCGGAGGCGTAGTGGGCGGCCGGGGCGACCGGGATCGGCTCCCGGACGGGATCGATGCCGTGCGCGCGGCAGGCGGCGAGGATCGTCGGGAAGCGGTTCTCCCACATGTCGGCGCCGAAGTGCCGGGCGTCGAGGTACATGTGCTCGGCGCCCTGCTCCTGCATGCGCCGCATGATGCCCTTGGCGACGATGTCCCGGGGCGCCAGCTCGCCCAGTTCGTGCTGGCCGGTCATGAAGCGCACGCCGTCCGCGTCGACCAGGTGCGCGCCCTCGCCGCGTACCGCCTCGGAGACGAGGGGCTGCTGGCCCTCCGCGTCGGCGCCGAGGAACAGCACCGTCGGGTGGAACTGGACGAACTCCATGTCGCTGACCTCGGCGCCCGCGCGCAGGGCGAGCGCGACGCCGTCGCCGGTCGACACGGACGGGTTGGTGGTCGCGGAGAACACCTGGCCCATGCCGCCGGTCGCGAGGAC
>DATCQX010000318.1:0-4697 GCA_036569285.1 Streptomyces sp.
GCCCTACGCCTACCCTCACCCGTACGGCGCACCCCCCACCGCAGGAGCACCGGGCCCCGGCATGCAGCCCCTCGGCATGCCCGCACCGGGAATGCCCGCCCCCCTCGGCTACCCCGCCCCTTACGGCTGGCCCGCCGCACCCCCGAGCAACGGCATGGGCACCTCCGCCATGATCACCGGTATCCTCGGCGCCCTCGGCTTCTGCTTCTGGCCGATCGCCTTCATCCTCGGCGTCCTGGGCGTCGTCCTCGGCACCATCGGCCGCCGCAAGGCCGCCCGAGGCGAGGCGACGAACGGCGGCCAGGCCCTGGCGGGCATCATCTGCGGCGTCACCGGCATCCTGCTGTCGGTGGGGATGGGCGTGCTGACGTTCATGGCCTGAGTGGGTTGGGGCGCCTGCTCCCCCGGCTTCCCACCCACAACAACCCGCCTCACCGAGGCAGACCCCGCACTCCCTACCCCGCCAGCGGCGACCCCCCGCCCCGAACCCTCTCCCGCGCCTCCATCAACGCGAACCCCAACAGATTCAGCCCCCTCCACCGCTCGGGATCACCGGCCCCCGTGTCCCGCGCGGCGAGCCCGATCCCCCATACCCGGTCCACTGGACTGGCCTCGACGAGCACCCGCTCCCCGGTGCCGAGCAGGAACTCCCGGAGCGCGGGATCGGACCGGAACTTGTGGACGCTCCCCTCGACGACGATCCGGAACCGCTCCCGGGCCCACACCGAGTCGTCGAACCCCCGGACCAGCCGCCCGGCGTTCTTGGCGACGGACGGATGGTCCGCCGCGAGGACGCGTGCCTCGGCCTGCGCGTCCCCGAACAGCCGGGCTTTCTCGGCCATCATCCAGTGCTCGGCCGTCGCGTAGTCCACCCCGGCGACGGTGAACGGCGACTCCCACCACTGGCTGAGGCAGCCGGCCCCGACGCGCCCGTCGGCACTCGGCCGGTGCCCCCAGAAGTGCAGATACTTGACCTTCGCGCCCGCCCGGAGGGCCCGCGTCAGCGCCTCCCGTGAATCGATCTTCTCCATGCCCGACAGCATCGCAGCCACCACTGACAATCCGGCCCGAATTACCGCCCCGGCCTACTCTTCCCCAACTGTCCGCTCGACAGATTCCGTCGCGTAACCAAAAGGCAACAACGGAATCCCTTGTTGAGGTGCTGTCTCTCTGTCAGGATCGGCACTCAAATCCGGCCAGAGCCACGCCCGTGCGTCGAGGAGAGCGGCATGCAGGACAGGTTCCCCACAGAGGAACGTTTCGCCCAGGGTGCCCAGTACATCGCCGGCCGTCTCACCCCCGGCACCTCCCCGGACAGCCACACCGTCGGCGACCCCGCCACGGGCACCCCCGTCCTCACCTACCGCCTCGCCTCCCCGGCGGACGTCGACGCCGCCGTGGCCGCCGCGCGGGCCGCCTTCCCCGGCTGGTCCGGCGCCACGCCCGGCGAACGCTCCGACGCGCTGCACCGCCTCGCGGGAGTCCTCGCCGACCGGGCGGAGGAGTTCGCCCGCGCGGAGTCGCTCCAGTGCGGCAAACCGCTGAGGCTGACGCGCGAGTTCGACGTGCCCGGGACGATCGACAACACCGCGTTCTTCGCGGGCGCTGCCCGGCACCTCCAGGGCCAGGCGGCCGGCGAGTACTCGGCGGACCACACGTCGTACGTACGGCGCGAGGCGCTCGGCGTCGTCGGCTCCATCGCCCCCTGGAACTACCCCCTCCAGATGGCCGCGTGGAAGATCCTCCCGGCGATCGCGGCGGGCAACACGATCGTCCTGAAGCCGTCCGAGCTGACCCCCCTGACGGCCCTGATGTTCGCGCGGGCCGCCACGGACGCCGGGATCCCCGACGGCGTCGTCAACGTCGTCAGCGGCACCGGGAAGGAGGCCGGGGAGCACCTCGTCGCGCATCCGGACGTCGCGATGACGTCGTTCACGGGCTCCACGGCCGTCGGCAAGCACATCGCGCGGGTGGCCTCGGAGACCGTCAAGCGCGTCCATCTGGAGCTGGGCGGCAAGGCGCCGTTCCTGGTGCACGACGACGCCGATCTGGAGGCCGCCGCGCAGGGCGCCGTCGCGGGCGCGCTGATCAACGGCGGGCAGGACTGCACGGCCGCCACGCGCGCGTACGTGCAGAGGCCGCTGTACGACGCGTTCGTGGAGCGGACGGCCGCCCTCATGGAGAGCGTCGTCCTCGGCGACCCCTTCGCGGACGGCACCGACCTCGGCCCGCTGATCACCCACGCCCACCGCGACCGCGTCGCGGGTTTCGTCGACCGGGCACGCGCGTACGCGCGCGTGGTCACCGGCGGAGCCTCCCCGAAGGAGCGCGACGGCGCCTACTATCTCCCCACCCTGATCGCGGACGCCCCCCAGGACAGCGAGATCGTCCGGTCCGAGATCTTCGGGCCCGTCCTGGTGGCCCTGCCCTTCGACAGCGACGACGAGGGCATCCGGCTCGCCAACGACACCCCCTACGGGCTCGCGGCGTCCGTGTGGACCCGGGACGTGTTCCGGGCGAACCGGGCCACCCGGGAGCTGCGCGCGGGGTGCGTGTGGGTCAACGACCACATCCCGATCGTCAGCGAGATGCCCCACGGCGGGTACCGGCAGTCCGGCTACGGCAAGGACATGTCACCGTACTCGTTCGAGGAGTACACCCAGATCAAGCACGTCATGTTCGACAACACGGCCATCGCCCGCAAACCCTGGCACCGCACGGTGTTCACCGGCCGCTGAGCGAACCCCCGCAGTCGACCCTCGTCCCGTCAGGAAGGGCAGCACGCGCATGGAGCAGTACGAGCCCGACGACCGCCTGTCACCGGCCCGCCCGGCGGCCCTGAGGCGCGCTCCGAGCGGCGGCCGGGCCGCGCTGACCCGGCGGTCGCTGCTGCGCGCCTCCACGGGCGGCGCGCTGGCCCTGGGCGGCCTCGGGGCGCTCAGCGCCTGCGGCATCCCGGCCGCCGGGAAGACCGAGGGCGGCACGTCCGCCGACGACCGCTCGGCGAAGGAGAAGACCGTCACCTTCTCCAACTGGACCGAGTACATGGACGTCGACAAGAGCGGCAAGCGCCACCCGACCCTCGACACGTTCACCCGGCGCACCGGGATATCCGTCCGGTACACCGAGGACATCAACGACAACAACGAGTTCTTCGGCAAGGTCAAACCGCAGCTCGCCGCAGGTCAGGACACCGGACGCGACCTGATGGTCCTCACCGACTGGCTCGCCGCGCGGATGATCCGTCTGGGGTGGGTCCAGAAACTGGACGCATCCCACCTGCCGCACGCCTTCGCCAACCTCTCCGACCAGTTCCGCAGCCCCGACTGGGACCCGGGCCGGGCCTACTCCTACCCCTGGCAGGGCATCTCGACGGTCATCGCCTTCAACAAGAAGGCCCTCGACGGCGTCGAGGTGAAGTCGGTCTCCGACCTCCTCGACAACCGCAAGCTGAAGGGCAGGGTCGGCTTCCTCACCGAGATGCGCGACAGCATGGGCATGACCCTGCTCGACATGGGAAAGGACCCGGCGAAGGTCACCGCCGACGACTACGACGCGGCGATCGCGCGCCTCCAGAAGGGCGTCGACAACGGCCAGATCCGCCGCTTCACCGGCAACGACTACACCGCCGACCTCACCAAGGGCGACCTCGCCGCCTGCGTCGCCTGGGCCGGGGACGTCGTCCAGCTCAAGGCGGACAGCCCGGACATCGACTTCGTCATCCCCGACAGCGGCTACATGACGTCCAGCGACAACCTGGTGATCCCCAACAAGGCCCGCCACAAGACGAACGCCGAGCGGCTCATCGACTACTACTACGAGCCCGAACCGGCCGCCCGGCTCGCCGCGTACATCAATTACGTCTGTCCGGTGGACGGCGTCCGGGAGGCCCTTGCGAAAATCGACCCGGATGCGGCGAACAACCCGCTGATCATCCCCGACAAGGCGATGCAGGCCAAGTCGCACTCCTTCCGCTCGCTGAGCGCGAGCGAGGAGACCGCATTCGAAGCGAAGTTCGCGAAGCTCACTGGGGCGTGACGACCATGACAGACAACAGCGGCGACGTCCGCCTCTCCGGCATCGGCAAGACCTACGGCGCCTTCACCGCCGTGCACCCGCTCGACCTGACCGTCCCGCAGGGCTCCTTCTTCGCCCTGCTGGGCGCGTCGGGCTGCGGGAAGACGACGACCCTGCGGATGATCGCGGGCCTGGAGGAGCCGACCAGCGGCACCGTCCACCTCGGCGACCAGGACGTCACCCGGCTGCCGCCCTACAAGCGGCCCGTCAACACGGTTTTCCAGTCCTACGCGCTCTTCCCGCACCTCGACATTTTCGAGAATGTCGCTTTCGGGCTCAGGCGGCGCGGCATCAAGAGCGTGAAACAAGCAGTCGGCGACATGCTCGACCTCGTCCAGCTCGGCGAACAGGCCCGCAAACGGCCCCACCAGCTCTCCGGCGGCCAGCAGCAGCGCGTCGCCGTCGCCCGCGCGCTGATCAACCACCCCAAGGTGCTCCTCCTCGACGAACCCCTCGGCGCCCTCGACCTGAAGCTGCGCCGCCAGATGCAGCTGGAGCTCAAGCGCATCCAGACCGAGGTCGGCATCACCTTCGTGCACGTCACGCACGACCAGGAGGAGGCCATGACGATGGCCGACACGGTCGCCGTGATGAACGGGGGCCGCGTCGAACAGCTCGGC
>DATCQX010000319.1:0-6254 GCA_036569285.1 Streptomyces sp.
GTGAACACCTTGGCCTCCCGCCAGGTGGCGACGAGATTGAGGCGTACCGAGGTCTCCCCGGCGTGCGCGGCGTCCTTGGTGTGCATGTCGGTGCAGAAGCCGCAGCCGTTGATCTGGCTGGCGCGGATTTTGACCAGTTCCTGGATGGTGGGCGGGAGGGTGGAGTCGGTGATGACCTTGCCGGCGGAGTTGATGTGGCGCAGGACCTTGCCGAAGAGCTGGTTGCCGAAGAGGTCGAGGCGGGCTTCCATGGTGTCCTCCTGTGCGGTGACCGTTGGGTATACCGCTTAGACAACGGAGGCGGCCTGGGCGTGACAGCCTCGCATGTGACCCGCGTCACTCCCTGTCGAAGGGTTCGTCGCTCCAGCGGAACCAGGCCCGCTCCCCCTCGATGTGCAGCAGGAACTCGGGGACGGGGCCGTCCGGGGAGGAGAGGGAGACGCGGGACGTGATCTCGTCGTAGAGCGCCTCCCACTCCTCGGTCCAGCCCTCGTTCAGCAGGGCCAGCTCGCGCGCGAAGAGGGGTTCGACGGCCGTGTACGCCGGGCCGGGGGTGAAGCGGCCGGAGAGCCACGGGAAGTCGCTGTCGTCGATCGCGATCTCCCCGGCCTCCTCCTCGCCGCACCGCACCCGCCAGACCTCACCGTCGAACCCCATGGCCCCTCCTGTCCCTCAGCGCGCTTCAGCCGACCTCAGTCCAGCTTGTCACTCCGCACTGACAACGCTCGGGTACTCGAAGTTCACCCGCTCCCGCACCACAGGATGCCCGGCCCGCTCGAAGTGCGCCGCCATGGGGAAGTTCCCCTGGTCGGTGGCCCCGGCGATGAACTCCGCGCCCCGCTCCGCGAGGAAGTGCGTGCACTCGGCGAGGAGGTCGTAGGCGTACCCGTGCCCGCGCTGTTCGGGGACGACGCCGATGAACCCGATGCACGGGCCGCTCGGATTGTGCGCGGGGATGTGGATGCCGGCCAGCTCTCCTTCGGGCGTGCGGGCGACCTGCCACCACTCGCGCGGGGACGGGCACCAGTGGAAGAAGTCGATCTCCTCCTGGGCGGCCTGGTCGAGGCCGCCCTCCTCGATGGCTTTGAGGGCGTGCGCGTCGAGGGTGACGGAGTGGATGCGGCGCAGGGCGTCGAAGAAGACGGCGTCGTCGGGCTCGGGGCCGAACTCCAGGCGGCCGGGGCGGTCGGGGAGCCCGCAGTCGGGGGTCCAGCGGTAGAGGTACCGCTGGACGAGGATCTCCTGCCCGGCCCGGCGGGCCGCCTCGATACGGGCCTCGGCGGCGGCCTTCAGCTCGGCGTCGTCGCGCCAGCCGGGCGGGAGGTTCAGCTCCAGGCCGACCTTCCAGGGAGCCGTGCGCAGCAGCTCGGCTCCGGCCTCCTCCTCGCCGTCGGCGACGTCGAACCACGGGAGGGTCAGCGGTTCACTGTCGTCCGGGCCGCCCCACCAGGCGCCTCGGGCCACGACTCGGCCGTCGCGCAGGGCGACCCGCTTCCAGCCGGGGCGGTAGACGGCCGTCCGCAGGGCCTCGGCGGCGCGCAGCGGGTCGGGCAGGGTGTCGAACAGGTGCGCGTCGGTCTCGTCGAGCGCGCGGATGACCAGGTCGGTCACGGATTCCTCCGGGTAGCGGCAATGCAGGTGATGCGCTCCCGGGCAGGTCAGACGTGGCACGCGACGGCGGCGGGGAGGGAGCGCGGGGTCGTCATGGACTGCATGGCACTCGCCTCCTTCCGTTCGTCTCAGGCGTGCGGTAGGACCATATGACAGCGGGGCGGACCGTGTCCAAAAGATTTCCGCCGCCCCCGCTCCAGGGGTTTTCCGGCATCCGCCTCGGGCACGCGCACATGCGGGCCGCGCGATGAGTGGCGATAGTGGATTCGACGACCGCACCAGAGGAGTCCAGGCCATGACGAACCCCTCCGAGGAACAAGCCACCCCTGACGCCCTGCTCCACGCACGTACCGGTACGGAGGTGACGGCGGAGGACCTCGTCCTCGCCTCCGGGCGCGACCTCACACCCCAGAACCTCGCGTGGGCCGAACAGAAACTGGCGGCGGAGGGCCCAGCGGCCCTGGACAAGCTGCTGCCGTAGAGGCGACGCCCCGTAAGCCCAGCGCTCTCATCGCGGCCCCCTTCGCCGGCGTCCCCTTCCCCGCAGCCTCCACCGCTGTCAGACTCCGTCCGTGCCCGATTTCGACATGCTCGTACTCGGTTCCGGTCCCGGCGGCCAGAAAGCCGCCATCGCGGCGGCGAAACTCGGCCGCTCCGTCGCTGTCGTCGACCGTGGTGACATGGTCGGCGGTGTCTCCCTGCACACCGGCACGATCCCGTCCAAGACGCTGCGGGAGGCGGTGCTGTATCTCACCGGGCTCACCCAGCGGGATCTGTACGGGCAGAGCTACCGGCTCAAGGAGAACATCACCGTCGCCGACCTCACGGCCCGCACCCAGCATGTCGTGAGCCGTGAAGTGGACGTCATCCGCAGCCAGTTGGCCCGCAACCAGGTCCCCCTGTTCGCGGGGACGGGCCGTTTCGTCGACCCGCACACCGTCGCCCTGCGTGAAGTCACCGGCCACGAAAGGATCTTGACGGCGCATCACATCGTCATCGCGACCGGCACCCGCCCCGCGCGCCCGGAGACGGTGGAGTTCGACGGCCGGACGATCCTCGACTCGGACAACGTGCTGACGATCGAGCGGGTCCCGAGGTCGATGGTGATCGTCGGCGCGGGCGTGATCGGCTGCGAATACGCGAGCATGTTCGCGGCCCTCGGCAGCAAGGTGACCGTCGTGGAGCGCCGCCCGGCGATGCTCGACATGTGTGACGTGGAGATCGTCGAGGCGCTCAAGTACCACCTGCGGGACCTGGCCGTGACGTTCCGGTTCGGGGAGACGGTCGCGGCGGTGGAGCAGCACCAGCACAGCGCGCTGACGGTGCTGGAGAGCGGCAAGAAGATCCCGTCGGACACGGTGATGTACTCGGCGGGCCGGCAGGGCCTGACGGAGGAACTCGCCCTGGAGAACGCGGGGTTGACGGCGGACCCGCGCGGCCGGATAGCGGTGGACGAGTACTACCGCACGCAGGTCCCGCACATCTACGCGGTCGGGGACGTCATCGGTTTCCCGGCGCTCGCGGCGACGTCGATGGAGCAGGGCCGGGCGGCGGCGTACCACGCGTTCGGGGAGCCGGTGGGGCGGATGCACGACCTCCAGCCGATCGGCATCTACACCATCCCGGAGATCAGTTTCGTCGGCCGCACCGAGGATCAACTCACCGAGGATTCGGTGCCGTTCGAGGTCGGGGTGGCCCGGTACCGGGAGCTGGCACGGGGTCAGATCATCGGGGACGCGCACGGCATGCTGAAGCTGCTGGTGTCGCCTCAGGACCGCAGGCTTCTCGGGGTGCACTGCTTCGGGAGCGGGGCGACGGAACTCATCCACATCGGGCAGTCGGTGATGGGCTGCGGAGGCACGGTCGACTACCTGGTCGACGCGGTGTTCAACTACCCGACGCTGGCGGAGTCCTACAAGGTCGCGGCGCTCGACGCGACGAACCGGCTGCGTCAGCTGGACCGGATCGGGGACTGAACCGGCATACAGGGAAAGGGAGTTCGCGCGCAAGGGGCGTGAAGGTTACTCGACGGTCAATCTTGAAAGCTAAACCGTTGGGACTATCATCACTCGCATACTCGGTGTGATCGGCCGCCGACGGAGCGGTGGCATGATCCTTCGCACGCCCCTCCACGCTCACCTCCGCACACCACCTCTGTGCGGTCCTCCGCACGCCCCTTCACCCGCGCCTCCGTACGGCAGGTTCCGCACGACCGCACCGCCTCCCCCCGCCATCACCCCAGGGCGCCCGGCGGTCGCGACCCCCCACTCTCACCCCCCACGCGCCGCCGGCCCCTCTCCGCCGCGCGGTGTGCACGACGGAAAGCAGCACCCCATGAGCAACAACCCCGGCCGAGGGCTTCAGGCGAACGTCCTCGGCACGTTCGACACGGCGGTGATGGCGATCGCGGGCAGCGCCCCGGCGTACACGATCGCCACGACGACGGCGGTCCTGGTGGGCGCGGTCGGTCTGGCGGGCCCGGCGGCCCTGCTCTACTGCGCGCTGCCGATGGCGGGCATCGCGCTCGCCTACAGCCACCTGGGGCGGATCGACGCGAACGCGGGCGCCGCCTACACGTGGGTGGGCCGCACGCTCCACCCGTTCCTCGGCTTCCTCAGCGGCTGGGCCCTGCTGGTCGCCGTGACCCTCTTCATGGCCGCGGGCTCCCTGCCCGCCGGCTCCCTGACGCTCGCCCTCTTCGACCAGGGGCTCGCGGACAGCACGGCCTGGTCGACGGCGGTCGGCGCGGGCTGGTTCCTGCTGATGCTGGCCGTCGTACTCGGCGGGGCGCGGCTCACCGCACGGGCTCAACTGGTCATGTCCGGCATGGAGTTGGCGATTCTCGTGCTCTTCGCCGGGCTGATCCTCCTGCGTGCGGAGCGCGTCCGGGCGTTCGACTGGTCCTGGTTCGGGCTCGGGCAGTTCGACGGGGTCTCCGGGTTCGTGTCGGGGGCGCTGGTCGCCACGTTCTGCTTCTGGGGCTGGGACGTCACGAGCAACCTCAGTGAGGAGACGCGCGACAGCCGCCGGACGACGGGGCTCGCGGGGCTGATCGGGCTCGGGGTCGTGTTCGTGCTGTTCGAGGTCTACACCGTCGCCGTCAATATGGTGCTTCCCCAGGAGGAGATCGACCGGGACGCGGCGAACGTGCTCGGGGCGCTCGGGGCGGCCGTGTGGCCCGGGTGGGGCGGGAAACTGCTGGTCGTGGCGGTGATGCTGTCGACGATCGCGACGCTGGAGACGACGCTCGTCCAGGTCACGCGGTCGCTGTTCGCGATGGGCCGGGACCGGACGATGCCCGCCGCGCTCGGCCGCGTCCACCGGCGCTGGAACACGCCGTGGGTGGCGGTCGCCGCGGTCGGGGCGGTGGCGCTGACGCTGCTCGTCGCGTCCAACGCGCTCGGCTCGGTGCGGGAGATCGTCGCCGACGCGTTCGCGGCGATCGGGCTCCAGATCGCCCTGTACTACGGTCTCACCGGGCTCGCCGCCGTCGTCGCCTACCGGAAGCTGCTGCTCAGGTCCGTGACGACGTTCCTGCTCGGCGGGGTGTGGCCGCTGTGCGGTGCCCTCTTCATGTTCTGGGTCTTCGCCGAGTCCCTGGACGGACTCAGCGCGACGGCGGTCTCCATCGGCCTCGGCGGCCTGGCCCTCGGTCTGATCCCGATGCTCTGGTACCGGGCCCGGGGCAGCGACTACTACCGTCCGGCCCGCCTCGACGCCTCCCGCGCGATCCCCTGCCACGCCGTTCCGGGCCACAGGGGCGCGTACGAGGCTCTGCCGACGGACTTCTGACACACGGGGTGGCGGACGACGCCCCCGGGGCCTGCTTCTCAGGACGGCGGGCCCCTCCCTCACCCCCCTCGCCCCCGACCCCGAGGCAGACCTCATGGCACGCGACCGCTTCTCGCCCGACTTCGACCCCGACTGCGGGGACGAGGCCCTGACCGCGACCCGGGCGGACCTCGTGATCGGCAGATGGCACGGCCCGCGCGACCTGCTGCGCGAGACCGGCGCCGACTGGCCGTCACGGGGGCACCGGGTGCGGCGGCTGGCGCAGGTGTGCGCGGGCGGCTCCACGGTCGAGTCCTGGCTCGCGGCCGAGCCGCACGACCCGGACGCGCTCGTGCTGCGGGCGGCGACGGAGACGACGCGGGCGTTCAACCTGGCGATCCAGGCGGGCCGGGGCACCTCCATCGACCCGCGCAGGGTGGACGCGGCGGTCATGGCGTGCCGGGCGGCGAGCGAGGCGTACCCCGAGGACCCGACGCCGTGGGTGTCGCTGATCTCCGTCGCGCGGTTGTATCCGGCGGGTGTGCGCCGGTCCGAACTGGCCCGCTGGTGGGACGAGTTGCACCGCCGCGACCCGTACAGCCTGGAGGGCCACCTCCAGGTCCTGCACTACTACTCGGCCCGCTGGCACGGCACCCACGGCCTGATGTACGACTTCGCCCGCGACGCCGCCGGCGTCTCCCCGCCCGGCTGTCCGCTGCCGGTACTCGTCCAGTACGCGCGCGTCGAGGAGTTCCGGCACACCCTGGACGCCACCGGCGACCGCCTCGCCGTCGTCCGCATCGGCCGGCACTGGACGAACGACGGCGCCGTCACCGACGTCCGCCGCACCTGGGACCGCTGGCTCTCCCCCC